>CAXUHU010000019.1:32841-42109 GCA_964250925.1 uncultured Acetobacteraceae bacterium
GGGCGCGGGCGGGGCCAGAGGGGTAAGTTGGGGCGACGGGCGTGAAGGTTGACCGGAAGGGCGGCGCGCAGCGCGGCAAACCCGCCATGCATCTCGCCGCTGATTGCACGGCAATGTGCGCGCGCCGCCGGTTCGGCGGGCAGCAGCCCGGCCTGCGGCACACATTCGTTCAGATACTCACCGATCGCCAGCACGTCCCAGATGTGGAGGCCGCGATGCTCGAGCCACGGGATGCGTATGGAGCTGGTCTGCTGGAGCAACTCGGCCCGCGCCACCGCATCGTCGTTGGAGATGCGCCGGGTGGTGAAGGCCAGGCCGGACAGGCGCAGCAACAGCCAGCCGCGGAGCGACCACGAGGAGTAGTTCCGGCTGCTGATCACCAGCGTGGCCGCGCCACCGCCTCTGTCCGTCAACGCCATGCAAGCCTCCCGCTCCGTCCGAAGCGCTCGGACGCGCCAACGCCAGGCTAGCTTAACCCTTTCGCAACTGCGAGTACGCGTCCATTGTGATGACCATGTTGTACCAACTCTATCAAGCCCAGTCGGACTTTCTGGCCCCCGCCCGCGCCAACGCGGCGTTCTGGCTGGACCTGCTGGCCCGCGTGCCGCGGGTGCGGGACCTGCCGGCGGTCAAGCTCATGGCTGCGGGAGCCGAGCTGTTCTCGACCGCCGTCGTCACCCACGCCCGCAGGCCCTTCGGCATCGAAGGGGTGCACATGCAGAACCGCACCGTGGCAGTGCACGAGACGGTAGTAAAGTCCACGCCGTTCTGCAACCTGCTTCGTTTTGAAAAGGACTGCCTGACGCCGCAGCCCAAGGTGCTCCTGGTGGCCCCCATGTCGGGCCACTTCGCCACCCTGCTTCGCCCGACCGTGCAGACGATGCTGGCCGATTTCGATGTCCACATCACCGACTGGCAGAACGCCCGCGACGTGCCGCTCTCGGCCGGCCGCTTTGGGCTGGACGAGTATGTGGACCAGCTGGTCGGCTTTCTGGAGGAGCTTGGGCCGGGCACCAACTTGGTGGCCATCTGCCAGCCGGCAGTTCCGGCTTTGATGGCGACCTCGATCATGGCTGCGGCCCGCAACCCCGCCCAGCCGCGCACGCTGGCGCTGATCGCCGGCCCGATCGACACGCGCAACAGCCCCACCCGCGTCAACATCATGGCCAAGAAACAGAGCATCGCGGACTATGAACGGCGCGCCATCTCCCGGGTGCCCGCTCGCTATGCCGGCGCCGGCCGGCCGGTCTATCCTGGCTTCTACCAACTGGCCTCGTTCATGGCGATGAACGCCGACCGGCACATCAATGCGCAACTGACCCAACTGCGCCGCCTGTTCTCTGACGACGCCCAAGGTGCGCAGGCCCATCGCCGTTTCTACGACGAGTATTTTGCCGTTGCCGACTTGCCGGCCGAATTTTACCTGGAAACGGTCTCCCGCGTCTTCCAAGACCACCTGCTGCCGCAAGGCCGGATGACCTGGCATGGGCAGCCCGTCGATCCGGGCGCCATCCGGCGCACTTCGTTGCTGGCGGTGGAAGGGGAGAGAGACGATATCTGCGGCGTAGGGCAGACGATGGCTGCGCTTGACCTCTGCCGTAATATTCCGGCAACACGGAAGAGTTACCACTTGCAAACAGGTGCGGGCCATTATGGCGTTTTCAGCGGAAGAGCTTGGACCGGTTCTATCTACCCCAAATTACGCGCCATGATCGAGGAGGCGGCCTGACTTTCAGGACTTTCTGCGTCCCGATGCGGTCATCGGGCGCGCGGCCGGTCTGACCGGGCTTGCTTGGCAGGGCCCGGGTTCACTGCCAAAAGCTGGAGCGAGCCTGATTTCCACCCGCGAGCGGCTGGTCGAAGCGTTGCTGGAGGGCGCTTTCGACACGGCCATCATCGAAACCGACGCTTGTGGTCTGATCAGCGGCTGGAGCGCAGGCGCGCGCGCCATTCTTGGCTGGAGTTCGGACGAGGCGGTCGGACAATGCCTGGATACGCACTACCTCGACGAGGACCGGGTAGCCGGCCTGCCGCAGGCTGAACGCCAGGCCGCGTCTCAGCATGGCCAAACCCGCCGCGAGCGGTGGCACAGGCGGGCGGACGGCACCCAGATCTGGGTCAACGCCGAGCTTGTGTGCCAGCGCGATGATGACGGCCGTGTGCACGGCTTCGTCAGCCTATTGCGCGATCGTACCGAGGCGCATCTGGCGGCGTTGCGTCAACGCGCGGATACGGAGTTCCTGAACAGCGTGCTGGCCGCCTCGGGTGACTGCATCAAGGTGCTCGACCTGGAAGGCCGTGTGGCCCTGATCAACCAGGGCGGCCTCCAGTTGCTCGAAGCCCAGGGTTTAGCCGCCTTGCAGCGACGCATCTGGCCGGATTTCTGGCAGGGTTTGGGCAAACTGGAGGCCTGCCGCGCGATGGAGGCCGCGCGTGCCGGCCGGGTTGGTCATTTCCAAGGCTCCGCACCTACCCTGAGAGGCAATTTGCGATTTTGGGACGTTCAGGTAACGCCCATTTTGGACGCTCGTGGCCGGCCGGAACGGCTTCTGGTCGTCTCCCGCGACATCACCGAAGCGCGGGAGACGCAGTCGCGCCTGCTGGCCAGCGAAGAGCGCCTGAGCCTGGCACTTGGCGCCTCCGAGATGGTCGGCATCTGGGACTGCGACCTGTTAGCCGGCAAGGTGTTCGGCGACGCCAATTTCGCACGGTTCCACGCCATCGACCCGGCGGTGGCCGAAGCCGGCGTCCCGCTGTCGGACGTGTTTAGCCACCTGCACCCCGACGACATCGAACCGTTTCGTGCTCAGGTCGAAAAACTGATGGATGGCGCCGACGCGCTCGACATCGAGCATCGCCTGTCCAAGCCCGACGGCTCGTGGCGATGGGTGCTGGCCAAAGGCCGCCTGGTGCGCGACGCCCGTGGTCTTCCGGCCCGCCTGCCGGGCGCGGTCGTCGATGTGACCGAACGGCGCGAGGCAGAGGACCGCCAGCAGCTGCTGATGGACGAGCTGGCGCACCGTGTGAAGAACACGCTGGCGGTGGTCCAATCCATCGCGCGCCAAACCTTGCGCGGGGAGGGCGCCATAGCCGCGGGGCGCGAAGCTCTCACCGCCCGGCTCATGGCCCTGTCCACGGCGCATGACGTGCTGACGCAAGGCGACTGGGCCGAAGCGAGCCTGCAAACCCTGGTCGATGCTACGGCGCGCCTGCACACCGGCGGCGCGAACGGCCGTTTCCGCATTGGCGGACCCGAGGTGGTGCTTGCCTCGAGGGCTGCACTGGCTTTTGCGATGGTGCTGCATGAGCTGGGCACCAACGCCGCCAAATACGGCGCCTTGTCGGTGCCGGGCGGCGTGGTGGAGGTGGGCTGGACAGTCCAGCCGGACGCGGAAGGCCCGATACTGCACCTCTCCTGGCGGGAGGCAGGCGGCCCCGTCGTGTGTGCGCCCATCCATCGTGGCTTCGGTACGCGCCTGATCGAACGGAGCCTGGCCACCGATTTCAACGCGGCGGTGTCGCTCTCCTATGACCCCGCCGGCATTAGGCTGACGCTGAAAGCCCCGCTGGCCGCCCTTCAATTGGATTGAGGTTCGTATTTCGTTCTTGACTTGCGCGGCAGCCTTCCGCAAGTCTTGCCTAGAACGAAGAGGGAACTTCGATGCAGCTGGGCCAGAGCGTCGCGCCTGTTGACCGCGGTCTGCGCAGCAAGGCCGCTTCCCGCCCATCCGGCGCTGCACGCGGCCGTGGTGCGGCGACCAACCCCGCCAACCGGTTCGAAGCGCGGGAGACGGCACCGTTCGATGACGGGTGGGACACGCTGGACGGATTGGCCGACCTTCCACCCCTGCCCACCACGCTGACGCGGGACGCCAGCAAGTCGGTCATCTCTTGGAACACCTCGCCCGATCTGGGCTTCGACCGCGCCGTCAACCCGTATCGCGGCTGCGAACATGGCTGCATCTACTGCTACGCACGGCCAACCCACGCCTACCTCGGATACTCGCCTGGGCTGGATTTCGAGACGAAGCTGATCTTCAAGCCCGATGTGGCCGCGCTGCTGGAGCGCGAGCTGAAGAAGCCCGGCTACGCGTGCAAGCCGATGGCGCTAGGCTCCAACACCGACCCCTACCAGCCGGTGGAGCGCACGCTGAAGCTGACCCGCGCGGTGTTGGAGGTGCTGGAGCGCTACGGCCACCCGGTCAGCATCGTGACCAAGTCGGCCGGCGTATTGCGCGACGTCGACATTCTGCAGCGCATGGCCGCCCGCGGCCTGGCGCGCGTGTACCTCTCGGTGACCACGCTGGATGCCAATTTGGCCCGCCGCATGGAACCGCGCGCCGCCGCCCCGGAACGCCGCCTGGCCGCGATCGCATCGCTGACCCAGGCCGGTGTGCCGGCTGCGGTGCTGGCGGCCCCGATGATCCCCGGCCTCAACGATGCCGAGCTGGAGCGTATCCTGGAACGTGCATCCCGCGCCGGCGCGCGGCACGCGGGCTACGTGATACTGCGCCTGCCGCACGAACTGCGCGCCATGTTCGAGGCGTGGCTCGGCGAGCATTTCCCGGACCGCGCCCGCCACGTGCTGAACCTTGTGCGCGACACGCGGGCCGGACAATTGAACGACAGCGCGTTCCACGACCGGTATCGCGGCACAGGGCCGTATGCGGATTTGCTCGGCAAGCGGTTTGCGAGGGCGGCACGGCAGTGGGGTTTTGCGGAACGCGAGCCGTTGGAGACGCGGCATTTCGCGGTGCCGGATGCGGCCTTGCCGGCAGCGGCGCCGCAGCTCTGCTTGTTTTAATAGCAGGTGATGTAGTCAGAGCCGGACAGAGAGAGAGACTCATTATCAACGCACTCGCGACCGTGCCAATTAGGGGAGATCCTCACAGTCGGGCCACTTCAAAACGGCAGCGCCCACTGCCGTCCCTTCGTCACCACCCCAACCTCCCCATCGGCGAACCGTAGCCGCAGCTTTGCCGCCGGGCGCACCGCAGCCGCGCTCGTTACCGCATGTCCCTTCCCGTCGCGCACAAGCACGAACCCGCGCGCCAGAACCCTCTCGTACGACGCGCCATCCAGCTGGGCCGAGACCACCTCGAGCCGCGAGCGTTGCGCGCGCAGGCGCTGCTCGATGCCGGCCACGGTCAGGCGGGGCAACACGCGGGCGGCATCCTCGCGATGGCGGGCCACGCCGCTGCGCAGCGCGCCGAGCAGGCGCAGGCCGGCGAGGTCCGTGGCCGCACGTCGGGCGGCGATCAGGCGGTGCGGGTCGGGGATGTGGCGCTCGGCGCGGTGTAGCGCGCTGGAGCGGGCGACGAGCAGGTTGGGCAGGGCCAAATCCAGCCGCTGCGCGCGGTCGTCCAGGCGCATGCGCGCGTTAGCGACGATGGTGGGCAGGTCGGGCAGGCTGGCGCCGGCTGCCGACAGGCGGGCGCGGCCCCCTTGCTGTGTGCGGTCCAGCGCACCCGCCAGCCGCGCCGCCTTTTGCGCCAAATCGGCCAGCAGCTCGGTACGGCTTGGCACGGCCAGTTCGGCCGCCGCCGTCGGCGTAGGCGCGCGCCGGTCGCTGACGAAGTCGATCAGCGTGGTGTCCGTCTCGTGTCCAACCGCGCTGATCAGCGGGATGCGGCAGGCGACCGCCGCGCGCACCACCACCTCCTCGTTGAACGCCATCAGGTCCTCCAGCGAGCCGCCGCCGCGTGCCACGATCAGCACGTCCGGCCGCGCGACCCCGCTTGCCGGCAGCCGGTCCATGCCCGCGATAGCGGCGGCAATGCGCGCCGCTGCCCCCTCGCCCTGCACCGGCACCGGCCACAGCAGGATCGGTCGCGGGAAGCGGCGAGCCACCGTTGTCATGACGTCGTGCAGCACCGCGCCGCTGGCCGAGGTGACCAGTCCCAGCACCGCAGGCAGGCGGGGCAGCGGCTTCTTGGCGGCCGCGCCGAACAACCCCTCGGCCGCCAGGCGCTGGCGCAGCATTTCGACACGCGCCAGCAGCGCGCCGGCGCCGGCATATTCCAGCCGGTCGATCACCAGCTGATATTCCGAACGGTCGCCATAGGCCGAGATCTTGCCCGTGGCGATCACCTCGATGCCGTCTTCGGGCTTCAGGCCCAGCCGGGGCAGGGCGGTCTTCCAGATCACCGCGCGCAGCTTGCCGCCCTCGTCCTTCAGGCTGAGATAGGTGTGGCCCGAGCTGTATTTTTTCAGCTCGGTGATCTCGCCGCGCACCCGTATCCGGCCGAACGCGCCTTCCAGAGTGCGCTTGATGGCGCCCGACAGGTCGCTGACGCTGTATTCGGGTATGTTGCTGAGGGCGGGGCCGGCTTCGTCCATCGGCCAAGCCTATGCTAGGGGAGCTACTTGGCAAAGCCGGGGCAGGGTGCGGATGCGGGTTTTGATCGTGGGTGCGGGGGGTCGGGAACACGCGCTGGCCTGGGCCTTGTCCAGCTCGCCGCTGCTGAGCAAGCTGTTCGTGGCTCCCGGCAACCCCGGCACCGCAACCCTGGCCGTAAACGTGGCCATCGGGGTGACGGACGTGCCCGCCCTGGTCGCCTTTGCCCGCGCGGAGACCATCGACCTGGTGGTGCCGGGGCCCGAGGCGCCGCTGGTGGCGGGCCTGTCCGACTCTTTGGCGGCGGCGGGCATACGATGCTGCGGCCCGACCGCGGCAGCGTCCATGCTGGAGGGCAGCAAGGCGTTCGCAAAATTGCTGTGCGACGCGGCCGGCATACCCACAGCACGGTGGGATCGGTTCAGCGACGCGGCAGCAGCCCTGGATTTCGTGGAACGCCGCGGAGCGCCCATCGTGATCAAGGCGGACGGCTTGGCAGGCGGCAAGGGGGTTGTCGTGGCGCAGACCCTGGCCGAGGCCGAAGCGGCAATTCGCGCCATGCTGACCGACCACGCGTTGGGCGCCGCCGGCTCGCATGTGGTCATCGAGGAGTGCCTGGAAGGCTCCGAGGTGAGCCTGTTCGCCCTCTGCGACGGCGCCCACGCCGTGCTGCTGGGTGCCGCCCAGGACCACAAGCGCGCCCATGACGGCGACCGGGGATCCAACACCGGCGGCATGGGGGCCGTCTCGCCGCCACCCGATTTTCCGTTGGCCGCGCAACGGGCCGCGATGGATGTGTTCATCCGCCCGGTGCTGCACGCCATGACTGAACGCGGCACGCCGTTTACCGGCATCCTGTTCGCCGGGCTGATGCTGACGGCAGACGGCCCCAAGCTGATCGAATACAACGTCCGGCTGGGCGATCCCGAGGCGCAGGCCCTGCTGCCGCGCCTGCAATCGGACTTGCTGACCGCTCTGCTTGCCGCCTGCGATGGCGAGCTGGCCCACTTCGCGCTGCGTTGGCTGGACGTGACCTGCGTCTCTGTGGTGATGGCGGCGCAGGGCTACCCAGGCGATCACGCCGGTGGCGCGCCCCTCGCCGGCCTGGACCGCGCGGCCGCCCTGCCGCACGTGGCCGTTTTTCACGCCGGCACCGACCTGCGGGACGGCCACGTTGTTTCGGCCGGCGGGCGGGTGCTGACGGTGTGCGGCACCGGGCCGGACGTGGCGGCGGCCCGGGCCAGCGCCTACCAGGGCGTCGCCGCCATCGACTTCCCCAACGGCTTCGTCCGCACCGACATTGGGAAGCGCGCCGCGGAGAGCACTGCGCCATGAGCGTTCAGGGTGCCCAGAAGCCCATCACCGTGCCGGCCCTGCGCGCCATGAAGGGCACGCCGCAAGTCTGGCTGACCGCCTACACCACGCCGATGGCGCAGCGCCTGGACCCGCATTGCGACGCGCTGCTGGTGGGCGACTCGCTCGGCATGGTGCTGTACGGCTTGCCCAGCACGCTGGCCGTCTCGCTCGATATGATGATCGCGCACGGGGCGGCCGTGGTGCGCGGCGCCAGGCGCGCCTGCATCGTGGTGGACCTGCCCTTCGGCACCTACCAGCAAAGCCCCGAACAGGCCTTCTGCACCGCCGCCCGCGTGCTGGCGGAAACGGGCTGCTCTGCGGTCAAGCTGGAGGGCGGAATCGAGATGGCCGAGACCATACGCTTCCTGACCGCGCGCGGCGTGCCGGTGTGCGGCCATGTGGGGCTGATGCCGCAATCGGTAAACGTGGCCGGCGGATTTCGGGCGACCGGCCGCACCAACCAGGAGGCGGACAGAGTGACCGCCGACGCCCAGGCGGTCGCAGAGGCCGGCGCTTTCGCGGTTGTGCTGGAAGGCACGCTCGAACCGGTCGCGGCCTCTATCACGCGTACGCTCGAAATACCCACGATCGGCATCGGCGCGTCGTCGGAGTGCGACGGCCAAGTGCTGGTGATCGACGACGTGCTCGGTACGTTCAATGACTTCACGCCACGCTTCGTGAAGCGTTATGCGGAACTCGGCGAGGAGATCTCGAAGGCCGCGGCCGCCTATGCTTCAGATGTGCGCGCACGACGCTTTCCGTCACCCGAGCACACTTTTCGGCAGACGCGACAGTAGAGTCAGGACAGCAGCTTCAACAACTCTTGACTGGACGACACTCCTTCGGCGCCGTGGCGTTGCGACGACCGGGAAACTACGAGGAGGCACCAATGGGATTGTTGAGCAAGCCGATCAAGACGTTGGACGATCTGTTCGTGCACACGTTGCAGGACATCTACTACGCCGAAAACCAAATTGTGAAGAACCTGCCGACGATGATCGAAAAGGCATCCAACCCGGAATTGAAGCAGGCCTTCCAGAGCCACCTTACTGAAACACAAAACCAGGTGAAGCGGCTGGAGCAGGTGTTCCAGATGCACGGCCAGCCGGTGAAAGCTGTTACTTGCGCCGCGATGGACGGCATCCTGTCCGAAACGAAGGAGATCATCGGCGATTGCGGCGATGAGCACGTCCGCGACGCCGCCATGCTGTCGGCTGCGCAGGCCATCGAGCATTACGAGATGACGCGCTACGGCTCGTTGATCGCCTATGCCAAACAGCTTGGCCGGCAAGATTGCGCCAGCGTGCTGCAGCAGACGCTGGACGAGGAGAAGGCGGCGGACAAGAAGCTGTCGGACATCGCCGAGGGCCGAGTCAACAAGCTGGCCGCCTGATTGCCGCGGAGCGGTCGAACCGCTATGGGCAAGATCGATTTCGGGCCCGATGGTAAAATTGGGTCCGATATCGGCGCACGCAGATCGGCGGCGCTTGGATCTATCGTGTCATAACTACGCCATGTCCGCCTCGCAAATCGATGCACACAGAGAGCGAATCACGTCAGATGCCGGTGGAAACC
>CAXUHU010000020.1:0-41541 GCA_964250925.1 uncultured Acetobacteraceae bacterium
CATTGGAACACGACCACATTCATCGCCGGCTTGCGGCACGATCGGATTGTAGCAGCCATGGTGCTGAACGGCGCGATGAATGGCCGCGCCTTCACAGCATGGGTGGAGCGAAAAGCCGCACCACGATGCCGCGAAACGCTATGGAGAACCATCGGCGCTTCGCTCGATCGGTATAGCACCAAGGGGTGCGCAAGCTACATGCGCCATCGTGGCTGCAGACACCCAGCCTGAAACCGCTCTTAATGCGCGGCCGGCGCTTTCGCCCCAGCACCCGGCCGATAGTTCGAAAATAGGAACGTCAGCGGCACGATGCAGAATGCGGCGACCGCGCACAGGCTGAACACGTCGGAATAGGCCAGTACCGAGGCCTGGGTGCGCAACGTCTGGTAGATCAGCCCCACGGCGGTGTCGTGGGTGGTGCCGGCAGCATGCCCCATGCTCAGCAGCGCCGCCTGATCGCGTTGCACCAGGTCGTTATAGGGCTGGTTCAGCGGGGTCAGGTTCTGCGCCAGGTAGGCGGTACGCACCTGGGTGCGCGTGGTGATCAGCGCGGTCGCCATCGAAATGCCCACCGAGCCGCTGACGTTGCGAAACATCGTGTAGAGCGCCGCCGCGTCACCGTTCAGCTCGCGCGGCAGACTGGAATAGGCGATGGTCGAGATCGGCACGAACATGAACGCCAGTCCCGCCGTTTGGCTGGCGCGCAACAGCGCCAGCTGTGTGAAGGTCATGTCCGGCGTCAGCCGGCTGCAATACAGCAGCGAAAAACCCATCATGGTGAAACCGATCGTCACCAGGTAGCGCGTGGGCAACAGCGGCAGCACGCGCGTGACCACCGGAATGAGCAGGATGATCACCACGCCGCCGGGCGAGAGGATCAGCCCCGCCAACGTGGCCGTGTAGCCCACCACCTGCTGGGCGAATTGCGGGATGATGACCGCGCTGGAATACAGGATGAACCCCATGAACGCGATCATGACGACGCCGAGCGCGAAGTTGCGGTCGCCCATCACGTGCAGGTTCACCACCGGCCGCTTGGCCGTCAGCAGCCAGCCGATGGCGCCCACGATGCCCAAAAATCCCAGCAGGAACATCACCCGAATGAAGGGCGAGCCGAGCCAGTCCTCGTCCTCGCCGCGGTCCAGCGCCACCTGCAGGCAGCCGAGCCCGATGGTGATCAGCGAGATGCCGATGTAGTCGATGCCGCGCGGCCGCCGGTTCTTGATCCAAGGTGGGTCCTCCACCAGCGTCGCCACGCCGAACAGCCCCAGCGCGCCCACCGGGATGTTGATGAAGAAGATCCATCGCCAACTGAAATTGTCGGTGATGTAGCCGCCCAGCGTGGGCCCGATAATCGGCGCCACGATGGTGGCAATGGCGACCACGCCCAGCGCCTTGCCGCGCTGCGCCGGCTCGAACGTGTCCAGGATGATCGATTGCTGGTTGGGCTGCAGCCCGCCGCCGAAGAACCCCTGCAACAGGCGGAAGATGATCAGCTGCGGCAGCGACGTGGACGTGCCGCACAGGAAGGAGAACACCGTGAACATGCCGATGCAGATCAGAAAGTATCGCTTGCGGCCCAGCACCTCGGACAGCCAGCCGCTGATGGTCAGCACGATTCCGTTAGCGACGAGGTAGCTGGTCAGCGCCCAGGTGGCGTCGTCGTAGCTGGACGACAGGCTGCCCGCGATGTGCGGCAGCGACACGTTGACGATCGTGGTGTCCAGCACTTCCATGAAGGCTGCTACTGTCACGACGACGGCGATCAGCCAGGGGTTGGCCCGCGGCTTCCACGCGGGCGCCGATCCGCTCACTTCAGCTCAACCTCGGGCTCGACGGAGATGCCGAGCGGCAGCGGCAGGCGGGGATCGAGCCCGCTGTCGATGACGATTTTGACCGGCACGCGCTGGACGATCTTGACGAAGTTGCCAGTGGCGTTTTCCGGCGGGAAAGCGGTGAACTTGCTGCCCGAGCCCAGCTGCACGCTGTCGACGTGGCCGCGCAGCTTTAGCGCCGGGTAGGCATCCACGCTGACATGCACCGCCTGGCCGGCGCGCATGCGGTTGAGCTGGTTTTCCTTGAAGTTGGCGGTGATCCAGACCTCGGGCGAGACGATGGAGAAGATCTGCTGGCCCGGGGTGACATAATTGCCCTGCTCCACGTTGCGCCGGGTGATCCAGCCGTCCTGCGGTGCGCGCACGATGCAGAACCGCAGGTTAAGCTGCGCTTGGGTCAGCGCTGCGTCGGCCTGGGCGACGGTACCCTGCAGCTGCTTGAGCTGGGCGCCGCTCTGCTCGATGTTGGGCTTGACCGGCGTCGCCTGCTGCACGGCGGCTTCGGCAACGGAGACCTGCGCCTCGGCCGAGCGCAGGGCGGCGGTCGCGTAGTCCACCTGCTGGCCGGTGGTGGCCGCACGCTGTATGGACTGCTGCCGCCTGTAATCCGTCTGCGCCTTGAACAGGTTGGCCTGCGAATCCTGCAGCTGCGCGCGCGCCTGCTGCAACCGGGCCGGGAAATCGACCTGGGCGACCTGATAGCCCTGGCTGGCCGCCGCCAGTTGGCCGCGGCTGGTGTCGAGCTGGCCTTGCGCTTGCTCCACGCTCGCCTGGTAGACGCGGGGGTCGATGTGGACCAGCGAGTCGCCGCGGTGGACGAACTGGTTGTCGGTCACGTCCAGCGAGACGACCTGTCCTGATACCCTGGGCGAAATCGTGACCGCCCGGCCGTCGGTATAGGCGTCGTCGGTGGTCTGTATGTCCTTGGTCGATTCCCAGTAATACAGTCCGCCTGCGATCAACCCGACCAGCACCAGCACCATGCCGGCGCGCACGAACGGCCTGGCCCTGCTGCGGCGCTGCTCCTGCTTGCGGTCGGCATCCTGTTGCGTGCGCTCGGCCGTATCCTGCTTCGCGGCGCCGGCCTTGGCTGTGGTGCCGACGAGCGTACCTTCGTCGGGCGGGGTCTCGGTATCTGCCATTCTCTCGTTCCTGCGGCAATCGGCTTTGGCTGACCGACCGGTTCGGTCATCTGCATAGGCGCGTGCGGCCCAGCCAAGTCAACAATGGGGCCAGGCTGGCCGGTCAATCCTCCATGAGCAGGGGCGCGGGCTCGGTCTGGCCGGTGAAAGCCTGGCTGCGCACCAGCCTGGCGTAAAGCCCGTCCCGCGCGGTCAGCTCGGCATGGCTACCCTGCTCGACCGCCCGCCCGTCCTGCATGGCGACGACCAGGTCGGCATCGCGCACGGTCGATAGCCGGTGGGCCACGATGATGGTGGTGCGCCCGGCGCGCAGGCGTGTCAGGGCCAACTGGACGGCGGCCTCGCTCTCGGCATCCAGCGCGCTCGTCGCCTCGTCCAGCAGCAGGATACGCGGGTTGCGCAGCAACGCGCGGGCGAGCGCCACGCGCTGGCGCTGCCCCCCTGAGAGTTCCCCGCCGCCGGTGCCCACCCGAGTGTGCAGCCCCTGGGGCAGGGCGCGGATGAAATCGGCCGCCGCCGCCGCCCGTGCCGCATCCCAGATCTCAATTTCGGTGGCACTTGGTCGGCCCAGGCCGATATTGGCACCGACCGTGTCGTCGAACAGCAGCACGTCCTGGCCGACATAGGCGATGGCATCACGCAGGCTGGCCAGCGTCACCTGGCGGAGGTCGGCGCCGTCCAGCAAGATGCGGCCGCTGCTCACCTCCTTCAGCCGCGGGATCAGCGTCAGCGCGGTCGACTTGCCGGCGCCGGACGGCCCGACCAGCGCCACCGTCAGCCCCGGACGCGCCGCAAAGCTCAGCCCGTCGAGCCCGATGCGGCCGTCCGGATAGACGAAGCCGACCGACTGGAATTGCAGGTGCCCGCGTCCGGACGGCAGCGCTTGGGCACCCGGCCGGTCGATGATGCTGGGCACCTCGTCGATGACGGCGAACACGCGCACCAGCCCGGCCATGCCTTCCTGCAGCGCGGAGTTCAGCGCGCCCAGCGCCCGCACCGGGCGCGACGCCAGCAGCAGTGCGGCCACGAAGCCGGTGAAGTCGCCAAGCGTGTTGCCTCCGTTGGCGGCACGCCACCCTGCAAACCCCAGCACGGCTGCCACAGCCACGCCGCCCAAAACCTCCAGAAACGGGTCCACGCGCGCCCGGCTGCGGTTCATCCGCAACAGCGAGCGGTAGAGCTCCTCGAAGCTCTGTGCCGCACGGCGCATCTCCACCGCTTCCAGGCGGTAGGCGCGTACGGTCCGCGCCTGAGAAAAACTCTCGTGCAGCATGGTGGCGGTCTGCCCGGTGCGCTCCTGCATGCCGCCCGAAGCGCGGCGCACCCGTTTGCCCACGCGCTGGATCGGCAAGGCGGCCAGCGGGTACAGCGCCGCCGCGATCAGCGCGAACTCCCAATCCAGGTAGAACATCGTGGCGGCCAGCCCGACCACAGTCACCACGTCGCCAATGGCGTTCACCGCCCGGATCAGCGCCTCGCGCACCGTGGTGGCGTCGGTGGTGAAGCGGGCGGCCAGGGCCGCCGGCGCCTCGCGCTCCAGTGCGGCCAGGTCGCCGCGCACCAACTGGGCAAACATGCGGTCCTGCAACTCGCGTATCACCAGCAGCACCAGCTTGGTCACCAGCACGGTCTGCCCATACTGCGCGGCCGCCTTGGCCGAGGTGATGACAACGACGAGCGCCGGAATCTGATAGAGGATACGGCTGTCATGCGCCTCGAACATGCCCAGCGCACGCTTGATCACCACGGGATACAAGGCGGTCAGTCCGGCCATCACGGCGGTCAGCACCAGCACCAGCGCCAGCCTTGCGGTGTAGTGTGTCAGGTGCTCGCGCCACAGCCGCAGCATCATGGCGCGCGTCGTCGTCTGGTCCTGCATCGCCGGCGCCTTAGCATCTAGCGCGAGGCGCGTCAGTCCCGGGCAGGCTTCTCCGCGCCCGCATCCGCTCCGGCACCGCTGCGCAAATGCCATAGCCGCTCGTGTGAGGCCATCAGCGGAGCGACAACGGCCTCGCGCCGGTCGGGCTTGGGCGGAACCCGAAGAAGAACAAGCTCAAGCGTGGCCAGCAGATCGCCTGCAACACCAAGCTCGCCCTCGTCACAGGCGTGGTCGAAAGCCGCTTGTATCTTGTCGCTCAACCGGCGGCTGTAGCGTTCCTGGTCGTTGGATGGGGATGTAGCCTGTGACATTACTTGTTGAACCGCGCCTTTCTCCGTCGCCAAGATGGCAGAAATAGACGGCAACGCAAAGCCTTTCGATTCCGAAACTAAAAGCTGCGGCGGCCTTGTCAGCAATGGGCGGGGTGAAGCTCCAGCGTATCGAGCATGCCGTTCATCACGAAGCCGCCAAAATCCATCGTCATTCCATCGGCCACGCCGTCGGCGAAGTATTGCATGCTGATCTCGTAATCCGGCGTCTGCGTGGCACGGCCGCGATCGAAGAAGGCAATATGTACGCGCCCCGCGGGCAGGGCGGACAGCGCCGCCCATTTCTGCGCGGTCGGCTTGTGCCAGCTTTCCACCGTCACAAAAGTGTCCTGCGCACCATCGGCGCTGGTCCCGTCGAATAACGGCACCGAAAGAAATTTGCGGGCCGCCATAGCGGCATCAATCACCGCGCTGGTATGGGCCATCGGCAGCAGCGTGCCTTCCGGCAGCAGAACCTGCTTCCTTTCGGGGCTGGTGAACGCCGCCTGCCCGCGGCCGCCCGAGTGTTCCAGCACGGCGCTGCCGTCCAGTTGCTCAGTGACCGCCTTGTCGGTCACCTGCTTGGTATGAAAGTCCAGATGCGTGCCGTCCTTGCTCTCCAGCGTGGCGTAGTCGGAGACCATGTGGACATCCTGGCCGTCCTTGTTGGTCAGGTCGATCACCAGGTGCTGCGACGTGGTCCAGGCGGCGCAGGTGTCCAGCACGTCGTAGGTCATCGTGCCATGCGCTTCGGTCACATCCTGCTCCTTGGAGCGGTCCAGGGTGAGCGAATACACCGCGTGATGGGCGGCCAGCGGCGCCGCGTGGGCGGCCGACAGGACGAAGGAGGATAGGAAAGCGGCGGACAGGCGCATACTTAGGCGAACTCCGAGTGCGGTGTTCCATGACATGGTGGCCGGGGTGGCGCCAGTTAAGGCAGCCTACAGGGAACCCCCGCCCGTCCGGTCAGTAGGACCCGCCATGCAGCCAACCGAAGCGGAGCTGGCCCGGGCGGCGGTGGATGAGGGGGCAAGGGCGTACTTCGCTGCCCGGCGCGCGCGAGTCGCACCGTTCGTCGACGCGCATTTCTCGCTGCGTGGAACCATACGGCTCCACCGGGCGGCAATCGGCTGGGACGTCGCCCGCGCGCCGGCGAACCTGTCGCTTGCCGCCCCGCAGATCGCACTCCAGCTCGCCTCGCGCGCCATCCGGCGCTGGTCGCCGCGCGCGAGCGCCGTGCTGGGCCGCCCCATCCTGCTGCGCACCGCCGTCTCGCGGCAGATCGAGTGGCTGATGATGACCGAACTGCTCGAGCTGCCGTTCGCCCAGGGCAAGCGGCAGGCGACTCACGATGCCCTGAACCAGGCCATCCTGGCCCAGCCGCTGGTGCGCGACCGTGTGCAGGCGGCGCTGGCGGCCCTCGGCCCGCATGGAGAGGACCCAGCCTTCCGCACACGCCTGGCCCATGCGCTGGGCGAGTACAGTGTCACCCGCACGGCTGCGGCCGAGATCACGACGGGACTGCTGAACCTGGGCGGGGGTGCGATCGCCCTGCACAAGCTGACGCCAGGCGCCGCCTCGCTGGGTCCGGCGCTGGCCGGCACCTTGGCCCAGCAGACAGCGGTTGGCGCATTTCCGATGGGCGGCTGGCTGGGTGGCGTGTGGTATGGGTGGTTTCCCGTCCATGCCTCGGCCGCCCTGGTGACGGCCGCGACGGGTGGGCTGATGGTGGCGTCGACGACGTTTGCCGCCTTTGCCGGTGTGGTGTCCGACCCGGTCCAGCGCGCGCTGGGTCTGCACCGCAAGCGCCTGCTGCGCATGATCGACGGGCTTGAGCGCCAGTTCTTCGATGGGCAGGCACGCGGCTTTGCCGTGCACGATCATTACGTGGCGCGGCTGCTGGACGTGTTCGACCTGCTCGGCGCCGCCCTGCGCCTGGCCAGGCTGTAGCCGGCCAAGCTGTGACGATGGGGGAACGGAGTGGAACCGCCCCGGGCCTGACCCGTCATGGCGCCACAGCCTGCAGGACCGGGACACAATGACCAAAGCGATCGGCTACGCCGCCAACCACTCGTTCAGCCGCCTCAAGCCGGTCGAGTTCGACCGCGCCGACCCCAAGCACAACGAGGTCGACATCGAGGTGATGTTCTGCGGCGTCTGCCACTCCGACATCCACCAGGCGAGGAACGAGTGGGGCAACACCGTGTACCCCTGCATGCCGGGCCACGAGGTCGTGGGCCGCGTCACCCGCGTCGGCGGCTCGGTCAGCCGCCACCGCGTGGGCGACCTGGTCGGCGTCGGCTGCATGATCGACAGCTGCCGGCAGTGCGAGCCGTGCACCAGCCACGAGGAGAATTACTGCGAGGGGCCGAACAGCTGGCTGGCCACGTATAACGGCCCGATGATGCCATCGGCCAAGGCGCCCACCGGCACCAACATGTACGGCTACGACAACACCTATGGCGGCTATTCCAGCTCCATCGTGGTGCCCGAAGACTTCGTGCTGAAGATCCCGCAGGGGCTGAAGCCGGAAGTCGCCGCCCCGATCCTGTGCGCCGGGGTGACCACTTACTCGCCGATGAAGCACTGGGGCGTGAAGGCCGGCGACCATGTCGGCATCATCGGCTTCGGCGGGCTGGGCGACATGGCGGCCAAGATTGCGAAAGCCATGGGCGCCCACGTGACGGTGTTCACCCGCACCAAGGAGAAGCTGGAGGAGGCTGCCAAGCTGGGCGTGACCGGCGTGCTGGAGAGCGACAGCAAGGCCACGGAAAAGCTGAAGGCGAGCTTCGACTTCATGCTCAGCACCATACCCGAGAAGCACGATTTGAACCCGTTCGTCCCCATGCTGAAGCGCAACAAGACGATCGTGGTGGTAGGCGCGCTGGAGCCGCTGGCGCCGGTCAACAACCAGGAGCGCGCCATGCACCGCACCAGCGTGGCCGGATCGATCATCGGCAACATCGCCGATACGCAGGAGATCCTGGATTTCTGCGCCGAACACGCGATCGGGCCGGACATCCAGGTGATTCCGATCCAGGAGATCAATAACGCCTACAAGAAGGTGTTGAGCGGCGACGTGCGCTTCCGCTACGTGATAGACATGGCCTCGCTGAAGCAGGACGAAGCCGCCTAAAGAGCGGCGGCGTTTGCCTCCGTCGCATCCGACCGACAGCGGATGCGGCGGGAGCCCTGCAAACGGCAGCATGCCGGCTCGCTCGAAGAAACAGCGCGTTGTTTACAGGCAAATTCGGTTACGAAGACTAGTCAGGACCGACGCTCTTACAGTCAGCGCATCGGCTATCCAACCATCACGTGCAGCGAATGTTGCTAACCGCCATTCGCGCAATCGCTCACCGCGTCATCGTTTCCCCATCTGCTGGCTGATCGGCTGCTTCAGCGCCGCCGTAATACGGTCGGCCAAGGCCTGCGCCAGGCAGGCATAGCCTCGGTTGTTCATGTGAAAGCCGTCTACCGCAATGAAATCGTCGTAAGGCGCACCTTCTGCCGCCCAATGATCCATCAGCGTGCCGCGCGAGAACAGGTTCACGCCGGTCTCGCCGGCGATGTCGCGCATCGCCTGGTCCATTACGCCGTGCTCGGGCGAGGCTAGGATGCGGGGAGAGCGCTGGTTGTCCATCAGGATCACGTCGGCGCCGGCCGCCTTCAGCTTGCCGATGCCCTCCTCCACCAGGTGACGGAACACCTTGGGCGACTCGTCGCGGACGGCGCCGTTGGCGCCCACCTGCCAGATGACGAGCTGCGGCCGGACGGCCAGAACGTCTGCGTCGAGCCGGGCCAGCTCTTCGGGCGCATCCTGTCCGCCGATGCCGCGGTTGATGAAGGCGAAATCGGCCTTCGGCAGGCTCTCGTTCAGCGCGCGTTGCAGCAGCGCCGGGTAGGAATGCGCGATGTCGGTCGCCATCCACCCGCGCGTCGAGGAGGATCCGAGTGCGACGGCCAGCAGCGGCTGGTTGGTGGCCAGCGCCGCCCGGGTATGAGGCAGTTGCGGGATCGGCAGGTCGCCGCTCGGCGGACAATCCTCCGCCCGCGCCGCGCTAAACCCTAGGCATAGAGCAACCGTCGCCCAACCGAGCGCCTGCCTTGCCTGTCTGACGACCGAAGACTGACGACTGACCCCTGACCTCAGGTAGCGGTTCCCCCGACCGTCAGGCCCCGCAACTTGATCGTCGGCTGGCCCACGCCCACCGGCACGCCCTGGCCGTTCTTGCCGCAGGTGCCGATGCCGGCGTCGAGTTCCATGTCGCCGCCGATCATCTCCACCTTGGTCAGGCTGTCCGGCCCGTTGCCGATCAGCGTGGCGCCTTTGACCGGAGCCGTCACCCGGCCGTTCTCGATCAGGTAGGCTTCGCTGGCCGAAAACACGAACTTGCCCGAGGTGATGTCCACCTGGCCGCCGCCGAAATTGACGGCGTACAGCCCGCGCTTGACCGAGGCGATCATCTCGTCGCGGTGATGCGTGCCGTTCAGCATGACGGTGTTCGTCATCCGCGGCATCGGCGTGTGGGCGTAGCTCTCGCGTCGGCCGTTGCCGGTGGAACGCACGCCCATCAGCCGCGCGTTCAGCCGGTCCTGCAGGAAGCCGGTCAGGATGCCGTCCTCGATCAGCACGGTGCGGTTGGTGGGCGTGCCCTCGTCGTCGATGGTCAGCGAGCCGCGCCGGTCCGGCAGGGTGCCGTCATCGACCACGGTGACGCCAGGCGAGGCCACGCGCTGGCCCATCAGCCCGGCGAACGCGCTGGTCTTCTTGCGGTTGAAATCGCCTTCCAGGCCGTGGCCGACCGCCTCATGCAGCAGGATGCCGGGCCAGCCGTTGCCCAGCACCACCTCCATCTCGCCGGCCGGGGCGGGCACGGAATCCAGTTTCAGCACGGCCTGGCGCAGCGCCTCGTCCACCGCGGCGCGCCAGGTCTCGGGCGCCAGCATGCGGTCGAAGCCCTCGCGGCCGCCCAGGCCGTGGGTGCCGGACTCCCGCTTGCCGTCGCGCTCCACGATGACGCTCACGTTCAGCCGCACCAGCGGCCGGAGGTCGGCCGTACGGCTGCCGTCGGCGCGCACGATCTGCACCGCCTGCCACTCGCCGTGCAGCGAGGCCATCACCTGCGCCACGCGCGAGTCCTTTGCGCGCGCATAGGAGTCGATCTCGGACAGGGTGGCGGCGCGGCCGGCAAACCCGTCCTGGGTGATCGGGCTGGCGTCCGAGTAAAGCCGGGCATTCGTGCTGCGCGGCCCGACGGAGGCGGTGCCATGCCGGCCGCCCCGCACGGCGCGGACCGTGCTCGCTGCACGTTTCAGGGCAGGCTCCGACAACTCGCCCGCATGGGCGTAGCCCGTCTCCTCGCCCAGCACGGCGCGCAGGCCGAAGCCCATCGCGGTATCGTAGTTGGCCGCCCGTATCCGGCCGTCCTCCAACGCGATGCTTTCAGATTCGCGGTATTCGAGGAACAACTCGCCGTCGTCGGCACCGGCAAGCGCGTCCGCGGTGATGCAATGCGCCGCAGCGCGGTCCAGCGTGGCATCGGCGCGGTTGAAGAAAAGGTCGTCGGTAGTGGCCAAGGCCGACATGCACATGTCCTGAGGTAAGGGTTAGCGGGCGCCGCGCAGCGTATGGGCGAGCGTCAGTGCGGCTGCCAGCAGGGCTACCGCCGTCGCCTGGTGGGCGATGGCCAGCGGCACGGCGGCGCCGGTGATCAGCGTTGTCACGCCGAGCGCGTACTGGGTGACGACCGCGCATCCCAGGCAGGCGAGCGCCAAGCCCGCGGGCACCGGCAGCACCGCCTGCGCCAGCACGCCGGCGACGATGGTGGCCAGGGCGGTCAACGCGGTCAGCGTGGCAAGCAGCCGGTGGTCGAACTGCACAGCGATGACGTTCTCGGTCAAATTGCGCAACAGCGGGTGCAGATCGGCGTACCCGGCGGGAAACAGCCGGCCATCCATCAGCGGAAAGGTGTTGTAGACCAGCCCGGCATGCAGCCCCGCGGTAAAGCCGCCGGCCACGATCGTCAGCCCCACCAGCACGGCCGTGCCCCGCGCCAGGCGGCGCAAACCGGCCGCACCGCGGATGGACGTGGCAACCGGGTTGCGGGTGGACAGCGCCGTCCACAGCACCGCCCCGAACAGCGCCAGGGCGAGCGTCAGGTGGACCACCAGGCGGTAGGGCGAGACGGAAGTAGCGTCTGGTAGCCAACCGGAGGCCACCATGAACCATCCGACAGCCCCTTGCAGGCCGCCCAGCACGAACAGCAGCGCCAGGCGGGGCACCATGCGGCGCGGGATGGCGCCGGTGACGGTAAACCAGACCAGCGGCACCAGGAACACCACGCCGATCAGCCGGCCCCAGGCGCGGTGCGCCCATTCCAGCCAGAAGATCGACTTGAAGCCCGCCAGCTCCATGCCCGGATGCAGCAGGGTATATTGCGGGATCGTCTTGTAGAGTGCGAACAGGCGATGCCACTCGGCGTCCGAGACCGGCGGCAGCGCCCCGGAGAGCGGCGCCCACTCCATAATCGACAGGCCCGACCCGGTCAGCCGCGTAGCGCCGCCCAGCACCACCATGCCCCAGATCATGAAGGCGACCGCAAACAGCCAGGCGGCCACGCGGTGGCGCCGCCGACGCTGGGCAGCAGCCTCGATGCTGGGAAAGGAACGGTCGTCGAAGGGCATTGCGGCACGCTACCGGCTGGGGGACGGGCTGGAAAGGCAAAAGCGGGCCGCTTTCGCCTACGGTCTTCAGGTGCTACCGCCGCACCCCCATGCAAGCCCCGCCATCCCCCATCGTCTCGGTCGTGGTGCCGGTGCGCAACGAGGCGCCGAACCTGGCGCCGTTGATCGCCGAGATACGCGCGGCGCTGACCGGCGTTGCCCATGAGATCGTGTACGTCGACGACGGCAGCACCGACGATACGCCGGCCGTGCTGCGCGCCGAGGCGCAGGCGCGCCCGCTACGCGTGCTGCGCCACCGGACCGGATGCGGGCAGAGTGCTGCCATCGTCACCGGCGTGCGGGCCGCGCGCGGCACCTGGATCGCGACACTCGACGGCGACGGGCAGAACGACCCGGCCGATATTCCCGCCCTGTTGGCGCGCGCGCAGGCGGAGGCCGGATTTACGCCGGCCCTGGTTGCCGGCCACCGCACCCGGCGGCAGGACAGCCGGTTGAAGAAATCCGCCTCCAGGGTCGCCAACGCCGTGCGGGCGCGGCTGCTGGGGGATGCCACGCCGGACACCGGGTGCGGGCTGAAGGTGTTCGGGCGCGCCGCGTTCCTGGAACTGCCGGCGTTCGACCACATGCACCGCTACCTGCCGGCGCTGTTCATCCGCGCCGGCGGACGGGTGGTGTCCGTGCCCGTGGGTCACCGCCCGCGGACCCGCGGCGCCTCCAAATACGGCACGCTGGACCGGCTATGGGTCGGCATCTTCGACATGATGGGGGTGGCCTGGCTGCAGCGCCGCTGGACACGTCCGATCATCGAGGCCGACGGAAAGGTTATCGAGTGATCTCGAAGCGCCAAGACCAATGCGCGCCGGCTGATGAACCCGCTCACGCTACGGCGCTGCGTCAGCTTTCCAGCAACGCCAGCGCCGCGCCGGCCAGCGCCTGTGCACCCAGCGCGATGCAGGCCTCGTCCGGCTGGTAGCCGGAATTGTGCAAATGGTCGGACCGGCCGGGCGCGCCCGAGCCCACGCGCAGTACGAAGCTGGGCACGCGGTCGGCGATCATCGCGAAATCCTCGGCCCCCATGCTCGGCTCGCAGGCTACGAACACGTCGCCCAACTGGCGCACCACGCCGGCCACGCTGGCGTCCAGCACGGCGTCGGCGTTCACTGTGGGCGGCACGCCCGGCACCCACTCCAGCGTTGAGGTGGTGCGGAAGGCAGCGTCGTTGCCCGCACAGATGCGGCGTATGGCGGCCTCGGCCTGGGCGCGCACCGGCGCGGACAGCGTGCGAACGGTGCCCAGCAGCGTACAGGAATCGGGGATGATGTTGTGCACCGTTCCGGCATGGATGGCGCCGACCGTTACCACGCACGGATCGAGCGGCCCGACCTCGCGTGAGACCACCGACTGCAGCGACGTCAGCAGGTGGGCGGCCGCCACGATCGGATCGACGGTGGTGTGCGGATAGGCCGCGTGGCCGGATACGCCGCGCACCGTCAGCTTGAAGCGGTCGCAGGCGGCGTAGGTGGCGCCGCGCACCGCGCCGAAGCGCCCGACCGGGATTTCCGGATGGTTGTGGAACCCCAGCGCCATGTCGACACCGTCCAGCGCCCCGTCGGCGATCATCGCAGCCGCGCCGCCCAGCACCTCCTCGGCCGGCTGGAACAGCAGGCGCACGCTGCCCGCCATCTGCGGCGCCAGGTGGGCCAGGATGCTGGCCACGCCGAGCAGGGTGGAGCTGTGCACGTCGTGCCCGCAGGCGTGCATCTTGCCCGGCGTCTCGCTGGCGAAGGCGAGGCCGGTGCGCTCCTCGATCGGCAACGCGTCCATGTCGCCGCGTATCACCAGCAAGGGGCCTTGCCGCCCACCCTCGATGGTTCCCACGATGCCGGTACGCCCCACACCGGTGCGGTGGGCCACCCCCAGACGCTGCAGCTCGCCGGCCACCACGCCAGCGGTGCGGTGCTCCTCGAAGGCCAACTCGGGGTGAGCGTGCAGATCGCGCCGTATTGCGATCAGCGCCGGCTCATGGCCCCGCGCCAGACCCAGGATGGCAGCCTGGACGTCGTTGATGTGTCCCAAGACCTGACTTTCGGGTTGCCGATAGGCTAGCTTGCCGTGAGCGGCGCCGCACTGGCAAGCAGATAGAGAGGCGGAGAGCGACCTTGGACGACCAGCACAGCCACGAATTGTCGCCCGCGCCGGCGCGGTCCGGCCAGACAGGCGCCGGCCTGATCGTCCCCGTCATCCTGTCGGGAGGATCGGGCACCAGGCTGTGGCCGGTCTCTCGCGAGAGCTTTCCCAAGCAGCTCTGGCCGCTGATCTCCGAACGCTCGATGCTGCAGGAAACGGCGCTGCGGGCCACCGGCGCAGGCTTCGCGCCCCCGGTGGTGGTGTGCAACGAGGAGCACCGGTTTCTCATTGCCGAGCAACTGCGCGAAGCCGGCATCGAGGGCGCCCGCATCCTGCTGGAACCGGTGGGCCGCAATTCCGCCCCGGCCATCGCCGCCGCCGCCCTGCTGGTGGCCGAAGCGGCACCCGACGCGGTGCTGTGGATGATGGCGGCCGACTCTGCGATCACCCGGCCCGACGCGCTGGCCACCGCACTGGCCGATGCCGTCGCCGCCGCGCGCAGCGGCCGGATCGTGACGTTCGGCATGAAGCCGCATTCGGCCGAGACCGGGTACGGCTACATCGAGGTGGGCGCCGTGCTGCCCGACAGCCCCGGCGTGCACGAGGTGGCCAGCTTCGTCGAAAAACCCGACGCGGCTGGTGCCGCCTCGCTGGCCGCCGATGGCCGGCATCTGTGGAACAGCGGCATGTTCGTGTTCACCGCCGCCACCCTGCTGGGCGAGATGGAGGCGCTGGCGCCGCAGGTGATGACGGCGGTGCGCCACGCCATGCTGGCCCGCAGCACCGACCTCGATTTCTGCCGCCTGGACCGCGCCGCCTTCGCCGCCTGCCCCAACATCAGCCTGGACTATGCAGTGGCCGAGCGCACGCACCGCGCCGCCGTGGTGCCGGCCGACCTCGGCTGGTGCGACGTGGGCAGCTGGAACGCGCTGTGGGAACTGGGTGCCAAGGACGCGTCCGGCAACGTCAGCCTGGGCGACGTGCTGCTGGAGGGCTCGACCGACTGCTACGCCCGCAGCGACGGCATGCTGACCGCCGTGGTCGGCCTGCGCGACACCATAGTGGTCACCACCGAAGACGCCGTCTTGGTGATGCACCGCGACCGCGCGCAGGACGTCAAGCGCGTCGTCGCCCGCCTGCACGCCGCCGGCCGGCACGAGGCGGCCGCCCACAACCGCGCCTACCGCCCCTGGGGGTTCTACGAGAGCCTGATCAACGGCGAGCGGTTCCAGGTCAAGCGCATCGTGGTCAAGCCCGGCGAGAAGCTGTCGTTGCAAAAGCATTTTCACCGTGCCGAGCATTGGGTGGTGGTGGCGGGAACCGCGATGGTGGTGCGCGATGCGGACCGCGTGATGGTGCGCGAAAACGAAAGCATCTATTTGCCCCTGGGATGCGTGCACCGGTTGGAGAACCCCGGGCGCATCCCGCTGGAGCTGATCGAGGTGCAGTCGGGCGCCTATCTGGGCGAGGACGACATCGTTCGCATCGAGGATACGTATGGGCGAAGCTGAATTGGGCTATCGCTTACGATCGGCCTGATGGCGCGTTACGGCGTGAAATCGCGTACGAGTTCATGGATGCGCTCCGCGTCGGACTGGCGCATCACGCGGCCGGCAAAGCGGGCGCAGGCGTCGATCGACACCGCGCGCACAGCCTGTTTCACCCGCGGCACGGAGGTGGCGTTCATGCTGAACGAGCGTATGCCCAGGCCAAGCAGAAGCGGGGTCCAGGCCGGGTTGGCGGCCATCTCGCCGCACACGCTGACCGGCATGCGGCGGCGCAGGGCGGCTTCGGTGGCGAATTGAATCAGCCGCAGCACGGCGGGGTGCAGCGGGTCGTAGAGGCTGGCCACCTCGGTCGCAGCCCTGTCCACAGCGAGCGCGTACATCGCGAGGTCATTGGTGCCGATCGCGAAGAAATCCGCTTCAAGTGCCAGGGCGTCGGCGGCCAGGGCTGCGCCTGGCGTCTCGATCATGATGCCCAGCGGCGGCAGTTTATCGGGCAGCTTGTCGCCGCGCCGGCGCAGGCGGCGGGCCACGCGCTCGTACACCTCGCGCGCGGCGCGCACCTCGGCCGCGTTGGTCACCATCGGCAGCAGCACCCGCACCGGACCTGCGCGCGCGGCGCGCAGGATGGCGGCGAGCTGGGTCTCGAACAACTCGGGCTGCCGCAGCAGCAGACGCAGCCCGCGCACGCCCAGCGCCGGGTTGTGGTCCAGCGTATCGGGCACCAGGCCGCGGGCGACCAGCGCGTCGATGTCCTTCTCCCCGCCCCAGTCCAGAACGCGGATCGTGACGGCGTCGCCGTCCATCGCCTCGATCACGGTCCGGTAGGTCTCCGCCTGCGCCGCCTCGTCGGGCAGGGTTTCGCGGTTCATGAACAGAAATTCGGTGCGGAACAGGCCGATGCCGCTGGATCCCGACTGGGCGATCAGCGGCAGTTCGGCCAGCAGCTCGAGATTGCCCTGCAGTTCCACCAGTTCGTGGTCGGTCGTCTCCGGGCGCAGGCGGCGGAAGCGGGCCAGGCGCTGGCGTTCGCGTGCGAAATCGGCCACCCCGCGTTTGGCTTGCGCCAGCGTGGCGGCTGCCGGATTGAGAACGATGCGGCCGGCCGCGCCGTCGAGCACGGCCTCCAAGCCGGTTCGCGCCGCCTCCAGCACCCCATGCACGCCCAGCACAGCCGGCACGCCCAATGCGCGCAGCATGATGGCGGTGTGGCCGTCCGTCCCGCCCTCCTCGGTGGCGAGCCCGGCGATGCGGGCGGGATCGATCAGCGCCGCGTCGGCCGGGCGCAGCGTCTCGGCGACCAGGATAGCGCCCTGCGGGACCGCACTGAAGCTGCGGAAGCCCGACTCGGTCAGGTTGCGTAGAAGCCTGCGGCCAGTCTCGCGTATTTCGTCGGCCCGGCGCTGACGGCCATCCGCGTCGTCGTCGCCGGGTTTCGGGCGGGCGCGGGCGGCCTCCCCAGGGCCGGTCAGCATGGCCGCCGCCAACGCCTCGATCTCGTCGGCCACGGCCGTCTCTGCGGTGACCAGGCCGTCGACGATGCGGCGGCGCGCCTGGCGCAGCAGGCGGGACGGGCCCAGCATCTGCAGATAGGCGTCGATCAGCGGTGCGATCTCGTGCTGGCTGTCTTCCGGCAGTACGGTCAGCCTGGCGCGCAACTTGCCCAGTTGTCGGCGCGACTTCTGCACCGCCGCTTCCAACCGATTCAGTTCCGGCTCGGCCGCCTCGGTCCGTATCTTCGCGCGCTTGACCTCCACCTTGGGCTCGCTGGCGGCATAGACGGCGCCGATGGCAATGCCAGCGCTGACCGGGATGCCGGTCAGCGCGGTTTCGGCGTCGTCCGGGGGGCCGCGCTTGCGGCTTGGCGGCTTTTGCGGCTTTTCGTCAGTCCTGCTCATGGAAGCCGGCCTCGATCAGCCCTGCAATCGCCTCCATCGCCTCGTGAGCGTCGAACCCCTCCGCCCGCAGCTCCACCGTGCTGCCCATGCCGGCCCCCAACATCATCAGGCCCATTATGGAGCGGGCGGAGACGACCTGGCCATCGCGCAACACGTCCACGTTGGCGGTGAATTGCTCGGCAGTGTTCACCAGCTTGGCAGCAGCCCGGGCGTGCAGGCCGCGCCGGTTGACGATTGCGACCGTCCTCGAGACGACCGCCTCGCCGCCTGCCTCACTCACGCGTGGGTCTCACAGGCGCCCGGGTCGGGCGCCTCAATGCGCCTTGACCGGCAAGCCACACAGCTGCACCCGGTCGGCCAAAACGCTGATCCCGTTCGGCTGACGCGGGTCGAGCGACTTGCAGATGTTGGGGGTCTTGCACGTTTCCAGCACATGGCTGGCGGCGGCGATGTATTTCCTGCCTGCGGTCTCGGCGATATCGGTGCACTCGGCGAGCGTCTGGCGCGACCGCACCTTGGCAAGCTTGACAAGCATCGGCAGGTTCATCCCAGCGATCACCTCTACACCGCCCCGGCTCATCATGCTGATGGCCAGGTTGGAGGGCGTGCCGCCGAACATGTCGGTCAGCAGGATTACGCCGTCACCGGCATCGACGTCCTCGATGCAGTGCTGGATATCAAGCCGGCGCTGCTCCACGTCGTCATCCACCCCGATGCAGACCGTGGCAACGCGGCGTTGGGGCCCCACCACGTGTTCCATGGCTGCTCGCATTTCCTCGGCCAGGCGGCCGTGGGTGACCAGAATTAGTCCGATCATGGGATGTCTGTCAGGCCTCCTGCGCCTGTCTCATGCTGGCCGGCTGAGGAGCGGGCCGCTTCAAATGAATGAACGTCAACCGAAGCCCCGGCCTCCCCGACCGGGGAGCCGTCCGTCTTGGCGCCACGCAGCAACTCCCTGTGCGTCACCCACACACGCCACGGCACGGGCTCTTTTGCGCCGCTGCCGCCCGAGCCGGGCTGCAATTTTTGCAGCCTCTCCTGTAATGCCTGGACGATTCGCACCGACCGGTGCCGCCCGCCGGTGCAGCCGATGGCAACACTCGCGTACTTCTTGCCCTCCTGAACGAAGCGCGGCAAGAGCAAGGCTAACATATCCGTCATCTTGTCAACAAACGGCCAAAAGTCCGGGTCGGCTTCGACATAGGCGGCCACCCCGGCGTCCAGACCCGTCCTGTCGCGCAATATAGGGTCGTAATAGGGGTTGCGCAGGAAGCGTGCATCGAAGACCAGCTCTGCCTCCCGCGGCAGGCCGGCGGGGTAGGCAAACGACATCAGCGACACGGTCATCCCCGCCTTATGGGCCGCAGCACCGCTGAAACGCTGCTCGATGATACGGCGCAGCATAGGCAAGGGCAGATCGGTAGTGTCCAACAGCATGTCCGCCGCCTGTCGCAAGGGTTCCGTCAATGCGATTTCGGCGGCGACCCCGTCGGCTACGCGGCTGGTCGGCGCCAGCGGATGCCGCCTGCGCGTCTCGGTGTAGCGGCGCAGCAGCGCCGCCTCGTCCGCGAACACGAAAACCAGTTCGGGGCGCAGCGTGGGGTTGCGTTGCAGCCGATCCATGACGGCCAGGATCTCGGCAGCGTCGAAGCCGCGGCTGCGGGTATCGACACCGATAGCCGTAGGCCTCTCCCCACGGACGATCAGGTCCTCCATCAAGCCGAGCGGAGGATTATCCACAGCCTCGTAGCCTAAATCCTCCAGCACCCGCAGGATCGACGCCTTGCCGCCGCCCGACAGCCCGGTGACCAGCACGATGCGCCGCGATACGGCCGTCTGAGCCACCTCCGCCGTCAGCGTGCTCACCCGAAGGCTCCCGTCACGAAGGATCTCCGTCCCTGCAAGGCATCCAGCGCCAACTCGACGAGCATAGGGGCGGAGGCCGGCCGCGGGTCCACTAACACCATGGGTAGATCAAGATTGTCATAACGGATGGGCGAGGGCAGGCGTTCCCCGCGCTGCAGCATAACGACCAGGCTTAGCCGGACGGCCGGCGCATAGGGCAGGCGGAGCAATCCCAGGCCGCGCACCTCCAGCAGGCCCGCCAGTGCCGCTGGAGGACTGGCCGACAGACCGTCGATGATCACCTGGTCGTCCGCCACCAGGCCGAAACCGCGGTCGATCAGGCGGAGCAGCAGGTCGGATTTGCCGGCGCCGGGCGGACCCATCAGCAACACGCCTGCTTCGTCCCGCGACGCGCAGCTGGCGTGCAGCCGCATCGGTCAGGTGGCCTTCCTTTTGCTCGGCTCGGCGCCAAGCAGATGGCCGATCGGTGTCAGCCACTCGATGTTATCGCACAGGATTTTGAATACGGCGAGCAGCGGAACCGCTAAGAGCGCGCCCGGCACGCCCCACAGCCAATCCCAGAACATCAGCGCCGCGATCACCAGCAGAGGGTTGAGGGTGAACCGTCGGGCCAGCAGAAGCGGCGTGATCGTCTCGCCCTCCAGTACGTGAATCATCAGGTAGACGCCCGCCGGCGCCAGCGCCCAGAGCGCGTGCGAGAAGGTGAGCAGGCCCACGAAGAAGAAGATCACCACGCCGGTCAGCGGGCCCAGGATCGGCACGTAGTTCAGCAGGAAGGCGGCGGTGCCCCATAGCAGCGGATCGGGCAAACCGAACGCCCAGACGGACAGACCGTTGGCGATGCCCACCAGCCCGTTCATGAACGTGATGGTGGCCAGGTACATGGAGATGTTCCGCTCCACCTCCTTGGCGATTTCCACCGCATGCCTCTTCTCGGCGAACCCTGGCAGGATTTCGACAAATCGGCGCAGCAGCGCATCGCCATCGGCTAGCAAGAAGAACAGCACGATCACCAGCGTTAGCGTCTGGCCGAGAAAGGAGCGGGTGCCGGCCAGAACGGTCATGCCGACGCCGGGTCCCTGGCTGACGGTGACGGTCTGCGGCGGCATCGTGCTGGAGGCCGAGTTGGGCGCGGCGGACAGGAGGGCGTCGCCCTCGGCCGGTTGGGAGGCCCGCCCGCTGTCGCGCATCAAGGTCTGCATCTGCTGCATGCCGCCCTCGACCATGGCGATCGGGCGGCGCAGGAAGCCCAGCTTCTTCTGCAGCGTGGGCAGGCTTTGCGGCGCACGGGCGATCCATCCGGTAGCGGGCACTGAGATGGCGTAGCCGATGCCTCCAATGACCGAGAACAGCACCAGGATCAGCAGGATGGCCGCCAGCATGCGCGGCAGACGCAGGCGATCGCACAGGAAGCGGGCGGCGGGGCTGAGGAGCAGCCCCAGCACCAGCGCCAGCACGAAGGGCAGGACGATGCCGGCGGCGAAATACAGTGTGTAGAGCACTGCCAGCGCGGTCAGGATCACCAGGGCCACGTCGCGCACGTGGAAATGTGCGGCGCGCATGACGGCCTGGGCCTGCTGGGTTTCGCGTTCGACTTCGTCCGGCGTGTGGGCCATGCGGTTGCTCCTAAGCCTTGGGCAGGCGTACCACGAAGCGTGCGCCCATCACGTGGCCGGCGCTGTCGCGCCGGTTCTCGGCACTGATGCGGCCGCCCAGCGCCTCCACGATCTGGCGGCTGATCGACAGGCCCAGGCCGGAATGCTTGCCGAACGTCTCGCCGGACGGGCGCTCGGAATAGAAGCGGTCGAACACGTGCTCCAGGTTGGCGTCGGGGATGCCCGGACCGTCGTCCTCCACCGCCAGCTCCACCACGCCGCCGGTCTCTCGCCCGCGCAGCAAGATGGTGCCACTGGCGGGCGAGAAGCTGCGGGCGTTGCCGATCAGGTTGCGCAGCACCTGCACCAGGCGACCCTCCACCGCCTGCACCGCCAGGCCGTCCGGCGGCGCATCCACCAGCAGATGCGGCTCGCCCTCCTCCCGCGTGGCCTCGGCGATCTCGCGCAGCACGCCCATGATCGGCGCCACGTCCACCCGCTCGACGGCGGTGCGCGACAGCTCGGCGTCCAGGCGCGAGGCGTCGCTGATGTCGGTGATCAGCCGGTCCAGCCGCACCACATCGTCCTGGATGATGGCCAGCAGCCGGGCCTGCTGCCCTGCCTCGCGCACGCGCTTCAACGTGTCGATGGCGCTGCGTATGGAGCTGAGCGGGTTCTTGATCTCGTGCGCCACGTCGGCGGCGAACCGTTCGATGGCGTCCATCCTTCCCCATAACGCGGTGGCCGAGTCCGACAGCGCCAGGCCCAGCTCGCCGATCTCGTCGCGCCGGCGCAGCAGCGGTGCGGGCACGCCGCCGGTGCGGCCGTGGCCCTCGCGCATGTCGCGCGCGGCGTCGGCCAGCAGCAGGATGGGGCGGGCCAGCGTCTGCGACAGGTACCAGGACAGCAGCACCGTCAGGATCAGCGCGCCGAAGAACAGACCGAGGATGGAGACGCGCACGGCGAACAGGCTGGCATCCACCTCGATCGCGTCGCGCGTCAGCAGCACGATGCCGACGGTGTGGCGGTCGCGCTCCACCGGCTCGCTGACGGTGACCAGAAGCTGGTTCTCGCGCGTGCGGCGTATGTAGGGCGGCATCTCGTGGCTGTCGTTGCTGCTGGTCAGCCGCAGCTCCTGGCGCACGTCGGGCTGCCAGTCGACACCGGCCGCGGCGGGGCTGAGCTCCACCTTGGTAATGCGCGAGTGTGGCAGGAGGGTTAACACGTCGTCGTACAGCCGGCCGACCAGGCCCACCACCGGGCCGCGCGGGGCGGCGCTGGGCAGCGGCTCGGTGCTGACGGCGCCGCCGGCGCCCATGCGCACGCGGCTGTCGGCGATCAGGGTGCCGTCGGGCGCGTAGATCTTGGCACCCGCATTGGGCGTGGGGTCGGTCAGGCGGCGCAGCAGCGGCCGCGCGATGTCGGGCACCAGCACCGGGTTGTTGGGGTCGGTGACGCGCACCGCGGACTCGCCCAGCGCACCCGCGTAAATGCGCGCCTGCTCGCGCAGCGCGGCGACTTCGGCTTCCAGCAGGCCGTCCTGGTATTGGTCGAGGTAGAGCACCGCGCCCAGCAGCAGGGCGAGCGGCACGAAATTGACCAGCAGCACGCGCCGCATGAGCGGCGAAACCCAGCGGGCACGGTGGCGCGGCAGCACGTCGGACATGGCGCGCAGACTGGCCAAGGCGGGCGGGAAAGGCCAGTGGGCGCGCCGACTCCTAGGCCGGAGCGATGTCTGTCTGCGTGAAGTCGCCGCCCTTGAACAGCAGCTTGGCGTGGTTCGCGCGGGCGCAAGCGTAGGCGTAGCAATCGCCCATGTTGAGGCCGGCCGGGTGGCGACCCTTGCCGAACCGGGCATAGGCATCGGCGGCAAGGGTGTACTCGCGTTCGCCGATGGCAACGAATTGGAAGCCCGTGCCGGCCAGAAGGCTGCTCAGACGCTGCCGAGCCTCCTGCGCCGTTGATGCGTAAGTGCGGCAGAGGGCGGCCATTGCTTCCCAGGCCGACATTGCAGAACACAACCGTGTTCCGTAGGGCTCGATGCGGTCCGCCAGTTCGGACCAGTCGGCTTCCCGCGCCAGGATGGCCACGAGCGCCGACGCGTCGGCAAATAGTATCAAAGGTCGCCAGACAGCTCGTCGAAAAATGCTTTGTCGGCCAGCAGGCCGGTCGGAGAAGGCAGCGGGTTGGCGGCATAGAACGCCTCCAACCAATCGCGCAAAGCCACCTTTGCCGGCGTCCGGGCCAGTTCGGCTTCTACCGCCAGTTTGACAGCGTCCTGCTTGGTCAGACCCCGCTGCACGGCCAATTGGGTTACCAACCGCGCTGTCTCATCGTCCTTGATGTAGAGCGGCATTGGGCCCTCCGAATATCCAGCTTGGACTTAAGGATATTTGACGATCCGCCGCAAGATGACGTCGTGAAACAAACCTGGCTACAGGAACGACACCGGATCCACGTCCACGTCCACGCGCACCCCGCGCGACACCTCCACCTGGTCCAGCCACGCCAGCAGCAGCGGCTGCACCGCAATGTCGCGGCGGGTCTTCAGCAATAGCCGCCGACGATGCCGGCCTCGCAGCACGGCAAGCGGCGCGGGTGCCGGCCCCAGCACCAGCACGCCTTCGCCGTGCGGCGCGGCACGGCCCAGGTCGCGGGCGGCGATGTCGGCGGCATCGGGCGTGTCGGCGCTGACGATCAGAGCGGCCAGCCTGCCGTAAGGCGGCCAGTTGCCGGGGCGGCGGGCGTCCGCCTCGCGGGCGTAAAAACCCTCCAGGTCGCCGCCGACCAGCGCCTGCATCACCGGGTGTTCCGGGGAGAACGTCTGCAACAGCACGCGTCCCGGCGCCTCCGCCCGTCCGGCACGGCCGGCCACCTGGTGCAGAAGCTGCACGGTGCGCTCGGCGGCGCGCAAGTCGCCGCCGCCCAGGCCCAGGTCGGCATCCACCACGCCCACCAGGGTCAGATGCGGAAAATGCCAACCCTTGGCGACGATCTGGGTGCCGATGATCAGATCGATCTCGCGTGCCTCGATGGCACGCGCCGCCGCTGCCGCAGCATGTGGGCCGGGCATGGTGTCGCTGGCCATTACCAGGCGGCGCGCATCGGGGAATACCGCCTCTACTTCCTCGGTAATGCGCTCGACGCCCGGGCCGATCGGCGCCAGCGTGCCCTCGGCGCCGCACACCGGGCAGGCCGGCGGAACCGGTTCCTCGTGGCCGCAATGGTGGCAGGCGAGCAGGCGTCGCGCGCGGTGCTCCACCAGCCACGCCGTGCAATTGGGGCAGGCCAGGCGGTGGCCGCAGGTGCGGCACAGGGTCAGCGGCGCGTAGCCGCGGCGGTTGAGGAAGAACATCGCCTGCTCGCCCGCCGCCAGCGTCTCGTGCACGGCCGCGACCAGGCGCGGCGACAGAAACCGGCCGCGCTCCGGCGGGTCGTCCCGCATGTCAATCGCCGAAACGTGCGGTAGTCGCGCGCCGCCATGCCGGGCGTGCAGGCGCAGGTGCCGATAGCGGCCCGCCTCCACGTTGGCCAGCGTCTCCAGGCTGGGCGTGGCGCTGACCAGGATCGCCGGCGCGTCGGAGAAGCGGGCGCGCACGACGGCCATGTCGCGCGCGTGGTACACCACCCCGTCCTCCTGCTTGAACGCGGTCTCGTGCTCCTCGTCGATGACCACCAGACCCAGCTCGGCGAACGGCAGGAACAGCGCCGAGCGCGCCCCCACCACCACGCGCGCCGTGCCGTCGGCCACCGCGCGCCAGGTGATGCGACGGGTGCGGGACGACAGGTCGGAATGCCACAGTGCCGGTGCAGCGCCGAAGCGGCGCCGGAAACGGTCGAGGAACTGCGCCGACAGGGCGATTTCCGGCAGCAGGATCAGCGACTGCCGGCCGGCGGCCAGGCAAGCGGCCACAGCTTCGAGATAGACTTCCGTCTTGCCCGAGCCGGTCACGCCGTCGAGCAGGGTGACGCTGAAGTCGGCCTGATCCACCGCCGCGCGCAGGACGACAGCGACGGCGTCCTGATCGGGTGACAGGGCGGGTCGAACGTGGTCGGGCGACGGCGCGCCGAAGGCCGGGCCGGTGGGCACCGGTGTTGCCACCAGCAGGCCGGCCTGCGCCATGGCGCGGACGACCGCCGCGCTCACCTCTGCCTGGCGCGCGAGCTCGGGTGTCGCGCGCGGCACGTGGTCGACCAGCGCCGCCAGCACCCGGCGCCGTGCCTCGGTCAGCTTGGTGTCCGGCAACGGATCGGCAATCTGCCAGCCGGCAGCCTGTACGGGGGCCGACAGCGCGTTGATGCGCAGTGCCATGGCAAGCACCTCGCCCGGGGCGGCCAGGGTGTAGCCGGCGACCCAGTCGATGAAGCGGCGCAGCGGGCCGGGCAACGGCGGTGTCTCCAGGCGGGCCGTCACCGGCTTCAGCTTTGCCGCGGGCACCGGCGGGCCGGAGGGCGCATCCCAGACCACGCCCACTTCCTGCCGCCGGTTCAGCGGCACCAGGACTATGTCGCCCGGCGCGTAGGCCTGGCCCGGCGGCACGGCATAGTCGAACGGGCCGGCAAACGGGTAGGGAAGCAGCACCGGTATCCGGCCCGTGGCGGCTCCGGCGGACATTTCTTGCAGCACGGGGCGCTGTGTAGCCTAATCGGGCGATGACTGCAGAACCCAGCGACGAGATCAGCCGAGACGCCGAGGACGTGGCCGCCTACCTGCGGGCCAACCCCGGCTTCCTGGCCGCCCACCCCGCCTTGTTCGCCGCGCTGGATCCACCCTCGCGGGTGCACGGTGCCGTGCTGGCCGACCACATGGCGGCGATGATCCAGGCAGCCCGCGTGCGGACGGCCGAGATGGAACGTCACGCCGAAGCGGTGCTGGCCGCCGGGCGCGCGGCGGCCGGCATCGCAGAACGCGTGCAGGCGGCGGTGCTGGCTGCCTTGCAGGCAGCCGACGTGGCCGAATGCGTGTCGGAAACCTGGCCGGGGCTGCTGGGCGTGGACGCGGCCGCCCTGTGCTGCGAGGGGCGGCGCCCCCGCTGGCGCAGCTTGCCGCACGGCTCGGTGCGCCCGCTTCTGCGCGGCCGGCCGATGGTGTTTCGCGACCGGCCGGCCGACGCCCAACTGCTGCACGCCGAGGCGGCGCTGCTGGCCGAGCGCGACGTGCTGGTGGGCGTGCCGGGACCGCGGCCGGCCTTGCTCGCCTTGGTCAGCCGCGAGGCGGCCTGTCTGCCCAATACGCAGAACTGGGTTTTCCTGGGCCGCGTGCTTGGGGCGCTGACCCAGAATGAGTGACGCGCGTGGACTGGCGGACGCTTACCTGGCCTGGCTGGCCGATGCGCGGCACGCCTCGCCCCTGACGGTGCAGGCCTACCGGCGCGACTTGGGCTTTTTCTTGGGTTTCCTGGCCGGCCACCTGGGCGGCGAACCTTGTCTGGCCGATCTGAACGCGCTGCGGGAGGGCGACCTGCGCGCCTGGCTGGCCTGGGAGGCGGGGCAGTCGCGCGGCAACCGGACCAGGGCACGCCATCTCTCAGCGGTGCGCAGCTTCTTCCGGTTCCTGGCGCGCCGCCACGGTTTGACAGGGGTCGCCGCCGGGCTGGTCAGGACGCCCAAGGCGCTGCCGCCGGTGCCGCGCGCGCTGCCGCCGGCGCAGGCCATGTCGGTGGCCGAGGACATCGGTGCGGCTTCGGACACGGCGCTGGTGCAGGCGCGCGACGTAGCACTGTTCACCCTGCTATACGGCTGCGGCCTGCGCATTGCCGAGGCGCTGGCGCTGAACGTGGGCGACGCCCCACAGGCGGGACAGCCGTTGCGCGTGATGGGCAAGGGCAGCAAGCAGCGCCTGGTACCGGTGCTGCCGGCGGTGGCCGAGGCCTCCGCCGGCTGGCTGCGCCACCACCCCGGCGCGGACGATGCGGCCGCGCCGCTGTTTGTGGGCGTGCGTGGCGGGCGGCTGAACGCAGGCGTCGCCCAGCGCACGCTGCGCACATTCCGCAGGCTGGCAGGGTTGCCCGAGCACGCGACACCCCATGCGCTGCGCCATTCGTTTGCCACTCACCTGCTGGCCGGCGGCGCCGACCTGCGTGCAATCCAGGACCTGCTCGGGCACGCCAGTCTTTCGACCACGCAGCGCTATACCTCGGTAGACCAGGCGCAGCTTATGGCGGTATGGCGGCGGGCGCACCCACGCAGCGGGTCGCCCGCCTCGCAGAGGTAAGAACGAGCCTCTCTGCGAGAAGAGAGGCAAGATGCTTCAGTAGTTCTCTACCCTCACCGTAGCTGCTGTTATAGCCGCCAGCGTGCGCAGCGCCGGGCGTAACGTCTTGCTGTCGAAGAACGGGAGCTGGTCGGTTATGTGCGGCGATTTCGGGCGCGACGAATTACCGTAGTCCAACAGCACCTGGCCGTTGGCACCCTTGGGCGTGAACTCGACCAGCTGCACCCAGCCATCGCCACCGATGGTGACGTATTCGCCGAACGCCGGCACGTAGAAGGGATTGGTGACGCGGATCGGGCCGAACGGGTCGTCTGCACCGCTCTGCGGGTCGTTTGTCAGCGGGGTGAAATCAAGCTGCTTGGCGCCGTCGTGGTAGCCCAGCACGCTGAAATGCGCGGCCCCCCACGGCACGTTGATGCCGCCGCGCGAGCCGAATTCGGATTGGATGGTGTTGGCGGCCGTGGTCAGATACGGCACGAGCTGGGCCGGGTTGGCCAGGCCCACGGGCGTGCTCAGCGGGCGGTGCCTCTCCCAAGGGGTCGCGAATTGCGGGTGGGGGCTGTAGAAATCGTCGCTGGTGTCGGCCGGAAGCTTGCCGGCGGCCACGTCGGCCACCACCAGGTCCCACCATTTCTCGAACAGCACGCCGCCCACGCTCTGTGCGTCGCCCGTTCGGTCCCAGGCGGACAGCACGGCGGCGGCCTGCATGGCCACCGGGTCGCCCGAGGCGCGGGCGGCCGCGATCAAATCGGGCAGCACGCGGTCGGCCAGTGTCATATGTGTGGACATTTTGCCCGCCAGCACCTCGTCCACGGTGAAGGTCGGCTGCGACAGCAGGAAGTTTGCGCCGTGCTGGGGCCGGAAATCCATGAATTGCGGCGCCACGTAGGCCGGGTAGTTGGCCGGATCGAGCGTGGCCGGTTGCGGGAAAGCGCTGGTCCAGGGCGGGTTGTTGCTGTTGGCGACGAACCCGCCGGGCGGGTTGACGGCACCCGGCAGCTGCGACCAGGTGAAGGTCTGCGTCCACAGCTTGGCCGGGTCGGCACCATCCAGGATACCGCTGTAGTCGCCCCAGTTGCCGCCGTCGCGCACCGGTTGCCGGCCGCCGAACTTGTACAGGATGTTGCCCCCGCGGTCGGCGTAGATGACGTTGAAGAACGGCATCTGCAGCATCGAGTCCGCCGCCACGAAATCGGTCATGGTGGTGGCTTCGATCATGTGCCAGTACTGGGTGCTGAGCGAGGGCTGATCCAGGCCCGCGACGCGCAGGGCCAGCGCCGTGCGGCCGTCCGCACTGGTGGCCACGACCGGGCCGTGCACGCTCGACTTCACGGTGATCGGCCGCCGCTCCAGCGTGCCGTCGCCGCGGCGTACCAGGATGTGGTCGGTGCGCATGTCGAGCGGCAGCAGCTTGCCGGCGAAGCTGTACTTCGTGCCGGTGGCGTCGAGCTTCAGCTGGTACAGGTTGCTGGCCTGGATGGTGTTGTTGGTGTGGCTCCAGCCCAGGTAGTCGTTGAACCCGATGCCGATGAACGAGCCGCCGGCGAAGGTGACGCCGGTGGCGTTGAGCGTCGGGGCGGCCGGGTCGCCCACCACCAGGTTCACCTCCAGCCATTGATAGATGCCCAGGCCGGGTGCAGGCTGATTGTTGCCCCAGGGCAAATGCGGGTTGCCCATCAGGATCGCATTACCGCTGGTGCTCTTGGACGGCGCCAGCGCCCAGGCGTTCGAGCCGTTGGGCACCATGTTGCGCGCAGCCGCGTTCGCCGCCTTGATGCCGCCCGCCTGCCAAACCGAGACGAGCAGGCCGGGCGAATAAGGGTTGCCGCCGCCGATGTTGTCCTGGTTCGGGATGAAAGTGAACCAGATGGTGTACTGCTCGCTGGCGGTGATGTCGGTGGGCACGACGGGCAGGATGGCACGCAACGCCGGCTTGATCTCGTTCAGATGGCGTTGGGCGTATTCGTTGGCGCCGGCGCAGAAGGCGGTCAGCATGGCGGATTGTTCGCTGCCGCCCCGGGCCAGCCAATCGGCCGCGCGTGCGGGGATGCCGTAGCTGCGCACGTTGGTGTCGTTGACGATGTTCTGATTGCCGGGGCCAGGGCCGAAATACTCGGCCGCACGGCCACGCGCGCGGGCTATGGTGTTCAGCATGGTCTCGGCCTGCGCTTGCATCTGCGCGTAGCCCAGGCCGCGCTCCACGGTCATCACGTCCGGGCCGTAGATGTGGGGCACGCCGTAGGTATCCCAGCGGATTTTGGCGGCCGATGCCGTCTGCGCGTCGGCGGCGCCTGCAGTCAGCAGGGCGGCGGCGGCGGCGAGCGCACCACCATACGATCGTATCTGGTTCGGCATGAACGTGTTCCCCAATTTATGGTTGGGGTCATCACACCACCGGCTTACGGGCGGGGCAACAGGCTCTTCACGATCGCGCTGAACCGATGCCGGCGCAGTTCGCTGCGCGCCCGGCTATCATTCGTCATATAGTTGAGCTGAACCGAGTGGCGCGGGCCCACATGGGTGCGATGACCATGAAATGTGTTGGCGCCGTTGGGGAACACCAGCAGCGTGCCGCGCGTGGGGGGTACCTCGACGGCGAAATCCTCGAGGTCAGTGGGCGACCGAAGCAGGCGCAGGCAGCCGGCCTGCTGGTCGAAACTGGGTTGGGGCGGGTTGAGATAGAGCAGGGCGGTCACGCGCTTGGCTGCGGAGTCGGTGTGGATCTGGCCGTCCTTCGCGCGGGTGGCCAGGCGCACGGTCAGCATTGAAGGCGCATCGTCGAGATCGAGGCCGAACTTGTCAGCGACGGCCCTCTTTAGGGCGGGACCTTCCAGTTCGGCCATCATCGCACGGGCCGAAGGGCCCATCCTGAGCGATTCGGGCGGATAGGAGCCGCCACGGTCTGAGACGGGCAGTTCGGCATGAACGCGCGCCAAAGCCGCCGGGGGAAGAAAATCCTGCACCAGAATGTGCACGAAGGGATCGGACGAGACCGGCGTGGCTTTCAGTGCCTCGTAGTCGAACAAGGCTTGACTCGGTATCGGCGGAATGTCCGTCGTTCTGACTGAAGTGGTCGCTGTCATGCGACGTCAAATAAACGTTTGCACCCGTGCGACAAGCCAGTTGAATGGCCGAAAGCCTCTGGCTTAGGTACGATCCCAGCGATGGACGGTCATCAGCGTGTCGGTCGATAGGAATTGGCCGCAACCTGCAACCTTGCCATCCGCCGTCGGCACGTAGGCAGCGTGCGTCAGCCCGGCGCCGCCCAGGCAGGCTTTCGGCCGGTCGGCCGGCTGTGCCACGAACGCCTTGCGCGCCGGCAGGTGAGGCGTAGCGGCCAGGCTGGGCGCAATGCTGCCCGCCAAAGCGAGAAAGGTGGCAACGGTTCTGGCTGCGTGCGTCATGTGTGCTCTCGCGGATACGGCCGAAATATTTTCACGTGACGAGCCTAACGTTGCAGACCTTCGCAGGGATTAACGCTCGCGTTTGATTGATCTCGGTTGCGCAATTGCCTTCCAGGCCCTGTCCGGATTAAGGCGCGGGCCGAGATGAATCGCGCTGCACCGCTCATGAACCCGGCCAAGCAGGCGCCGGGCGTCGGCCCGCTGGACGCCTACCGCGCGCTGGTGCGCGACGGCGCCCTGACGTCAGACGCGTCGCAGCGGCTGGCCGCAGAACGGCTGCAGGATCTGTGGGTGAAGCTGCGCGGCTACGACCCCACGCTGCCGCTACCCCAGGGAGGGCTGTTCGCCAGGCTGTGGCGCCGGCGTCCGGCCGAGGGCGTGCCGGACGAGCATCCGAACGGCCTCTACTTGGTGGGCGACGTCGGCCGCGGCAAATCCATGCTGATGGACCTGTTCTTCGGCGTCGCCCAGGTCGCCCGCCGGCGCCGCATCCACTTCCACCGCTTCATGCAGGAGGTGCACGCCCGCATCCACGCCTGGAAGGCCCAAAATCCGGACGGGGACGACCCCATCCCGCCGCTCGCCGACCGCATCGCCGCCGAAGCGGCGCTGCTGTGCTTCGACGAGTTTCAGGTCAACGACATCGCCGACGCGATGATCCTGGGCCGCCTGTTCGCCGCCCTGTTCGACCGCGGCGTCGTGGTCGTTGCCACCTCGAACACGGCGCCAAGCGACTTGTTCCGCGGCAAACCGGGGCGCGACGCGTTCCTGCCGTTCATCGCCCTGCTGCAGGAGCGGCTGGACGTGCTGGTGCTGGGCGGCGAGCGCGATTTCCGCCGCGCGCGGCTGCGCGGCGGTGCCGTGTGGCACGTGCCCACTGGCGCGCGAGCCGAACGCGCGCTGGACGAAACGTTTCGACAACTGACCGGCGGCGTGCCGGCCAGCCCCGACCACCTGCTGGTGATGGGCCGTAGGCTGGCCGTGCCGTTGGCGGCCGCCGGGGTCGCCCGCTTCGATTTTTCGGCGTTGTGCGGCGCGCCGCTGGGCGCCGGCGACTACTTGGCGCTGGCCACTCATTTTCACGCGCTGGTGCTGGACGAGGTGCCGCTGCTGTCGCCCGACAACTACGACGAGGCACGCCGGTTTATCGTTCTGGTCGATGCGCTGTACGACCACCGGGTAAAGCTGGTCGCGTCCGCCGACGCCATGCCGGATCAGCTGTATCGGCGCGGCGAGGGGGCCCAGGCCTTCGAGCGCACCGCGTCACGGCTGGAGGAGATGCAGAGCCAGGACTACCTGGCGTTGGCGCACCTGACGTGAATTCATGTGTCGTGAAGGAAGCTTCTTCGTTACCTCCGCAACCGCCAACATCCCGCGAACCCTCACCCTGCGTATATAAAGCTATGTAGTTGGGCCGGTCGGCAGGCTCAAAGTCCCCTCATTGCGCCAGGTCGTTCAGGCTCAGCATCGCCAGCAGCAGCGAGCTCACGATGCCAGCTACGGCCACGCCCATGGTCAGGATCAGCACCGGCACCAGCAACGCGGTCATCCGCTGGATGCCGATGCGGGACTGCTCCTCGTGGATCTCGGCGGCGCGCAGCGACATGCCGCCGAGCTGGGCGGTCTCCTCGCCCAGGCGCAGCAGGTAGACGGTGCGGATCGGGAAGATGCCCGATTGCTGCATCGGGCGGGACAGGCCGGCGCCGCCCTTGGCACTTTCGGTGGCCGTGCGTACCGCGGCCGCGGCAGCCGTGTTGCCGATCACGTCGGCGACGATGCCCAGCGAGTAGACCAGCGGCACGCCGTTCTGCAGCAACGTGCCCAGCGTACGGGCGAAGCGGGCGGCCAGAACCTCGCGCGCCAGCGTGCCGAACACCGGCAGGCGCAGCAGCGTGCGATCCCACCACAGGCGCGGACCGGGGCGGGCCAGCGCCTGCCGGGTAGCCACGAACAGGATCACGCCCAGCACGGCGGCATACAGGCCGTAGCCGGAGACGGCGTTGCCCAGTGCGATCACGATCTGCGTGGGGCGCGGCAGGGCGGCGCCGGCCTGTTCGAACATCGGCACGAATTGCGGCAGAACCTGCGTCAGCAGCAGCACGATCGAGCCGATGCCGGCCACCAACAGGATGATCGGGTAGATCAGCGAGGAGACGACGCTGGCGCGCAGGGCGCGTTGCTTCTCCAGCAGGTCGGCCAGCCGCTCCAGCGTGTTGGCCAGCATGCCGCCCGCTTCGCCCGCGCGCACCAGGCCGACATAGAGGTTGGGAAAGCTCGCCGGGTGCTGCTGCAAGGCGGCGGCGAACGGGCTGCCGTCGCGCACCGCCTCGCGTATCTGGTTGAGGATGGCGCGCACGTGCTTCTTCTGCGCGGTATCGACCAGGAAGCGCAGGGCGCGGTCCAGGTCCTGGCCGGCACCCAGCATGACGGCAAGCTCGCGCGTCACTTCGGCTAGGTCCTGCCCGGACAGCCGCCGGCCGCGGCCGAACTCGGCGCCGAGCAGCGACGAGAGGCCGCCGGTGCGCTGGTCGGCTGGCTCGGCGCGCATCGGCAGGCTGCCCTGGCGGCGTAGGATTTCGATCACCGCCTGCTCGGTCGGTGCCTCCATCAGCCCGGTTGCCGTCTCACCCCCCGGCGTGATGGCGGTGTAGCGAAAGCTCGGCATCAGCGGAGCTGTCCGTAAACGCGCCCCGACGGCCATCTGAGGCGACTTTCCTGCGCTCCGATACTCACGGCCACAAAAGGCCGCTCCGCTCCTGTGCTCGGCACAACCACGCCATCTGACTCGTCAGGCCAATTTTCCAAACAGCCCCTATCCCTTCAGGAAATCCACGACGGCCGCTTCGAATTTTTGGGGCTGGTCGAGGAAGATGAAGTGGCCGCTGTCGTCGATGCGCACCAGCTTCACGCCACGCAGCTTGGCGTAAACCGACTGGTAGAGTTGGTCGGATTGCGCCGGGGTGTAGGGCGCGTTCTTGGCCCAGGCGTGCACCACGGTGACGGGGATGGTGATCCGGGCCAGCTCGGGTGTCACATCGGTCAGGATCAGCTCGCGCATCGCGCGGCCGGCCACGCCGTGGTCGCTGGCGACACCCTGCTGCTCGACGGCCGGGCGGGCGCTGTCCGTCAGGATCATGCTGTTCAGGCTCTGGTCGAGCGATGCCTTGAACTGCGCCGCGTCGGCGTGTTCCATGCGGCCAGCCACACCGTCGGCCATGACCTTAATTTGCTGCGATGTCGCGCCCAGGCGGGTCATCGCCCCAGCCAGGGCGGGAAACATGTCGACCACCATCAGCCGGCCCAGCGCGTCCGGATGGCGGGCGGCCAGCATCAGCCCGATCGTGCCGCCCATCGAATGGCCGATCAGCGCCGGGCGGTGCAGCCCCTGTGCGGCGATGTAGCCGGCCAGTCCTTCGGCGACACCGGCGCAGACATCGCCCTGTGCGTTGCCGCGGACCGGCTCGCCGCCGAAGCCGGCGACCTGGACCAGGTGCACGCGGGCGCGTCCGCCCAAGCCCGCCACAACGCCGGCCCAAACCTCGCGCGAGCAAGCCAGGCCGGGCACCAGGATGACGTCCGGCCCGGAGCCTTGCACCACGACGGAAAAGCGTTCCGTGACGATCGGTGACGCTGCGCGTGCCGGTGGAGCCAGGGCGGCGGCGCCGATGCCCGCGAGAAGGAGGCGCCGTTCTATGTGCATGCCTCTCACGCCTCGGCCCGGATGCTGCGCACGACTTCCTCGATCGTCGTGGTGCCGGCCAGTGCCGCGTCCAGCCCGGCGTTGAACATGGTGACCATGCCGTTGGCAACGGCGGCGCGTTCCACCTCGCTCTGGTCAGCCTTGGAGAAGATCAGGTGTTCGATCTCCGGGTTGGGCTGCAGGAACTCGGCGATCGCCTGGCGGCCGCGATAGCCGGTGCTGCGGCACTGCGCGCAGCCGACCGGGTGCCACAGGTGCATCGGTCGGCCGTGCGAACGCTGCTCCAGGCCGAAGCGCGTCACCAGTTCGGGCGGCGCGTCGGCCTCGCGCTTGCAGTGGTCGCACAGGCGGCGGACCAGGCGCTGGGCCAGCACGCCGCGCAGCACTGCGGTCAGCAGGTAGTCCTCCAGCCCCATGTCGCGCAGGCGGGTGATGGTGGCGGCGGCCGAGTTGGTGTGCAGGGTGGACAGCACGAGGTGGCCGGTGAGTGCGGCCTGCACGGCGATCTGTGCGGTCTCCAGGTCGCGCACCTCGCCCACCATGATCACGTCGGGGTCCTGGCGCAGGATCGAGCGCAGCAGGGCGGCGAAGGTGAGCCCGATCTGCGGCTTGATCTGTATCTGGTTGATGCCGCTGAGCTGGTACTCGATCGGGTCTTCGACGGTAACGATGTTGCGGCTGATGGCGTTGATCGCGGTCAGCCCGGTGTACAGCGTGGTCGTCTTGCCCGAGCCGGTCGGGCCGGTGACGAGCAGTATCCCGTTGGGCAGCTCCAGCGCCTTGGACCACTGCGCCACCACGCCGGCCGGCAGGCCGAGCTTGACGTAGTCGAAGCTGACCGAGCTGCGGTCCAGCACGCGCAGCACCACTTTTTCGCCGTAGAGCGAGGGGATGGTAGACACACGGAAGTCGATCTCGGTGCCGCGCACCGCCAGTTTTATACGGCCGTCCTGCGGCAGGCGGCGCTCGGCGATGTCCAGCTTAGCCATGATCTTGATGCGGCTGATGATGGCCGGCGCCAGGCGGGCGGCCGGGCTGTCGGCCTCGTGCAGAACGCCGTCGTAGCGGTAGCGCACGCGCAGCCGGTCCTCGAAAGGTTCCACGTGGATGTCGCTGGCGTGGGTTTCCACCGCGCGGCCGATGATCTGGTTAACCAGCCGGATGACCGGCGCCTCGCTGGCCAGGTCCTTCAGCCGCTCGGCGTCTTCCTCCAGCCCGGCGCCGCCGGTGTCGGCGGCAGTATCGGCGGCATCGCCTTCCGGATACAGCCGGCCAAACGCCGCCTCCATCTCGATCGGCACGGCGATCTCGAGGCGCACCGGCAGGCCGGTGGCGGCTTGCACGGCGGCCGGCGTGAACGCGTCGAGCGCGTCGGCCACGCCCAGCACCAGCGTGTCGGCTTCCACCGCGAGCGGGCAGGCGCGCGCGGTGCGCAGGAAGCGCGGCGTGAGCCGCTCGGGGTATAATGGCGTCTCGGGGAAGCGTGCGGGGCCGGCGAGCGGCACGCCGAGCAGGGTGGCATACGCCTCGGCCAGGCCGCGCTCGGTGACCAGGCCCAGCTGGATCAGCACCAGGTCTAGACGCTGGCCGCTTTCGGCGGCCACGCGCCGGCCGCGCTCGACGGTCTGGCTGTCGCACTGGCCCTGGCGCAGCAGGATGCTGGCCAGCAGGTCCACCTGCCGCTCCGCTTCAGGCTGGGAGGTGGCCCCTGCGTCCTGGGCTGGCACGCGTTGGCCCACTGCCGTCATTCTCGTCTCCGCCTCTGTCGCCGGCGACCGCGTGCGGTCTAAGGCAGTGCTAATCAGGGATAAGCATACGGTAAGCGTGGACACGGTCGAGTTAAACAACGGATGGCTGTGGCCGGTGCTGGCCGCCCCGCTCGTCGGCAGTTTCATGGGGGTGCTGATCGCGCGGCTGCCTCACGGTGAGGGCGCCTGGCGCGGCGTGGCCACCGGCCGCTCCGCCTGCCCCGCCTGCGGCCATGCGTTGGGCGTGCCCGACCTTGTCCCAATTGCGAGTTTTCTGGTTTTGAGGGGGCGCTGCCGTTTCTGCAAGACGCCGATCCCCCGATATCACCTGTTGGTGGAGCTGGCCGCGCTGGCTGTGGCCCTCTGGGCGGTGGCGGCCGGCGAGCGCGGCGCCCTGCTCTGGGCCGGTTGCACGTTGGGCTGGACGCTGCTGACGCTGGGCTGGATCGACGCGATCTGCCTGCGCCTGCCGGATGCGCTCACACTGCCGCTGATTGTGGCCGGGCTGAGTGAAGCCGCCTGGCTGGAGCCTGACATGCTGGCCGGCCGCGTAATCGGCGCGGTCGCGGGCTACGCTGGCTTTCGCGCCCTGGCCTGGACCTACCGGCGGCTGCGCGGACGCGAGGGATTGGGCCAAGGCGACGCCAAGCTGCTGGCCGCCGGCGGCGCCTGGGTCGGCGGGCTGTTGCTGCCGGATGTGCTGCTGGGTGCAGCGTTGGCGGGCTTGGTTTGGGCGTTGCGGCGGGGATGGCCGGATGCCGGTGAGCGGGTGCCGTTCGGGCCGTTCCTGGCGGGGGGCATCTGGCTGGTTTGGCTTTACGTCTGATGCAAGAGGTGTTGCCGGAGCAAAGCCGCATTTAGCCGGGCGTCGCAGGACGACAGTTAGGTGGCCCAATGGGCACTAGCCGAACCAACCTCACGCGCGCTGTGGTGGTGCCCAGCCTCCAAGTTCATGATGGCTTTGCACGTAAGCGTAGGCGCTTGGCAACGCGTCGGCCAACAGCCTTGCCCAGGCGATTTGGCCAGCGGCCTCGGCGATCAGGTCTTGCCGTATTTCAAGCTCCACGTAGGCCAGGCCATGCGCTTCGGCGTGCACCGGCACTGTATAGTCCGAGTCGTCGCCCAGGGCGTAAGGTTCGTTCTCGCCTACGATGAAGCCTCCATCGCGCAAGCGGGCGGCCAGCGCCAACGCCAGGCCGGGGCTGCGGTTGAACAGCACGCCGGCCTGCCATGGGCGGGCGACTCCGGCCATGACGGGCGTAAAACTGTGTAAGGCAATCAAGATAGTGGGCCTGCCGGCCGCCCGCCGGCGGTCCAGTTCGGCCGCGATGGCGCTGTGATATGGCTCAAAAATCTCTGCTATGCGTGCGGCTTGTGCCGGGCCGGACAGGTTGCGGTTGCCGGGCACCTCCGTGCCGTCGCTGTGCGGCGCCATCGAGGTGGGGTGGCCCGGGCGGCGGTTGCAGTCGATCACCAGGCGCGAATACGTCTGTTCGATCCAAGTGGCACGCAGCAGCGGGGCCAGGCCGGCGCATAGGCCGGCCGCCCCGATGTCCCAGGCGATGTGGCGGTCCCAGTCGGCCGGGGCCACGCCCAGATCGCCCAGGGCGGCCGGCACGGCGCGCCCGGCGTGGTCGCATACCAGCAGGAAGGGCGACGGCGCGCCCGGATCGTGCACGCGGACGGGTGCCGGGTCGTTCGGGCCGAGCAGGTGGCAATCTGGCATGCCGGCTGCATAATACGTCGGGACGGCGCGGCCCAGCCTTGCATCGAAGTCTTGCCGCCGCAAAACCTTGCCCGTCGGGCGGGAGGCTGTGAGGATCGGGCCATGGCGTTGCTCACCGTCCGACACGTCTCGACCTACCGCTATCGTCAGCCGGTGGCATTCGGCGAGCACCGGGTGATGTTTCGGCCGCGCGACAGCTACGACCAGCGCCTGCTGCACGCCGAGCTGCGCGTCGAGCCCGAACCGTCCTCGATACACTGGATGCACGACGTGTTCGGCAACTGCGTAGCCTGCGTATGCTTCTCCCGCCGGTCCACCAAGCTGCGTTTCGAGAGCGTGATCGAGTTGGAGCACGCCAGCCGGGAGATGCTGGAGTTTCCGCTGGCGCGCCACGCCGAACTCTTCCCTTTCGCCTACGACCAGGCGGATTTGCCCGACCTGCAGCGCTCCATCGAGCGGCATTATTCCGATCCTGCGCGCGAGCTGGCCGGCTGGGCGGCGGATTTCACGCGTGGACGCGGCCCGGTGGGCAGCGCCGACCTGCTGGCTCGTATCACCCACGCCATACGCCGCGACTTCACCTATGTGCGGCGCGAGGAGATGGGTGTTCAGGAGCCGGTGCAGACGCTGCGGTTACGCGCCGGCTCCTGCCGCGACTTCGCGGTGCTGATGATGGAGGCGGTGCGTTCGCTCGGTTTCGCGGCCCGCTTCGTCTCCGGCTACCTCTACTCACCGGCCTCGCAATCCGGTATCCCGCGGGTGGGCGGCGGCTCTACCCATGCCTGGGTGCAGGTCTACCTGCCCGGCGCCGGCTGGGTGGAGTTCGACCCCACCAACGGCATCGTCGGCAGCCACGACCTGATCCGGGTTGCCATCGCGCGGCATCCTTCGCAGGCCGTGCCGCTCTGGGGGAGCTGGACGGGGTTTCCCAGCGACAGCCTGGGCCTGACCGTCGAGGTCAGCGTCACCGAGAACACGGCACCGGGTTTGCAGGGTACGGTGCAGGGCTGGCAGGACACGCCTCGCTACGCTGCCACGGAGGGTCACTAGGACATGCGGATACACGCCGGCTACGAGATCAGCTTCGACTGCCCGCAGACCACGCCGATGATGCTGGCCATCAGCGTGCATCCCAGCCGCGCGCACGACCTGCTGACCGAGGCGCCGATCACCTACACGCCGCACGTGCCGCTCGGCACCTACATCGACGGCTTCGACAACCTGTGCACCCGCATCCTGGCGCCGCCTGGCCGCACCACGATCCACACCGCTTTCGACGTGTACGACACCGGGCTGCCGGACGCCGTGGCCTGGGACGCCGAGCAGCACCGGGTGGAGGATCTGCCGGCGGAGATGCTGACGTTCCTGCTGGGCAGCCGCTATTGCGAGACCGACCGGCTGAGCGACGCCGCGTGGTCGCTGTTCGGCCATACGCAGCCTGGCTGGGGCCGGGTGCAGGCGATTTGCGACTTCGTGCACGGCCACATCAAGTTCAACTACCAGGACGCGCGCAGCACGCGCACGGCGTGGGAGGGCTACCAGGAAGGCCGCGGCGTGTGCCGCGACTTCGCCCACCTGGCCGTGGCGTTCTGCCGCTGCATGAACATCCCGGCGCGCTACTGCACGGGGTACCTGGGCGACATCGGCGTGCCCCGGGTGGATGCACCGGGCGATTTTTCCGCCTGGTTCGAGGCCTACCTCGGCGGGCGCTGGTACACGTTCGACGCGCGCCACAACATGCCGCGCATCGGCCGCATACTGATGGCGCGCGGCCGCGATGCCACCGACGTTGCGATCTCGACGGTGTTCGGCCCGTCGATCCTGTCGGGCTTCACGGTGGTGACCGACGAGGTGCCCGAGTGACATGCCGGATTTGACACCGCGCGCGCAGGCCGAGGCGCAGGCAAGACGCGAGCGCGAGGCCGCCGCCTTGCGTGAGAACCTGCGGCGTCGCAAGCAGCAGGCGCGTTTGCAAGAGGCCGACATGGGTGAGACGCCCGATTCGCCACCTGCGACGACAGACAACTGAAACTGCCAACCGAATGCCTGTGATGCCCGACCACTGGATACGCCGCATGGCCACCGAGCACGCCATGATCGAGCCGTTCGTGGAGACGCAGAAGCGCGACGGCGTGATCAGCTACGGCCTGTCCAGCTACGGCTACGACGCGCGGGTGGCCGAGGATTTCCGCGTGTTTACCAACGTGGACAGCGCCATCGTCGATCCGAAGGACTTTTCGGAGACCAGCTTCGTCACCCGGCGCGCACCGGTGTGCATCATCCCGCCGAACAGTTTTGCGCTGGCCCACACGGTCGAGTACTTCCGCATCCCTCGCGACATACTGGTGATCTGCCTGGGCAAATCGACCTATGCGCGCTGCGGCATCATCGTGAACGTGACGCCGCTGGAGCCCGAGTGGGAGGGCCAGGTGACCATCGAGATCAGCAACACCACCCCTCTGCCGGCCAAGATCCACGCCAACGAGGGTATCTGCCAGTTTCTGTTCCTGCACGGCGACAGCCCGCCCGAAATCAGCTACGCCGACAAGAAAGGGAAATACATGGGACAGCGTGGGGTGGCTTTGCCTAAGCTGTAGGACAAGGCCTTCTTTTCTGAAGAAAAGAAGCAAAAGACTTTTGTTTTGGGGTGATTGACTTGGACCGGATACTGATCAAGGGCGGTCGCCCGTTGCATGGCGACATCGCCATACGCGGGGCGAAGAACGCGGGCCTGCCGCTGATGACCGCGGGGCTGCTGACCGACGAGCGGCTGGTGCTCTCCAACGTGCCGCTGCTGGCCGACCTGGACACCATGGGCGACCTGCTGGCCCAGCACGGCATCGCGGTGGAGCGGGCAAACGAGGGGCGGGAGATCGCGTTGGGCGGCCGCATCACCAACACGGTCGCCCCCTACGACATCGTGCGCAAGATGCGCGCCTCCATCCTGGTGCTGGGCCCGCTGCTGGCGCGCTGCCGGGAAGCAAAGGTGTCACTGCCCGGCGGCTGCGCCATCGGCGCCCGCCCCGTCGACCTGCACCTCAAGGGGCTGGAGCAGATGGGCGCCGAAATCCGGCTGGAAGGCGGCTACGTGCACGCCGCCGTGCCGCAGGGCCTGCAGGGGGCAGACATCCTGTTCCCCTTCGTTTCGGTCGGCGCCACCGAGAACCTGCTGATGGCGGCCAGCCTGGCGCACGGCCGCACCGTGCTGTCCAACGCCGCGCGCGAGCCGGAGATCAGCGACCTGGCCGACTGCCTGGTGGCCATGGGCGCTCGTATCGAGGGCATCGGCACCGACCAGCTGACGGTGGAGGGCGTGGCCGCCCTGCACGGCGCCCGCCACCCGATCGTGCCCGACCGGATCGAGACCGGCACCTACGCCTGTGCCGCGGGCATCGCGGGCGGCGCGGTGCGGCTGCTGGGCGCCCGGCTGGACCACATGGCGGCGCTGGCCGCCGCACTGGCCGAGGCCGGCGTAGAGGTGAGCGAGACCGATGGCGGCCTGCTGGTGCGCCGCCTGAACGGCCTGCACGGCACCGACATGAAGACCGAGCCCTATCCCGGCTTTCCCACCGACATGCAGGCACAGTTCATGAGCCTGATGTCGGTGGCCGAAGGGGCTGCGATGATTACCGAAACCATCTTCGAAAACCGTTTCATGCACGCCCCCGAGCTGAGCCGCATGGGCGCCCGTATTAACGTGCACGGCGCCTCCGCCATCGTCCGCGGCGTTCCGGCACTCCAGGGCGCCCCGGTGATGGCCACCGACCTGCGGGCCAGCGTGTCGCTGGTGCTGGCCGGGCTGGCGGCGCGCGGGGAGACGGTGGTCAACCGCGTGTACCACCTGGACCGCGGCTACGAGGCGGTGGAACGCAAGCTGGGGGCGTGCGGGGCGGAGATCGAGCGGATTTAG
>CAXUHU010000021.1:0-21516 GCA_964250925.1 uncultured Acetobacteraceae bacterium
GGATGATCTTGGTTTCGACCGGGGCCTTCAGCTTGTCGATGATCGTCGAGCCCAGGCCGTTGATCAGCCCGTAGATCAAGAAAATATGCAGTAGCACCACGATGCTGAGGCCAACGATGTGGCGCGTCGGGTTTCTGCCCTGCTCGGCGTAATTCATGCCGCGCACTCCTTCATACGGTCCGCTCTCCTCTACTCAGCCGGCCGCTCCTGGCCGGACCTTAATCTGGTCGCAATCCATTGGGAGCACGCAGCGCCCCGCACGCCAAGAGGTTAATTGCGCGCCGCCCTCCTCCCGTCGCCGCCAGCATGCCCCGATGCGGACTGAAAACACGGTCTTGCACAAAGCGTTCCTCGTTGCGAAACGCGTTTCGTACGCAAGCGCGCTGGCCGAAACGGACGGGCGGCCGTCTCACGCGGCCGAAACGGACTGGCCGCGTGGCGGCGGCTTGCGTATGGCCGAAAGCAGCGCCCGCACCTCCGCCCGGGCGGCGATGTGGCTCATCCCTAGCTGTATCTGCAGCCCGGCCTCGCGCACGTCCATCAGCGTCAGGCCCTGCAGGTAGAGCTCGCGGAAGATCACCCGCTCGCCGAAGCCCTTGACGGTGCGGAAGCCGATGCGCTTGGCCAGCGTCTCCAGCGTGGTGCCCACGTCGCGCTTGTTGCGCATCTCGGTCGCACCCATCCGGTTGCGCATGACGATCCAGTCGATCCGCGCGCGGTCGCGGGCGAACCGCTGCTTGCGGGCCTGCCACACCATCTCGCTGTAAATGCTGGGGTTGATCACCGTGTGGTTGTCCGGATCGACCCGCGCCAGCATGGCGAAATCGACGAAACTGTCGTTGATCGGCGTGATCAGCGTATCGGCTGCCGCATGGGCCAGGCGCGCCAGGTTGGTGTCGGCACCCGGGCAGTCGATCACGACGACCTCGCACGCCTCGCCAAGCCTGGCCAACGCCGCACTCCAGGCCGCGCGCTCCTCCGCCTCGGCTTCCGCACGGCTGTCGATCTCGCTGCGGTAGACGCTCTCGGCCAGCGGCATGGGCAGGTCCACGCCGTGCCGCGCCGCATAGGCGACGCGGGCGGAAAAATAGCCCGACAGCGTACCCTGGCGGGCGTCCAGGTCGATCGCGCCCACCCGGTAGCCGTCGCGCAGCAGGCCTACCACCAGGTGCATGGCCGTGGTCGATTTGCCCGAGCCGCCCTTCTCGTTGCCCAGCACGATCAGGTGGCAGCGCTGTTCGACCGAGATGCTGGACAACGCGCGGGACTCCGGCTGCAACGCGGCGCTTATGGCGCGCCACACCGGATCTTGCCAGATGGCCACCCTTGCCAGCCAGGCCCGCCTGCTGGCAGACGAAGCGAAACGGGCGGCCGTCCGTCGCGTTGCGGAACCTGAATGAACCACCCGTCCGATGACGCCTTAGCCCCGGCCGGCATGCTGCCCGAGGTGGAGCCGCATGAAATCATGCGCGAATGCCAGGATTGCGGCCTGTTCCAGGGCGTGCCCGTGTTGCAGCCGGGTGAGGCCGCCCATTGCCGCCGTTGCAACGCCACGCTGCGCCGCGGCCGGCGGGACAGCCTGAACCGGGCGCTGTTCTGCTGCATCGCCGCCCTGGTCCTGCTGCTGCTGGCCATCGACTTGCCGTTCCTCGACCTCAGCACCGTCGGCCGCACGTATCAGGCCACGCTGCTAACCGGCCCCGTCCAGCTGGAAGGCCACGGCATGTGGGAAATCAGCGGCGTGGTGCTGGTGACGCTGATCGGGGTGCCGATCCTGCAGCAGGTGCTGATCCTGACCGTGCTGCTCGGCCTGCGCACGCCGAACCCGTCGCGCCGCCTGCCGCTGTTGTTCGGCTGGGTGGAAACCTTGCGGCCCTGGTCGATGGTCGAGGTGTTCCTGCTCGGCGCCTTCGTCGCCTATTCGCGCCTGCAGGCGATCGCCCAGGTGGAGGTGGGGCCGGCCCTGTTCGCGCTGGGCGGGGTCATGCTGTGCATCATCGCCGTCGATGTGGAGCTCGACCACGAGGACGTGTGGGAGACGATCGAGGCACGCGACCTGACGCTGCACGTGCCCGAACAGGTGCAATACAAGCTGATCGGCTGCGACACGTGCCGCAAGGTGCTGCACGCCCGCCCGGGCACGCGCTGCCCGCGCTGCTTCTCCCGCCTGCGCGTGCGCAAGTTCTACAGCCTGGGTCGCGCCTGGGCGCTGGGCGGGGCTGCGGCAGTGCTCTACATCCCGGCCAACATCTATCCGATCCTGACGCTCATACGTTTCGGCCGTGGTGCGCCCAGCACAATCATCGGCGGCGTGATCGAGCTGGCGCAGGCACAGATGTGGCCACTGGCGATCCTGGTGCTGACGGCCAGCATCATCGTGCCGCTGTTCAAGCTGGCCGCCCTGGCCATCCTGCTGATCATGACGGGTGAGGGGTCGGTCACCCGATTGCGCGACCGCACCCGCCTCTATCGGCTGATTGACAGCATCGGGCGGTGGTCCATGATCGACGTGTTCATGCTGACCATTCTCGTCGCCCTCGTCCGCATGGGCTTCATCGCCACGGTATTGCCGGGCATCGGTGCGATCGCCTTCGCTTCGGTGGTGATCCTGACGATGTTCGCGGCCGCCAGCTTCGACCCGCGCATCATGTGGGACGCTGCGGCGGCTGCCGGCCATGACCTGGAAGCCGAAGACCTGGAACGTCCGCGCGCGCCCATGCAGCGGGCTGCCGCGTGAGTGGGCAGGCGGGCGATGCGGCACGGCCGGCGCCCGAGGCGGTGGTCCGTCGCCGGCGGCGCTTTTCACTGATCTGGCTGATTCCGATCGTGGCGGCGGGCATCGCAATCTATCTGGTGGCAACCACGCTGGCCAACCGCGGCCCGCTGATCACCATCAGCTTCAAGACCGGCAGCGGGATCAGCGCGCAGCAGACCCAGGTGACCCACAAGGCGGTGTCGCTTGGGATGGTGGAGGATGTGGCGCTCACGCACGACATGCGCACGGTGCTGGTGCACGTGCGGATGAACCGGCAGGGAGAGACCATCCTGACCGACCATGCGCGCTTCTGGGTGGTGCGGCCGCGGCTCTCGACCGGCAACATCTCGGGGCTCGAGACGCTGGTATCCGGCGCCTATATCGAGGTCGATCCGGGCCTGCCTGGCGGTCAATCCAAGCGCGACTTCGTCGGGCTGGAAGATCCGCCCGGCATGCGTTCGGACGAGCCGGGCCAGAGCTTCACGTTGACGGCGTCGCGGCTTGGTTCGCTTGGGCCGGGGGCGCCCGTGTTCTATCGCGACGTCGAAGTGGGCGAGGTTCTCAACTACGACCTGGGCGGCGGCCTGGGCCCCGTCACGATCAACGTCTTCGTGCGCCAGCCGTTCGACAGGTTCGTGCACGAGAACACGCATTTTTGGAACGCGTCGGGATTGTCGGTCAACCTGGGCGGCCAAGGCCTGCATGTGGAAGTCGAATCGTTGCAGGCGCTGCTGTCCGGCGGGATCGCCTTCGAGACGCCGCATGTGCACCTGTTGGCGCCCGTCAGCTCACCCAACGCGCATTTTACGCTGTACGACAGCAAGAATGACGCCGATGCTGCGGGGTTCAGCAGGAAAATCCCGTTCGTGGCCTACTTCACGAGCTCGGTGGCGGGGCTCAGCCGCGGTTCGCCGGTCGAGGTGTTCGGCATCCAGATCGGAACGGTGACCGAGGTGACTCTGGTAATGCAGCCCGACGGCCGCGGCATTCGGGCGCGCGTCCTCTATGAGCTGCAGCCGGAACGTGTTTTCTCGCCCGAACTGGAAAGCCAGCATTCCGACCCGCCGCATGTGGTGGAAACGCTGGTCGGCGAAGGCATGCGGGCCGTGCTGGAGTCGAGCAGTTTCATCACCGGCCAGAAGTCGATTTCGCTCCAGTTCGTGCCCAATGCGCCGCCTGCCAAGGTGATGCGGGAAGGAGACTTGCTGGTGATGCCAAGCCAGGGTGGCGGGTTCGATACCATAACGACGTCGCTTAGCGATATCACCGCCAAGCTGGACCGGATTCCCTTCGACGAAATCGGTCGCAACCTGAACGCGATGCTGGCTTCGCTGAACCGCACCGTCAGCGGGCCCGACGTAAACAATGCTCTCGCCAGGCTGAGTGAGACGCTGACCGACGTGCAGCACCTTGTACGTCACACCGACCAGGGCCTGACGCCGGCGCTGCAGCGCCTGCCGAAGATCAGCGCCGACCTGCAACAGGCGGTGGCGCGCGCCAACACGGCGCTGGGCGAAGGCGGCTACGGCGGAAACTCGGATTTCCAGCGCGGCGTGGCGCATGTTCTGGACCAGGTGAGCGAGGCCGCCCGCAGCCTGCGTCTGCTGGCCGATTTCCTCGACCGTCACCCCGAAGCGTTGATACGCGGCCGCACGGCCCAGGCGGCGGAGCGATGAGCAGACCCACGATCGCCGTTCTGCTGGGTGCACTGCTTGCGGGTTGCGCCTCCCCGGACCCGACCTATTACGCATTGCAGTCCGTTCCGGGCGCGGCTCTGCCGGGTGCGTCAGCCACGATCGAGGTTCGCCGGCCTGGGCTGGCGGGCTACCTCGACCGGTCCGACGTGGTGTTGAAGAATGCCGGCTACATCTTGTCCGTGAACGGCCAGCTACGCTGGGCCGAACCGCTGGGCGACATGATCGGCCGCGTCTTGACGCAGGACCTCTCGCAGCGGCTGCCCGGCGCCAGCGTGTTCGCCCAGTCGGGCGCGATCTCGGCCGACCCGAACCTGCGTGTAGAGGTGGACATCCAGACCTTCGAAGCGGACGCGTCCGGTGCGGTGGTGCTCAACGCCGAGGTGGCGGTGGAGCGTGGGATAACGCGCCAGCCGCTATCGACCCGCCACCTGTCGATCACCGCACAGCCGTCCGGGCCGGGTGCAGCCAACCTTGCTGCCAGCATGAGCGGGTTGCTGGGCGGGCTGGCTGACCAGGTCGCGCGCGACCTTGTGGCCGCCCCGCCGGCCGTCATGGCCTCGATACGGCAACAATAGGCGGCGGTGCGGGTCCGAGAAGCAGCCGTCCGGTCCTGCCGGCGGCTGGCGCGCTCAGGGCCAGATCTTGGTTTTCAAACCGGTTTCCCGATCCCAGTCGTCCGGTGCCACGGTTTTGACGGTCTGGCCGAACGTCCAGATATGCCCCTCGGGGTCGCGCGCGCGGTAGCTGCGATCGCCGTAGAACTGGGTTTCCGGCTCCATCACGATCTCGGCGCCGGCTTGGCGCGCATGGGCGCAATGGGCATCGATGTCGGTCGTCAGTTGCAGGTGTACGGTCTGCGTGTTCTTTCCGCCGATACGGGCCGGGCTGCGGTGGTCGTCCGACCATTCGCTGCCCACCATGATCCAGCCGTCGCCGAAGGTCATTTCCGAATGGGCAAGCTTGCCGTCTGCGTCGGTGATGAGCATTGCAGGCTCGAAGCCGAAAGCGTTCTGTAGCCATTCGAATGCCGCCATGGGATCTTCATAAACCAAGGCGGATACCACCGCCGGGCGCTTCGACAGATCGGCCATGATCATCCTCCGGATCCATAACATTCAGCGCAGGTGAGAATACGCCGTCAAGGGTGCGGAACATGCGTCTCGTATCGCCGCCCGCGGCGTTTCGCCCTCTTTGAGGAGGTCTGCTACCTTGGAGGGCCAGGAGGAGCCTGGCAGCGTATCGGAACTACCTCTCGGCGTGCGTGTCGTTGTCGTGGTCATCGGAGGTGCAGGTTCCGCCTGCCGAAGTCCCGGGAGCAGCAGCCCGGCGCGGGCACCTCCCTGAATACTGCCGTGTGCCTACCCACATTACGCTATCAGCTGATTATCCTTCAGCAACACGAGTCTTTACTGTCACGATGGCTCATGGCGATCGCTGCCATCCCGTTGCAGCGTGAAGCCGAGCAGCTCTATTTGCCGGGCCAGTCGGTTGAACTGTTCGCCGCACTCCCAACGCCCGGACCGGGGCGGGCTTGGTCGGCCGCCGGCCATCGCGCGCAGGGCGGCCACGACCCAGGCGGAGGCTGCCTTATCGGGCCGCTGGGCCGGATCGATCGAGATGGCCGCCAGCCGCCCGGCGATGCGGCGCAGCGTGGCATCGGCCGCCAGCACCGCCTGCATCCTGTCGCGTTGACCACGCAGCGGCTCGTGCATCGCCCGTTGCAAAGACGCCTCCAGGTTGTTGCTGGCCAGGCCCGACTGCCGGCGTTCCCGACCTGGGTCGGCGTGCGGTGTCACCAGCACGGCACGCGCATAGGCCGCATGCGCGGCGATCGCGGTGCAGAGGTCGCGCCGCACCTGTCCGGGTTGCCAAGCCGGCCAGAGCAGCGCGTTGGCGGCTACGGCGATCAGCCCGCCCAGCACGGTGTAGCCGGCGCGGGCCAACGCGATCCCGGTCTGGTCCTCCTGCGGGCGTATCTGCTCGACCAGCAGGATCACCACCGGCGTATAGACGGCGATGTAGATGCCGTAGCTGACCTGGCGCACGGCCAGCGCCAGCGCCCCCAGCACCGGCAGCAGCCCGGCCAGATGCAGCCGCGAGTGCAGCAGGGCGGACAGGCCGGCTGCCACCACGCCGCCCAGCAACGTTCCGCCCACCCGCTCCAACGTTCGCTGCCACGTGGTGGCGAAGAACGGCTGCATGACCAGCACCAGCGTGATCGTTAGCCAATGCGTGTACGGGCCGTGACGCAGCAGGGTGAAACCCAGCGCGGCGGTCGCCACCAGGGCCATACGCGCCGCATGCCGCAGCGATGCGCTGCCGAGGCTCCAATTGGCCGCCAGCGGGGCGGCCAGGCGCTGGCGCAGAGGAATGCCGGTATCCCCCTGCGTGCCGCTGCCGGGCAGGTACTGTGCCGGATCGACCAGCCTGGTGGCTACGCGAAGCCGCTCGGCGACCACATGCCCGACCGGGGCCAGCGCGGGAGTGGCTTCGGCATCGCGGGCCAGCAGCGCAATGGCGCGCTCGAAACGCGGCGGGTCGCGCACCTTCTCGCGCTCCGTGGCCAGCGCCATCACCCGCAGCAGCGGGCGCAGCCGACGCAGCAGCATGATGGCCGATGCCTGAATTGCGGGGTCGGCCTGTTCGAGCTGGTCCGACAGGGCGATCAGGCTCACGAAGAGCTGGTCGGCAGCCTCCAGCCGCATCAGGTTCTGCGCCGCCGGGCCGCTGGCCGGGCCGCGCTGTTCCAGCGTGCCCATCAGCGTGGCACGCGCGCGCTCCAGCGCTGCGCGCACCGCGCCGCGGCCCGCCCTGGCATGGGCATCCCATCCGTGTGCATTCCAGGCGACCTCGGAGCCGATCCCGCCGCGCAGCTCCGCCTCGACCAGGCGCTGCAGCATGCGCACCAGGCTGGCCAGCGCGTCCCACACGTCGGCCACCGCGCGGCGGGCCGGCCCGAACGGGTGAATGCGCCACAGCACCAAGGTCAGCAGCAATGCCCACGCGCCGCCGCCGGCGAACGTTGCCGCAACCAGCAGTGCCTGCGTCCAGCCAAGCGCGTCGTCGGTGCCCAGCAGCATAACCACCGCCAGCAGGTTGCCCAGGGCCTGCGCGGGCGCACCCCATACGCGCATGAAGCCGGCGGCAAACAGCGTGGGCAGCGCCACGGCCGCGGTGGCCAGGATGCCCGCGTTGCGCACCAGCCCGAAACCGCTCAGCAACAGGGTGCCGCCGCTGACGAAGGCGAGCAGAAGCGGCAGGCGCCGCCGCAACGGTCCACCCGGATCGACGATACAGGTCAGCAGCGCGCCGAGTGCCGCCAGCGACAACACCGGCTGGGCCAGCCACACCGACGCCGCCACCGGCAACGCCGCAGCCAGCCCCGCGCGCACGCCCTCGGCGATGCTGATCGCGCGCAGGTCCAGGCCGGTAGGCAGGCGCGTGGGGTCTGCACCGGGTGTGCGGGTGGTGCCGCGTGGGACCGTCAGCCTTGACATCGCAGGACGTCGCCCTCAGCCCGGCGGAGACACCGCTCCGCGGGCGGCCGCGCATCCGCCGTCAGAGTTTGACCAGCATCGCCTGCGAGGTCGGCAGCTCGACGGCACGTTCCGGGCGGCCCGTCAGGAACTCGGTGAAGGCGGCGCGCACGCCGTCGAGGTAGGAGTAGTCGTGCGTCAGTATGATCCCGCCCGGCAGCATGCGGTCGTAGAAGAAACCCAGGCAGCCCAGCGTGCTCGATTTCAGGTCCACGTCCAGGTGGACGAACGAAAAGCGCCGGTCTGCGACGGGGCCGGCAGTCTGCGGGAACATGCCCTGGTAGAAGCTCACGTTCTGGCGGTCGGCCAAGTAGGCCTTTACCGAGGGAAGCGAGGCGGCGTAGTGGCCCTCGCGCATGCGGTCGTGCTCGGAGGCGTCCGGCAGCGGCAGGCCGGCAAAGGTGTCGAACAGATGCAGCTTTGCGCCGTCGCTGGCCACGCTGATGATCCGGGCCGAACAGCCCTGGTACACCCCGACCTCGGCCATCTCGCCACCCAAGGCGGCCTGCGCGCGGGCGACCGAGTAGAGCGTGAAGGCCTCGTTGCCGCTGAGCAGCGATTCGCGGCCGCTGCGGGCGGCTCTTATGTCGGCCAGCACGTGCGGCTCCTTGTGGCCCGACAGGAAGGCAAGCTCCAGCCGGGCCAGCAGGCCGATAGAAAGCGACCGTATCATACGGCTGCCCGCAATCAAGCGGTGAAGGCGGGCGCTGTCGAAGCGGCTGCCGCGTGCTGCGGCCGCAATCAGGCCGGGTGCCGGCTGAGCCAGGGCGATGTCTGAGATGGGGAGTATCCTTTCGGGAGGCGGGGCCAGCTGAAGCGACGGCACCTGCGAGAACAGCGGTCCTCTCAGCGGAGAGTTTCGCGCGGGGTGACAGAACGCTGATGGCGGTGCCGGTCAGGCCAGGAAACCCACGATCCGCTCGGCCTCCTGCACGACCGGCTCGGCGATGGCGCGAGCCCGCTCCGCGCCGTCGCGCAGCATCTGGTGCAGATGCGCCGTGTCGCCCAGCAGCCGGCGGGTTTCGGCCGCGATCGGCGACAGGCGGGCGATGAGCCGTTCGGCCAACGCCTCCTTGAACGGGCCGAAGCCTCGGCCGCCATGCTCGGCCAGCACACCCGCCGGATCGGTCGCGGCGAGTGCTGCGTAGATGCCGACCAAGTTGCGTGCTTCGGCACGGTTGCCCAGCCCGGCGGGTTCGGTGGGCAGCGGCTCGGGGTCGGTTTTCGCCCGTCTTATCTTCGAGGCGATGGTGTCGGCGTCGTCGGTCAGGTTGATGCGGCTTTGGTCCGAAGGATCGGATTTCGACATCTTGCGGGTGCCGTCGCGCAGGCTCATCACCCGTGCGGCCTGATCCAGGATCAGCGGCTCGATCCGGCCGAAGAAGTCCACGCCGTAGTCGTGGTTGAATTTCTCGGCGATGTCGTTGGCCAGCTCGAGGTGCTGGCGCTGGTCATCGCCCACCGGCACGCCGGTCGCGTGATAGGCATGGATGTCGGCGGCCATCAGGTTGGGGTAGACGTATAGGCCGGCCGACGCGGCTTCGCGGTCGCGGCCCGCCTTGTCCTTGAACTGCGTCATCCGGTTCAGCCAGCCCAGCCGTGCCACGCAGTTGAAGATCCAGGCCAGGCGTGCGTGGGCGCTCACGGCGGACTGAGCGAACAGGATGCTGCGGCCGGGGTCGATGCCGCAGGCGAGCAGGGTGGCGGCCATCTCCAGGCTTTGCGCGCGCAGGCGGGCGGGCTCCTGGAAGCTGGTGATGGCGTGCAGGTCGACGACGCAGAACAGGCAGTCATGCCCGTCCTGCAACGCCACCCAGTTGCGTATCGCGCCCAGGTAGTTGCCCAGGGTCGGTATGCCGGACGGCTGGATGCCGGAGAGAACACGCTGCATGGCGGTGTGGTGGCGCGGGCGCGCGGTTTTATCAAGCCGGCGAGCTGACCCCGGATCTTGCTCGCCGGTTGGCTCGCCTCATCTGGTGTCCATGATCAGCAAGCGCGGCACGGTTATTGGCTTCCTGGCGGTTCTGGCCGTGATGGTGGGCGTCACGTCGTACTCGGTGACGCTCTACCGCCTGTTCTGCCAGTTCACCGGCGCGGGCGGCACGACGCAGCGCGTGCAGGCCAACGCCACGCGGCAAAGCGGCCGCGTGGTGAGCGTGTTCTTCGACACCACGGTGGCGCCAAGCCTGCCCTGGCGGTTCGAGCCTGCGCAGCGCAGCGTGACGGTGCATCTGGGCCAGGACGCGATGGCATTCTTCGACGCGACGAACGAGAGCGACCGCGACATCGTGGGCCATGCCGCCTTCAACGTGACGCCGGAGAAGGTGGGAGCCTATTTCAAGAAGATACAGTGCTTTTGCTTTAACGAGGAGCGGTTGCGGGCGGGCGAGCATGCGCGCATGCCGGTGACGTTCTTCGTCGATCCGCAAATGGCGACCGATCCGAACACGGCCGACGTGCACGAGATTACGCTGAGCTACACGTTCTTCCAGTCCAAGCGGCCGAGGGATGGAGTCGATTTGTCGCGGTTCGCGTCGGCCAGGGAAAAGTGAGAAAGGTCTTCTTTTCTGAAGAAAAGAAGCAAAAGACTTTTGCTGTTGCGGACTGTTCTAGGTGTACACCCAGGATCAAGAGTTCTTCGGTTCGTTCTTTGCCTAAAGCATCCGCACCAGTCGATCGAACTCCGCCACGTCCAGAGTCTCAGCCCGCCGTTCCGGCGCGATGCCGGCCTTCTCGAGCAAGGCTTCGCCGCCCAGCGTCCGCAGCGATCCGCGCAGCATCTTGCGCCGTTGGCCGAAGGCGGATGCGGTCAGGCGTTCCATCGCTGCGAACAGGGCCGGGTCGGGCTGCACGGGCTTGGGCTGGAACCCGACCACGGCGGAGAACACCTTGGGCGGCGGGGTGAAGGCGGCAGGCGGGATGCGCATCAGCAGCGCCGTACTGCACGTCCACTGCGCCAGCACGGCCAAGCGACCGTAGGCCGGCGTATCGGGTGGGGCGGCGATGCGCTCGGCGACCTCCTGCTGAAACATCAGCGTCATGCGTTCCCAGCACGCAGCCTGGTGCAGCCAGCCGATCAGCAGCGGGGTGGCCACGTTGTAGGGCAGGTTGGCGACGATCTGGCGCGGCGCCGGCACCAGCGCGGCGAGGTCGGTGGCTAGCGCATCGGCCTCCACCACCCGCAACCGGCCCGCGTGGTGGCCGGCCAAGGCGCGCATGGCCTCCGCGGCGCGCGGGTCGAGCTCGACGGCGGTGACGCGCTCGGCACCGGTCGCCAGCAGCGCGCGCGTGAGGCCGCCCGGGCCAGGACCGACCTCCACGACGTGCCGGCCGGCCAGTTCGCCGGCCTGGCGGGCGATCTTGGCGGTCAGGTTCTCATCGAGCAGGAAATGCTGGCCGAGCTTGCGGCGGGCATCCAGGCCGAATTGCGCGATCGTCTCGCGCAGCGGTGCCAAAGACGGACGCGGCATAGGCGCCGCGGGCGGTGCCGTCACAAGATGAACCGGCTCAGATCCCCGCGGGCGGCCAGCGGCGCCACTTTCTCGGTCACGTACGCCGCGTCCACGCGCACGGTCTCGCCGTGGCGATCGGATGCCGAGAAGCTGACCTCCTCCAGCAGCTTTTCCAGCACCGTGGCCAGCCGGCGGGCGCCGATGTTCTCGACACGCTCGTTGATGTCGGCGGCCAAGCCCGCCAGCGCGTCGATCGCGTCGTCGGCGAACTCCAGCGCCACGCCCTCGGTCTGCATCAGCGCCGCATATTGGGCCAGCAGGTTGTGCTCCGGCTCGGTCAGGATCCGGCGCAGATCGGCGCGGCCGAGCGGGGCCAACTCGACCCGTATGGGCAGGCGGCCCTGCAACTCGGGCAGCAGATCGGCCGGCTTGGCCAGGTGAAACGCGCCCGATGCGATGAACAGGATGTGGTCGGTCTTCACCGGGCCGTATTTGGTGGAGACCGTGGTGCCCTCGATAAGCGGCAGCAGGTCGCGCTGCACGCCCTCGCGTGAGACGTCGCCGCCGCGAAAGCCGCCCTCGCCGGTGCGCGCGCACACCTTGTCGATCTCGTCGAGGAAGACGATGCCGTTGTTCTCCACGTTGGCCACCGCATCGAGCGTCAGCCGGTCCGTATCGACGAGCCGGTCGGCCTCCTCGCGCGCCAGCACCGGGCGGGCATCGGCCACCTTCATCCGTTTCTGGACGGTGCGGTTGCCCATCATGCCACGCATCATCTCGCCCAGGTCGATCATCTGGCCGGGCGGCGCGCCGGGCAGGTCGATCTGGCCCATGGCGGGCTTGGCGGTGTCGGCGACACTCACCTCCACCTCCTTGTCCTCCATCTCGCCAGCGCGGAGCATGCGGCGAAACTTGTTTTTGGTGTCGCTGCTGGCGGTGGCGCCCACCAGCCCATCGACGATGCGGTCTTCGGCGGCTTGGTCGGCGCGGGCGGCGACCTCGCGGCGGCTCGTCTCGCGCCGCATGTTCAGGCTGATCTCGACGAGGTCGCGCACGATGCTGTCCACGTCGCGGCCGACATAGCCCACTTCGGTGAACTTCGTGGCTTCCACCTTCAGGAACGGCGCCTGCGCCAGGCGGGCCAGGCGGCGCGCAATCTCGGTCTTGCCGCAGCCGGTGGGCCCGATCATCAGGATGTTCTTGGGCACCACCTCGTCGCGCATGTCGTCGGGCAGTTGCGCACGGCGCCAGCGGTTGCGCAGGGCTATGGCGACCGCGCGCTTGGCATCGCCCTGGCCCACGATGAAACGGTCGAGTTCGCCCACGATCTCGCGGGGGGTGAAGTCGGGCATGGGACGTCTACAGTTTCCAATTGTTGGTTATCAGAGTCGGCGACGTGCCGTTGTCAAACCATGTCAAAGCGTCTCGGTGATCAGCGCGTGGTTGGTGTAGACGCAGATGTCAGCCGCGATCCCCATCGCCTTGCGCGCGATGTCCTCGGACGACAGCCCCTCCACGCCGATCAGCGCACGCGCTGCGGCCAGCGCGTAGTTGCCGCCCGAGCCGATCGCAATCACGCCGTCTTCCGGCTCCAGCACGTCGCCGTTGCCGGTCAGGGTGTAACTGTGGGTGGCGTCGGCTACCGCCATCATCGCTTCCAGCCGGCGCAGGTAGCGGTCCGTGCGCCAGTCTTTGGCCAGCTCCACACAGGCGCGTTCGAGCTGGCCGGGAAAACGCTCCAGCTTGGCCTCCAGGCGTTCCAGCAGGGTGAAGGCGTCGGCGGTGGCACCGGCGAAGCCGGTCAGCACGCCGAGATCGGTCCCGATGCGGCGCACCTTGCGGGCGTTGCCCTTCACCACCGTCTGCCCCATCGTCACCTGGCCGTCGCCGGCCATTGTCACGCGGCCGCCATGCCGCACGCAGAGGATGGTTGTGCCGTGCCAGCCTACGGGATCGTGGGATGCGCCGATGGTGTGCTGCATGAGCCGGTAGTTAGACGTTTGCGCGCGCCCGGCAAGCGTCAGCACGCCGCGCCCAGGGCGTGGCCCAGGGCATGGCTTCGAACAGGGGCCGGCGCAGCAAGCCGCCGCAGTAGGCCGTGTACCTCGCCGGCCGGCACGGGTTCGGCGTATAAGAAGCCTTGCCCGAGCTGACAGCCCAGGCTCGCCACGAAGCCGGCCGTCTCTGCGTTCTCAATCCCCTCGGCCACCATCTTCACCTTCAGGTAGCGGCCCACCGCCAGCATGGCACGCACGCAGGCCTCGGCGCGCGGGTCGTGTGCGATGTCGAGAACGAAGCTCTTGTCGATCTTGATGCGGTCGAAGGGCAGTTCGCGCAGGTGAAAGAAGTTGGAGTGGCCGATGCCGAAATCGTCGAGCACGACGCGTGTACCTTGCGACTGCAGCAGGGCGATGACCTCGCGCGCGACGGTAAGGTCCTCAATAACCGCGCTCTCCGTCACCTCGATCTCGAGCCGGCGCGGGTCGAGCGCGCCCTCCGGCCAGGCAGGCGGGTGGCGGACCATGCCGATCAGCTCGCGCAATTGTCCCGGCGAGGCGTTGAAGGCGAAGTACAGCCAGGCCGGCCAGTCCCGTGCGTCGGCGATCACTCGCCGCATCAGCGTCTGGGTAAGCTGCCCGGTCAGCTGCATCTCCTCGGCCAAGGGAATGAATTGATCGGGCGATAGCACCCCGCGGGCGGGATGCGCCCAGCGCGCGAGCACCTCGAGCCCGGTCAAGGCGCCGGTCCGCAGATCAACGATCGGCTGGTAGTAGGGCACCAGCTGGCCGCCGCTCTCGAGAGCTGCGCGAAACTCCTCCTTCAAGGCGTTGCGGGCCTGCTCGGCCTGCGCACGCGCGGGGTCGAACAGACGCCAGCCGCCGCCGCCGCTCTGCTTGACATGCGTCAATGCGGATTGCGCCGCACGCAGCAGACAGTCCGCGTCGCGGCCGTGTTCGGGCGCCAGGGCCGCGCCCAGGCTGACGCCGCAGTCCAAAGCCTCGATCCCCGTGCGCGGGGCGTCCGTCATGCCGCGCAGCAGGCTCAGGCAGGCCGCTTCCAACGCTGCGGGACCCCCCTTGGCGTCCAGCAGCACAGCAAAGGTGTCGTCGCCAAGCCGGCCCAGTTGGCCGTGGCCCGGCACCAGGCTGCGCAGCCGATGCGCCGCGGCGGTCAGAACCGCGTCGCCGGCACGATGGCCATGCTTGCCGTTCAGCGCGGCGAAGCCGTCGAGGTCGAACAGCAGCAACGCGGCCGGCTGGTCGGCCAGCAACCGGCCGGCCAGCGCCGCGGTAAATTGCTGGCGGTTGGCCAGCCCGGTCAGCGGATCCCTGTGCGTGGCCCGAAATCGTTCCAGCTCGGCCTGCTGCGCGGGCCGCCTAGGCCGGCGCAGCAGCCAGGTAAACGTGCCGGCTGCCAGGATGCCGGCCGCGAACACCGGCAACCATCCGGGCAGGCTGGCAAAGACGGCCAGTAGTCGTGTCACCGAAAATCTTCCTGCCCTGACGCGATGCGGTTATGCGGCCCAGACTACAGGCGACGTCTTGCCGAAAGCTGAATACCCGGCGACACCGCCGGCACGACGGTCAGCGCCGTGCCGCAAAAAAGGCCCGCAGCAGGGCGGCCGCCTCACTTTCGCATACGCCACCGACCACTTCGGGCACATGCAGGCAGCCGGGTGCGGCGAACACGCGCGCGCCATGCTCCACGCCGCCGCCCTTCGGGTCGTAGGCGCCGAACACGAGGCGGCGCAGGCGGAAATGTACGGCCGCGGCCGCGCACATGGCACAGGGCTCGAGGCTGACCCACAGCGTGCAGCCGGTCAGCCGCGCATGGCCCAAACGTCGTGCGGCCGCCCGCATGGCCAGCAGTTCGGCATGGCCCGAAGCATCGTGCAGCGCTTCCACCTCGTTGCCGGCCTGCGCGAGGACGAGGCCGTTGGGATCGGTCACCGAGGCGCCGACGGGAACCTCGCCGCGCCCGGCCGCTTGCCGCGCCGCCTCCAGCGCCTGCCGCATCGACATCCTTTTGCCCTGTCCAGAACCGCCCGGCCAAAGTACACGCCCAGGATGGCACAACGCGACAAGCCCCTGGTCGGCATCACGCTGGATTGCGAACAGCCGGGCGGCTACTCGGCCTATCCCTGGTATGCGCTGCGCACCAACTACGCGGCCGCCGTGGCACAGGCCGGCGGCGTTCCAGTGGCGTTGCCGCACGACCCGGCGCTGGCGGCGTGCATGCTGGACGCCATAGACGCGCTGATCGTGACAGGCGGCGCCTTCGATGTGGACCCGGCGCTCTATGGCGATGCCGGCACCCACGCCACCGTCGTGCTGAAACAGGGCCGGACGGAGGCCGAACGCGCGCTGCTGCAAGGCGCGATGGCCCGCGACATGCCCGTGCTGGGCATCTGCGGCGGCGAGCAGCTGCTGGCCGTGGCGCTGGGCGGCACGTTGATCCAGCACATACCCGACACGCTGGCCCACGCGCTGGCCCACGAGCAGCCCAACCCGCGCCACGAGCCCGGCCACGGCATCGCGGTGGTGCCCGGCACGCTGCTGCACCGCATCGTGAGGGCAACCGCGATGCAGGTGAACACCTCGCATCACCAGGCGGTGCGGGAGCCGGGCGGTGCTGCGCGCGTGAACGCCACCGCGCCGGACGGCGTGATCGAGGGTATCGAGGCACCGGACCGCCGCTTCTGCCTGGGGGTTCAGTGGCACCCGGAATTCCTCATCGACCCCGGTGACGCGCTGATCTTCCGCGCCCTGGTCGAGGCCGCCCGGCCATGACCGACGAGCCCCCGCCGGCCCGCGAGGGCGACCGCATCGCCAAATGGCTGGCCCGCGCCGGCGTGGCCAGCCGGCGCGACGCCGAACGCATGGTCGCCGAGGGCCGCATCACCCTGAACGGCGCTCCGGTCACTCACCCCGCCACGTTCGTGGCGCCCGGCGACATCGTGCAGGCGGCCGGTGTGGTGGTCGATGCGCCGGCACGCGCTCGGCTGTGGCGCTACCACAAGCCCGACGGCGTGATGACGACCCACAAGGACCCCGAGGGCCGCCCGACCGTGTTCCAGAAGATGCCCGCGACCATGCCGCGGGTGGTCAGCGTCGGCCGTCTGGATCTCAACAGCGAAGGGCTGCTGCTGCTGACTAACGACGGCGCGCTGGCTCGCCAGCTCGAGTTGCCGTCCAACGGCTGGATACGCCGCTACCGCGTGCGCGTGCACGGTGCGGTCGAGCCGCAGGCGCTAAGCGCCCTGTCGCGCGGCCTCGTCATCGACGGCACGCGATACGCCGGCATCGAAGCGGGCCTCGACAGCCGCAAGGGCACCAACGCCTGGCTGACCGTCTCGCTGCGCGAGGGCCGCAACCGCGAGATCCGCCGGGTGATGCAGCACCTCGACCTGTCCGTCACGCGCCTGATCCGCATCGCCTACGGCCCGTTCCAGCTCGGCAACCTGGAGCGCGGCGGCATTGCCGAAGTGCCGCCGAAAGTCCTGCGCGAGCAGCTCCCCGCGCCAGAAAGCGCGCCCTGACCCCGGCCGTGCTTCTAACGCTGCTCCCGGCTGACGCCGCCGCCCCAGGCGCATGCCCCTGCGCATCATAGCCGGCGCCTGGCGCGGCCGGCGCCTGCAGGCGCCGGAGGGCCTGGCGACACGGCCCACGGCCGAACGCCTGCGGCAGGCGGTGTTCGACATGCTGATGCATGCGCCCTGGGGCGGTCACGCGCTGCTGGAGGGCGCATCCGTGCTCGACGCCTTCGCCGGCACCGGCGCGCTGGGGCTGGAGGCGCTGTCGCGCGGCGCGGCGCACGCCAGCTTCATCGAGCACGACCCGGCAGCCGCGGCGAACCTGCGAATCAACGTGGCCGCCTGCGGCGCCCAGCCTCGCGCCCGCATCGTGCTCGGCGACGTCCTCAAACCGCCGCCCGGCGCCAGCCAGACGCTCGTCTTCCTCGACCCACCCTATGCCCAAGCGCTTCTGCCGCCGGCCGCCGAGGCGCTCCGCCGGACGGGATGGATCGCCTCCGGCACGGTGATCATTGCTGAAAGCGGACGGCTTGAACAACAAGTGCAACTTGGTGTTAAACTCGCGCAACGAGTGCATGGAGCAGCCCAAGTGAACGTTTGGCGGGAGCCCTGATGGGCTTTATGTCGGAAACCATCCTGCACCAGCGCTCGATTGCAACGCTGGCCATGCCTGCCGACGCTGCCGGCTGCTACCCTGTACAGCATGTCCATTCGCTCGGCCCGGCCAGGATCGCCGTCCCACCATTGCCGACGGGGGGCCATTTCTTCGACATGTGGCCGGTGCGGGAACTGCCGGAGCAGGGGCGGTGGGCCGCCTCGCACTACGACAGCTTCGCACCCCCGCTTTTCGTTCTGCACGACGTCACGGTGCACTCCTCGGCCGGCATCCTGGCCATCGGCGACGCGGTGATCGGCGAGTCGCTGGCCAACACGGCCCCGCAGCTGCACGCCTACCGGGCGCTGGTGAAGGGCATCGCCATTCAGCCGTTCAACGTCAGGCGCCTGGCCGGCTCGCACGTGACCGTGCTGGCCGCCGGCGAAGGGGATTACCGGCACGCGCTGCTGGACGGGCTGGCGCGGCTGTCGGCGGTGCCGGATGCCTACCTGGCCGCCTGCGCCGGCCTGCTGATACCGCGCGGCGGCGCGGCGCAGGCCGAGTTGCTGGGGTTGTTCGACCTACTCCCGAGCCTGGCGGTGCGCGAGGTGGACCGTGGCGAGACCTTGCGGGTGGAAACGCTCGTCTTCCCGCTCTCGGTCTGCGGCGAGTCGGCCTACCACCCCTGTGTCGCGGACTTCTTCCGCCGGCTGTCGGCCAACGTTTCGCCTTCGCCGATGCGCCTGCCGCGCCGCTTCTACATCGACCGCCGCGGCACCGGCATCCGGCCGCTGCGCAATGAGGGCGAACTGATTGCCGCCCTGGAGCGTGCTGGTTTCGAGCCGGTAAGGCTGGAAACGCTCACCCTGCCCGAGCAGATACGGCTGTTCCGGCAGGCCGAGGCCATCGTGGCGCCGCATTGCTCGGCGCTGACCAACCTGGGCTTCGCGCGGCCGGGCTGCCTGGTCGTCGAACTGCTGATGGACGCGTATGTCGATTGGAGCTATCGCAACCTCGCGGCTTTGACGGGGCTGCGTTACGACTGCGTTCTGGGACGCGCGTGGCGCCCGTGGCCCGACCTGACCATCGGCTTTCACCGCACGCCGTGGGAGATCTCGGTGCACCACGTCATCGCCGCGGTCGCCCACTCGCTCGGCGCGTCAGCGGCCAAGGCGGCGTAGACATGTTGCCGACACGGCTTCGAAACTGACAATTCCCTCCATCGGTGCACGGCATTCCTGCCTGGATCTGAACGAAGAGAACGATGCCGACCAGCATCGCGATCGCGTCCCGGATGGGAGGGCGGCGGCTCGGTTTGAGGCTGGGCGGCCGATGACTTCTATGCTCGCAAGGCGGTCCGCGTAGGCGGTTTGCCTTCCGAGAAGGCAGGAGCGCCGCGAGCACTCCGCAGCGAAATCGTTCTCACCGTTGCGGGGGCGCCAGGTTCTTGTGCCGGTATCGGCACCATTGTCGCGCCACGCAACGCCAGCATTCCGGCACGCGGGCGCGGCAAACATAGCGGCCGTGCAGGATTAACCAGTGATGGGCCGGGCGCAGCAGCTCGGGCGGAATACGGCGCACCAGCCCGTCCTCCACCGCGCGCGGCGTCTTGCCGGGCGCCAGGCCCGTGCGGTTCCCCAGGCGGAAAATATGGGTGTCCACCGCCATCGTCGCCTGGCCGAAGACGACGTTCAGCACGACGTTGGCCGTCTTGCGGCCCACGCCGGGCAGCGCCTCCAACGCTGCGCGGTCCGGCGGCACCGCTCCGCCATGGTGGCGCAGTAGCGCCTCGGAGAGCGCCACCACGTGGCGGGCCTTGCTTTGCCACAGGCCGATCGAGCGTATCAGCCGGCCCACCCCATCCGTGCCGAGGCGAACCATGGTGGCCGGGTCCGGCGCGGCTGCAAACAGCGCGGGGGCGGCTTTGTTCACCGAAGCGTCGGTGGCCTGCGCGGAAAGCACCACGGCGACGAGCAGGCTATAGGCGTCGGTGAAGGCAAGCTCCGTCTCGGCATCGGGGCGCGCCTGCGCCAGGGCTTCGATGAAGCCGCGTACCTGGCCGCGGGTCATGGATGTCGCGGGCGCCGATGCGGCAGCTTGCATGTTCGGCACCCTTGCTTGAGCCTTGTGGAGTGGGCAGGCCGAACGGCGCCAGAGCACGATCGCGTCCTGGCAGCCGACGCTATCCTGCTCTGCCGTTCGTCTTGGCGAGCACGTCTATCGCGGTTGAAGGTCAACCGGATGCGATCATGCTCCTGGCATTCGGGTGGGTTCAATGGCCGGCAACGCGCCTACATAGGGCGGATGACCGACACCGAAGCAGACCAGGTCGTATTCGAGGCGGAGGTGACGCCGCACCGCAGCCTGTCCGCGCGCGGCCTGCGCCTGGTGATCGGATCGGTGTGTGCCGTCAGCCTCGTCACCACCGGCGTGTTCTGGCACCTGGGCGCCTGGCCGATCGCCGGTTTCAACGGCGGCGAGATCGCGCTGGCGATGGTTCTGCTCCGCGTCCATGCCCGATCGAACCGGCAGCGCGAGCTGCTGCTGCTGTCCGGGCAGGAGATGCGCGTGCTGCGCACCGACGCACAAGGACGGGCGAGCGAGCACAGCCTGCCGCCATTTTGGCTGAACGTGACGCTGCTGGAACGTCCTGGCCGCGTGCCGGGACTATACCTGAGTGCGCGCGGCCAGCAGTTGGAGGTGGCCACGACCCTTGGAGAGCCAGAGAAACGGGATCTGGCCGACGCCTTGTCGGCGGCAATCCACCGGCTGAAGAACCCCGTGTTCGACAACCCGCAACTCAGGGCTGAACCGGGTTAGACCGCCGCGGAACGCACGCTATGGCGTCAGGCCGCTTCGGTCGGCCCCATCGACTTGATCAGGTCAAAAACGCGCTTGCGCACGGACGGGTCGGTGATGCGGTAGTAGGCACGCACCAGTTCGAGCGTTTCGCGCTTGGACAGCGGGTCGTCTCCGTGCCCGCCGAAATCCGACCGCTCGGCAAACCCGGCGACGTGAACCGCACCGTTGCCGTTGCCGCTCGTGTCGGGCATGTCGTCGAAAAAGAAGCTTATCGGCACATCCAGCACACGCGACAAATCATACAGCCGGGACGCGCCGACCCGGTTGACCCCGCGTTCGTATTTCTGGACCTGCTGGAAGGTAAGGCCCAACGCCTCCCCCAGACGCTCCTGAGACATGCCCGTCAGTGTGCGGCGCAACCGGATGCGGGAGCCGACATGAACATCGATCGGGCTAGGCCGGCTTTCCACAACCTCATGCGCACTACCCTCGAAACTCGATGCATGTCGCGACATCAAAACAGCTTCCCATACACGATGCCAGCAACGCCGGCGTCACAAAGCTCTACCGATACAACCCCCAATAGTCAACAAACTTTTCGCTTTTCAGATTTTTAGTCTCAAATTTTAGCATTTTGCCGTCGAGAGGCGGCGAGACCCGCGACGATCAAGGCGGTCGCCGCGCAAAAAGGTGTCCAAAGGCCGAGTCGTCCCGCCAGCGGCATCGGCAGTGCGCCCGGAACGTCGCGCACCAGAACGCCGGCCGTGTCCAGCGGCAAGCTGCCCGTCAAGCGCCCATGCGCGTCGATCACCGCCGAAATGCCGGTATTTGCCGCGCGCAGCATCGGCAGCCCCTCCTCGATCGTCCGCAACCTGGCTGAAGCCAGGTGCTGGCGCGGCCCGGCGGAGTCACCGAACCATGCGTCGTTGGTGATGTTGACGAGCAGGGACGGACGGTCGCCGGGCTGCACGACCTGGGCCGGAAATATGGCTTCGTAGCAGATCAGCGGTCCCAGGGCCGGCAGCCCGGGCAGGTGCATGGTCCGCAAGCCCGGGCCCGGCACAAACCCCTGCTCGCCCAGCAGGAAGTGCGCGTAGGGCGGGAAGTATTCGCCGAACGGCACCAGGTGGCTCTTGTCTTAGGTGC
>CAXUHU010000021.1:21526-40286 GCA_964250925.1 uncultured Acetobacteraceae bacterium
CCACGGCACCGCCTTGCGCCACGGCCACCAAGCTGTTGTGAGCGACACCGGGCCGCTCGAACCGTTCCGTCCCAGCCAGAGCCATCAGCGCCGGTGCGGACGCGTCCGCCACCGCCAGGCGAGCGGCCTCGTCCTGCGCCAAGGCGTAAGGACTGGCCGTCTCCGGCCACAGCACCACGGCCGGCCGATGGCCGGCTTCGGCCATTCCCCGCCTGGTCAGCGCCAGGTGGCGGTCGAACACCTGCTCGGCCCAGGCACGCTCCCCGCCGTTGTCGCGGTGATCGACTTCCGACACGTTGCCCTGGACGATGACGGCGGCGAGGCCCGGGGGTTGGGCGGCTGGGGCGGGCACGCCGAGACGGGCGTATCCTGCCCCACCCCACAGGCAGAGCAAAGCCGCGCCCGCAGCCCATCCCCGCCGGCCGAACACGGGCGTTGCCGCCAGGATCAGGATGGCCAGCGTCAAGCCATGCGCGCCCACCCACGCCGCCGGCTGCATGAAGGCCAGGCCAAGCGTGCCCGGCACCTCCCACGCGCTGCCGAGCAGGTTCCAGGGAAAGCCGGTGAGTGCGAACTGCCGCGCCAAGTCGCCCAAAACCCAGCCGCCGGCCAGCACCGCCACCTGGCGCCAGCCGGCCGGCACCGTCCAGGCCAGCGCGCAGGGTATGGCGACGAACAGGCCCAGCACGGCGGCCAGCAGCGGCACGGCGATCGGCACCGCCCACCAGAACTGATCGGCCATCACCAGAATGGCCTCGGTGATCCAGTAGAGGCCGGCCATGTTGTAGCCCATGCCGAAGGCCAGCCCTGCCGCAGCCGCCACGGCCCAGCTTCGTGCCCGGCCGATCAGCCATAGCAGGCCGGGTATCGACACCAAGAGCAAAGGGGTCAGCGTAAGCGGCGGGATAGCGCCGGCGGCCAGCACGCCGAGCAGAAAGCCGCGCCAGCCGACGGCACGGTACGACAAGCCCGGGAGGCCGGTCTGGTCCCGCCCAGGCGGCAGGGCCGCGCGCAACGGGCCTACTCCAATGCGTCGCGCAGCTGGCGCTCGTAGTGCCGATAGTACTTGTCGGTCACCAGATCCGTCTTCACGACGATCGCCACGTCCGTCGTGTTGAATTGGCCGTCGATCACCGCGCCGTCGCCGATGAAGCAGCCCAGCCGCAGATAGCCTTTGATCAGCGGCGGCAGCCCCGCCAGCGCCCGTCGCGAATCGACGTCGTCCGGGTCCATGCGCCGCATCTCGATGTAGCGCTTCGAGAGCGCCCGCGGCCGCAGCGCCGGAGGGGCGAGGTGGTTGTAATACAGGTAGGTCAGCTCGGCCGCCCACTCGTCAGGATCGGTGGAGGGCAGGCTGGCGCAGCCGAACATCAGGTCGATCTGGTGGCGGAACACATAGGCGGCGATGCCGCGCCACAGCAGTTGCATCACCGCGCGCGAGCGATAGGCGGCGTCCACGCAGGACCGGCCCAGCTCCAGCAGCTTGCCCTGATAGCCGCCGACCAGGGGCGACAGGTCGTATTCGTCGTCGGAGTAAAAACGCCCGATCTGTTCGGCGGCGGCCTGCTGGATCAGTCGGTACGTGCCCACCACGCCTTCCGGGCCAGGCCCGATCGCGTGATCGACGACCACCATGTGGTCGGCCACCGCGTCGAAGGCATCCACATCCCGTTTGAGGAGGCGGGCAGCAGCCGACGGCTCGGCACGCATCTCCTCGTAGAACACCCTCCAGCGCAACGCCTGCACGGCATCGATCTCGGCTTCGGTGCTCGCGATGCGGACGCCCAGGTGACCGGCCCGCAGCTCGCCGAAGCCCGGCCCGTCATCCGGGCCCAGCGGCGGCCCATGGCGCCTCAGCCCGCTTCCCGGCGAGGGAGCGCCGGCCGGCTTCGGCGTGATCCTGGCGTCGGCGGTCATCCTGCGGCTCCGTTTGGCACCAGCTCGGCCGATGTCTCGCCACCCATCTCTGCCGCCGTGCCCGAGGCCGCCGCCCGGCGTCCGTAGAGCTCCAGGCGCGTGGAAACCAGGTCGAAACCCAGCCCGGCCGCGATCCTTTCCATCAGCTTGTCATGCTCGCCGCCCTCGAACTCGATCACGCGTCCGGTGTCGACGTCGATAAGGTGATAATGGCGTCCATGCTCGGTCGGCTCGTAGCGCGCCCGGCCGCCGCCGAAATCGCGCCGCTCCAGTATGCCCCGCTCCTCCAGCAGCCGCACGGTGCGATAGACAGTGGCGATCGAGATCCGGCCGTCGAGGGCCGAGGCACGCCGGTACAGCTCCTCGACGTCGGGATGATCCTCCGCCTCCGACAGCACGCGGGCGATGACCCGCCGCTGTCCGGTCATCTTCAGCCCATGTTCGACGCAGATGCGCTCGATGCGCGATTCCATGAGCCCGCGTAGCCGATAGCGGGGTTACCGGTCAAAGGTCCAGGCGCCACCTGTCGGGGCGAACGGGCCGGGCCACTCCTGCCTTACGTCCTGTCGCGCGACTTGGTGCCGAGGCCGATCTTCTTGGCCAGGCTGGAGCGGTGGCGGGCGTAGTCCGGGGCGACCATGGGGTAGTCCGCCGGCAGGCCCCAGCGTTCACGATACTGGTCGGGCGTCATGTCGAAGGCGGTTTGAAGGTGACGCTTGAGCATCTTCAGCTTCTTGCCGTCTTCCAGACAGATGATGTGGTCGGCGAACACCGATTTCTTGATCGGAACGGCGGGCTGAGGCTTGTCGGCCGGGGCAGCCGCAGGTGCCGCCTGGCCGATGCCGGACAGCGCGCTATAGACGCTGTGAATCAACGAAGACAGGGCCGCTGGCTCGACAGTGTTGTGTGACACGTGCGCGGCCACGATGCGGGCTGTCAGTCCAAGCACGTCTGATGACGAGGCCTGCTCGGCCATGATCAAAACCTTTTTGTATTTGCGTTAGAGGCCCATATACGGAGCGCGACAGCAGCGCCGCAAGGTGCGGCCACATGACTATTTGGCGAGACAGCATGTCTTCAGCGATTGGTGCCGATACTGCACTTGATGTCACCGCCGAAATCTGCCCGATGACCTACGTGCGCACGCGGCTGGCGCTCGACCGGTTGGACCCTGGGCAAGTATTGGCGGTGCGGCTGCGCGGTGAGGACGCGGCCCGCAACGTGCCGCGATCGGCGACACGCCAAGGCCATACGGTTCTTCTGCAGACCGTTTCGGAGGACGGCAGCGTGCTGCTGCTGCTGCGCAAGGGTGAACGCTGAAGCACGACAGCTTCTGGCGCCGAAGCGATCGTGCTACAATCCCCTGTTTTGGCGAGCGTGTCGATCGCGGTCGGAGGCAAACCGGATACGATCGTGCTCTCACCCCGTTCTCGATCCCGGCCTTCCGCGCAGGCACGCTGCCGAGACGATGCGGAAGAACGTCCTCGGGACGACGGCTGGAGCGCGATTGCTCCCGTCGGGACGGCGCCCTACGCCGCCAGCACCTTGCTCAGGGTCAGCGCGTCCGATCCGTCGGCGTAATAGCCGCGGCGCCGGCCGACCTGCACGAAGCCAAGCGCCTGGTACAGCCCGCGCGCCGCAGGGTTGCGGGTGGAGACCTCCAGGAACAGCGTTCTGGCCCCACGCTGCCGCGCCTCCTGTGCCGCTGCCGCGATCAGGCTGCCGCCCACGCCCTGCTGCCGCCGTTCGGGCACGACCGCCACCGTCAATATCTCGGCCTCGTCGGCAGCCCGCCGGGCCAGCACCATGCCGCCGCGAACGTCGATCAGGCCGAACACGCCGGGCTGCGACAACTGGCCCGCTATGATGCGTTCGTCCCAGCACTCGTCCGGCGGAAAGGCGCGCGCGTGAATGGCGGACAGCGCGGTCGCATGCAGCGGCCCCGCAAGCGTGATGGCCTTCCCGCTCACGCCGGTGCGGCTTGCAAGGGAGGCGCGCGCATACCCGTGGGCCGCCTGGCCTCCGGCGCATCGACGTAGAGCGGCTGTGCTGCCAACCCCGCCACATCGCCGCGCGCCCGGCTTATGCCAACCGCGGCCACGTGCTCGGCCCGTGGCGTGCGGAACGCCGTCAGCATCACGTCGCATCCGCGTGCGGCATAGGCTGCGGCCACCTCGGTCGCGGCGTTGCCGCAGACGGCGATCCGCCCCGCAACCGTCGGCAAGGCATCCAGAGCATACCCGGCCATGCCGCCGGACAAAGCCAGGAACACGCGAAAGCGCCGGGCGGCGATTGCAACGCAGAGGTCGCGGCCGTCCAGCACCGGGCGGGCCGCCTGTTCAAGCGCTTCGGCAACGCTTACCCCGACCAAGGGTACGCCGTAGCCGAGGGACAGGCCCCGCGCCACGGACAAGCCGGCGCGCAAACCCGTGAAACTGCCCGGGCCCACCACCACGGCGACCAGCTCGGGCGGGCCGGCCAGCGCCAGCACCTCGCCGATCAAGGCCGGCAGGCGTGCGGCCAGCCCCTGTTCCGCCGCCACGCCCGCTCGGGCCAGGACGCGGCTATCATCCCAAGCGGCAATTTCGGCACCGCCATACGCCGACGAGATGGCGAGCACACGCATGGCCGGACCGGATCACAGCATCAGGCAGGCATCGTCGAAGGCCAGGCGGGGTGCGCGCGCGTAGCGCGCCTGGCCTTCATCCCCGGCGCCGTGACCGAGGCTGACCAGGAAGTTCGACTGCCAGCCGTTCAAGCCGAAGAAGACCTGGTCCACCCGTGCGCGGTCGAACCCGGACATCGGGCCGCAATCCAGCCCCATCGCGCGTGCACCCACGATCAGGTAGGCGCCCTGCAAGGTTGCGTTGCGAAACGCCGTCTCCTCGGCCAGGGAATCGTTGCCGGCAAACCAGGCACGCGCATCGGCGTGCGGAAACAGGGCCGGCAGCTTGTCGTAGAACCGCGGATCGCTCGCCACGATGACGACCACAGGCGCTGACATCGTCTTGTCCACGTTGCCCGGCGAGAGCGCCGGGCGTAGCCGCTCCTTTGCCTCGGCCGTGCGCAGGAACACGAAGCGGGCGGGCGAACTGTTGGCCGACGTGGGTCCGAACTTCACCAGGTCGTAGAGCGCACGCAACGTCTCGTCGGCCACTGGATCGCCGGTCCAGCTGTAATGCGTTCGCGCGGTGCGGAACAGCGCGTCGAACGCAGAATCGTCAAGCATGGCCTAGTGTGCGACCTGCTCGACGGATTGGACCTCGGGCACGTAGTGCCGCAGCATGTTCTCGATGCCGTGCTTCAGCGTGGCGGCCGAAGACGGGCAGCCGCTGCACGCGCCCTGCATGTGCAGGCGGACCACGCCGTCGCGATACCCGCGAAACACGATGTCGCCGCCGTCGCTTGCCACCGCCGGGCGCACGCGGGTGTCCAGCAATTCTTTGATCTGCTCCACGACCTCGCGGTCGCCCGGCGCGATCTCCTCTTCCTGCGCGGCCTCGGCCTGGCCCTCGATCACCGGGCGGTTGGCCACGAAATGCTCCATCACCGCACCCAGCACCTGCGGGCGCAACGCCTGCCAATCGGACGCATCAGACTTCGTCACCGTCACGAAATCGCCGCCCAGGAACACGCGTGCCACGCCCGGCAGGCCGAACAGGGCGGTGGCCAGCGGGCTGCGGGCGGCTGCCTCGGGCGCTGCGAAATCGGCCGTGCCGTTGCCCATCACCTCGACGCCGGGCAGGAATTTCAGGGTCGCTGGGTTTGGCGTGCTCTCGGTCTCGATGAACATGGCTATGCTTTCGCTGGACTGGGCCGGCGCGGCCCACCCGTTTTATGGTGTGCAGCCGCAAGGCCCACAAGCCTGGACGACCGTCGGCCGCCTATCCCAGGCCAGGGCCCGGCTCGGCTCCGCCCGCGCTGGACAGGGTGGCCTGGTCGAGCGGTCGCAGGATCTGCTCGGCTGCCTGCAGCTGCGCGCCCACGTCCGCACGCCTGACGGGACGCTTGACCAGGGCGGGACTGTCCGCCTCGGCCTGCGCCCAGGCGTCGCCGAAATACGGCGATGCCAGCCAGCGCTCCACTCGGGGCGCACCGACGCCCAGGCGTTCGGCCAACGCCGAGGTGAGGCCGGCACGCGGGCCGGGCTGGTGCCAGGCCACACGCATCAGGCGCCTGGCCTGGATGCGGCCGACACGCTCGGCGACCGGCTCGAGCCCATCGTCAAGCAACGCGTCCTGGCGCACCAGGCGCCGGCGTATGGTGTCGGCCATGCCGTCTGCGGCACGCCCCTCCGTCCGGCCGGAGACGGTCACGCACACCTCGCGGTCGTGGCGGATGCGGGCGTCTACCCGGCGCAAGGCGGCCACCAGCGCGCGGTCCTCGCCGAGGCCGACTGGCGGCACGCCGCCGGCCGCCCGGAACGCCGGCAGGCGGACGGCGATGCTGGCGCCGGACTCCTCGGTATGCCGCGGCCAAGGGTCGGCCGGATCGGGATCGAGCAGTGCGGCAAGACGGTCCAATGCGGTGCCGTAAGCCACCTCGACGGCGTCGTCCTCGTGCAGGTGCCGCGGGATGCGCAGCGCATCCACCGGGTTGATCACCGCGCGTCCGCAGACCACGTCCACCCCGGCGTGCAGGGCCGCAAGATTGGTCTCCAGCCAATCGGGCGCCACGCAGCTATCGGCATCCGAGGTCATCACGACCCCGTCGGCGTGGACGAGGCTGGCCGCGTGGTGCATGGCCATGCGCCTGGCATGGCCAGCGTTGGCCTGGGCGGGCGCAAAACTGTGCTCTAGCAGGTGCACGCGGCAGGGCAGGGTGGGGCTCAGCGCCTGCACGAGCTCGGCTGTGCCGTCGGTGCTGTTGTTGACCAGCAGGACGATCTCCGCACGGTGCGCGCCCTGCTGAAGCGCCAGCGCCCGCAGACAATCGCCGATCAGGGCCGCTTCGTTTCGGACGGGCAGAGCGACAACGATGTGCGGTTTGGCCATTGATGGGCAGCGTTGTCATTTTCGACAGACAGGTCAACAATAGAGTGCTGCGGGCGAAATCAATCCATCGTCATGTCGAGCCATCCGAAAAGTCATGGGCTTCCTATGTCAGAAGGAAGCGCTTTCTTACTTGAGTGCGATCGCCTCGTGATGCTGAATTACCTCGCGCACGACGAAGGCGAGGAATTTCTCGGCAAATTCCGGATCAAGCCTGGCTCCCTCGGCCAGCGTGCGCAACCGCGCCACCTGCTGCGCCTCGCGCCCGGGATCGGCCGCCGGCAGGCCCAAGCGCGCCTTCAGCCGCCCGACCTGCTGCGTGCATTTGAAGCGTTCGGCCAGCAGATAGACCAGGGCGGCGTCGATGTTGTCGATACTGCCGCGCAGCCGTAGCAGGTCGTCGGGCGGGGCCGGCGCAGGCTGTCCGCCGCTCAATCCGCCTGGGCTCCCAGCGCCTCGGCCATTCGCGGCATACGCCGCTCCGGCACGGGGGCCAGCCAGCGTTGCAGGCGGTCCAGATAGAGGTAGATCACCGGCGTCGTGTAAAGCGTCAGCGCCTGGCTGAGAATGAGCCCGCCGACCATGGCGTATCCCAGCGGCTGACGCAGCTCCGAGCCTGCGCCGCGTCCCAGCATCAGCGGCAAGCCGGACAGCAGGGCCGCCATGGTCGTCATCATGATCGGCCGGAAGCGCATCAGGCAGGCCTGCCGGATCGCATCGAGCGGAGCGGCGCCGCCCTCGCGTTCGGCATGGATGGCGAAATCGACCATCATGATGCCGTTCTTTTTGACGATGCCGATCAGCAGGATGATGCCGACGATGGCGATGACCGACAGGTCGCGGCCGGATACCATCAGCATGACCAGCGCACCCACGCCGGCCGAGGGCAAGGTGGACAGGATGGTCAGCGGCAGGACGTAGCTTTCATACAGTATGCCGAGAATGATGTACACGGACACCAGGGCGGCCGCGATCAGATAGGGCTCGCTGCTGAGCGAGGACTGGAAGGCGGCGGCGTTGCCCTGGAATGAGCCCTGCAACGAGGCAGGTGCGCCGGCCTGGCCGCGTGCCGCATCGACCTGGGTTACCGCGTCGCCCAGCGAGGCGCCCGGTGCGAGGTTGAAGCTGATCGTGACCGCGGGAAACTGGCTTTGGTGGTTCACTGCCAAGGGCGTGATGGGCAATGTGCTTCGCTTGACCATCGAGGAGAGCGGCACCGCGTTGCCGTTGGTGCCCTTCACGTAGAGCATGCCGAGCGTGCGCACATCGCCCTCGATCTGCGGCGGCACCTCTTCGATGACGTAGTAGGAGTTGAGCTGGGTGAAGTACTGGGTCACCTCGCGCTGGCCGAACGCGTCGTATAGCGTGTCGTCGATCTGCTGCGGCTGGATGCCGAACCGTGCGGCGGCATCCCGGTCGATGACGAGCGTCGCCGTGGTGCCGGCCATCTGCTGGTCCGTGGTAACGTCGCGCAGGATGGGAATGGCACGCAGCCTGTCCAGCAGCTTGGGCGCCCAGGCGTTGAGCTCGGCAGGGTCGGCATCCTGCAGCGTGTACTGGTAGAGCGTGCGCGACAGCCGGCCGCCGACGGTGATGTCCTGCGCCGGCTGCATGTAAAGCCGGAAGCCCTCGACGGACTTCACCTTCTCGCTCAGCCGCGCGATCACCTGCATGATCGGCTCGCGTGTGCCCCAGGGCTTGAGGTTGATGAACAGCCGCCCGTTGTTGCCCGTCTGTCCGGCGTTCCCGGCGCCCACGAGCGAGGCGAAGCTGGCGACCGCCGGGTCGGCCTGGACGATGGCGTTCACCTGCTGCTGCTTCTTGTACATCTCGTCGTAGGAGATGTCCTGGTTGGCCTCCGTGATGGCGATCAGCAGGCCGATATCCTGCTGCGGGAAGAAGCCCTTCGGAATGATGACGAAGAGGAACACGGTCACCGCGAGCGTGCCGAGAAAGACGAGCAGGGTTAAGAAGCGGAACCGCAGCGCCACTTCCAGCGTGCGGCGGTAGAAGCCCAGCATGCCGTCGAACATGGCCTCGACGGCGCGGTACAGCCGGCCGTGCCGGTGGCTCTCGGCCTGCAAGAAGCGCGCGCACATCATCGGCGTCAGGGTGAGCGAGACGAAGGCCGAGATCGCTACGGTGAGCGAGACCGTGACCGCGAACTCGCGGAACAGCCGCCCCACCAGTCCGCCCATCAGCAGCAGCGGAATGAACACGGCGATCAGCGACAGGCTGATCGATACGATGGTGAAGCCGATCTCGCCGGCACCCTTCAATGCGGCGTCGAGCGGCGTCATGCCGTCCTCGATATGCCGGTAGATGTTCTCCAGCATGACGATCGCGTCATCGACGACGAAGCCCACCGCGATCGTCAGCCCCATGAGCGACAGGTTGTCGAGGCTGTAGCCGAGCAGGTACATCGCAGCGAACGTGCCGACCAGCGCCAGCGGCACCGTCACGCTCGGGATGATCGTGGCCCACAGGCTGCGCAGGAACAGGAAGATCACCATCACCACCAGGGCGATGGAGAGCAGCAGCGTGAACTCCACGTCGGCTACCGAGGCGCGTATCGTCTGCGTGCGGTCCACCACCGTCTGCACGTGGATCGCGGGTGGTATGCTCGTCTCCAGCCTGGGCAGCGCCGCGCGCAGACGCTCGACCGTGTCGATGACGTTGGCGCCCGGCTGCTTATAGACGATCAGCAGCACGCCGCGCCTGGTGTGGCCGCCCACCGCCTCCCACGCGGCCAGTTCGCGGTTTTGCGGGCCGCGTATGGCGGTGCCGATGTCGCCGATCCGCACCGGTGCACCGTGGCGGTAGGCCACGATCAGCTTGTTGTAGGGCGCGGGGTCGGTCAGCTGGTCGTTCGCCTGGACGGTGAAGGATTGGCGCCGGCCGTCGATGCTGCCCTTGGGGCTGTTCACCGTGGCGTTGGTCAGCACTTGACGAACGTCTTCCAAAGTCATGCCCATCGCCGCCAGGCGCGCGGGATCGATCTGCACGCGGATCGCTGGCTTCTGCTGGCCGCCGACGGCCACTTGGCTGACGCCGCTCAACTGGCTGAGCTGCTGGCTCAGCACGTTCTCGGCATAGTCGTCCACGGTGGTCAGCGGCAGGTCGTCCGACCAGACGCTGAGCAGGAAGATCGGGCTGTCGGCGGGGTTGACCTTGCGGAAGGTTGGCTGGCTCGGCAGGTTTTTGGGCAGCTGGCCCTGGGCGCCGTTGATCGCTTCCAGCACGTCGGTCGCGGCGGCATCGATGTTGCGCGACAGGTCGAACTGCACCGTGATCGTCGAGGTGCCGAGCACGTTGATCGACGTCATCTGGCTCAGGCCGTTGATCTGGCTGAATTGCGTCTCCAGCGGTTCGGCGACCGAGCTGGCCATCACGTCCGGGCTGGCGCCCGGGTAGTTGGCGGTGACCGAGATCGTCGGGAACTCGACCGTGGGCAAGGGCGCCACCGGCAGCAGCGGGTAGCTGGCGATCCCCATCAGGAAGATTGCCGCCATGATGAGCGAGGTTGCGATCGGCCGGCGGATGAACGGGGTGGATATGCTCACGGGTCAGCTGGCGCCCTGCATGTGCGCGTCCACCCGGGCGCCCGGCTGCAGCCTGAGCTGTCCGGAGAGCACAACGGTTTCGCCCCCCTGCAGGCCATCGGTGACGACGGCGCTGTTCTGGTCCTGGTATCCCACCTTGATATCCTGTCGCGCCACCGTCCCGTCCGGCTTGACCACATAGACATACAGCCCATCGGCGCCGTGTTGAATAGACACCGGCGGCACTGTCGGCACGGCCTTGGCTACGCGCAAGCGCAACTCGCCGGTGGAAAACTGCCCAGGCCAGAGCTTGTCGTCCAGGTTGGGGAACTCGGCCTTCAACGCGATCGTGCCGGTCTGCGCGTCCACGCTGTTGTCGATCGCGATGAGCTTGCCTGCGGAGAGCGGTGTCACGCCGTCCGGGGTGGTTGCGGTTACCGGCACCGCGCCGGCCTGCATGGCCGCGCGTATCTGCGGCAGTTGATCCTGCGGTAGCGTGAAGACCAGGCTGATCGGATGAACCTGGGTGACACTGACGATGCCGGTGGCGTCCGTCGCATGGATGAGGTTGCCGATGTCGACCAGCCGCAACCCGACCACCCCGTCGATCGGCGACTGTATGCGGCAGAAACTCAGGTTGAGTGCGGCAGCAGCGATGGCGGCATCGTCGCCGGCCAGGTTGGCCGTTTGCTGGGCGACGGTGGCCTGCTGCGTATCGACCTGCTGGCGCGATGCGACCGCCGTCCGCTCCAAGGTGGCATAGCGCTGGAGGTCGCGGCGCGTGTTGTCGATCTGCGCCTGGTCGCTGGCGCGCTTGGCCTGCGCTTGAGCCAAGGTGGCCGCATACGGACGCGGGTCGATCTGGGCCAATAGGTCGCCGGGGTGGACCGCCTGCCCCTCGCGAAAATCGATCGTCTCGAGCGTACCGTCCACCCGGGCGCGAACCAGCACCGAACGATAGGCCTGCACGGTGCCGATCCCACGCAGGTATTCCGGCACGTCGCGCTTGGCCACTCGAACCACCGTCACGGGTGCCGCATCGTCGGCCCGGGCGGCATGCGCCGTGAGAGTGAACGCCAGAGTGACGGCAGCAGCCCTGCCAACCATGCCACGCCGTCGCACAGGCGCGGTTTGGCCCTCATCCCGGTTTGCCGCCCTTGCCATCACGCCCCCTTGTCCACTGGCCAGATGGCAGCCGTCCGGCCGGACGGCAAGAGCGGCCGGTCAGCCCCGTCTGGGCGGCAGCCGGAAGGCCAGGGCTGTCGGCATCAGGCGATACGCGGCCAGGCTTCGTCCGGTGAAGGCCAGGCTGCCGGCGCGCGCACCATGAGGTGTGGAGGCCATCATGTGTCCCATGGCCGGTCCTGCTCCGGCGATGGTGAACGGGGTGGTCCGTGTCGCCGAACCATCCAGTCCGGCGGAGGCTGCTGGCATCGGGTCCTGGCGGTTTCCATGCCCAGGGTCGCTGTGCTCCTCATCGGCAGCCCCGCCGATGCTGGCCATAGGCGCTGCCCGGTGGCGCGGCATCTGTCCCGCATCCCCGGCCGGCTCGGCCCATTCGGCCAGAACGCGCCGCTGATACGCGGCCCCGATCGTCGGCGTCTGGGAATGATAGGCCGCCGCCGCCCTAGGCCAGCTTCGCGCGTGGGCGAACAGGGAGAGCAGGAACGAGCCCGCGTAGGCGGCATTGGCGCCGGGGTCGAACGCCTGCTCCAGCGAGGCGAACGCCTCGGGGTGGTTCAGCAGGTTCACCTGCAGGCAGCCCACGTCGATGGAGCGGACGCCGCGGGCCTGCAGCGCGCGCACCGCCGCGATCGCTTCGGCCTTGGTGTCGAAAAAGGAGCCCGTGCCTTCCGCGTTGATGGTCCAGGGCCAGGCTGCGAGGGTGCCGGTGGCGGGGTCGGCCCGGCCCGACTCCACCCGTGCAATCGCCGAGAGGAACGCGTCCGGTATGTGCTGCGCCGCTTCCACCGTGCCGATCGCCGCGCGGCACAGCGCAGAATCGTCGGCCTGGGCCGCGCTGATCCAAACGCTCCACAGCAGGATGATCGTCACCCAAACCGGGCGGGGCAGTGCCGTGATGGTCATCCTTCAAGCTAGCCCGATCACGCTTTACGGAAGGTGAACACGTTGGCGGAGATGAAATGCTGCAATGCAAAATAAACCTTGCGCCGCAGGGTCGGCGCGATTACCATTTGTGTTGCGGCGCGCTTCGGCCCGCCGCATCTTGGACGTTTCCTCCCTAAACTTGGCGGTGCCGCAAGGCATCGCCTTTTTTTTAATGCCGCGCACCCTTTGGTCCGAAGCATTTTCTGGACACACCGACGATGCGGCGATACGTTCCATTATCGACACGTTTCTCAGTGTCTCGTTAAGGATGCGGCGGTATTCTCCGCCGCGTGATCGTAGGGGTGGACGTGGAATGAGGATGAGGCCTGCAGGCGCCGGGGTTTACGGTCCGGCGTCGTACCTGCTGCGCGACCGCCATGGGGTGACGGCGGTCGAATACGGCATCGTTGCCGCCTTCCTCTGCTTGTCGCTGCTGGGCATCTTCACCCGGTTCGCCGCGGTTCTCACGACCATGTTCACCGGGGCGTCCAGCGGCATCTGACGTCCCGCCGCACGAGCCTGCATGGAGCGGGTCGGCTAGCCGTGCATCAAGGCCTCGGCCCGCCCGGACAGAAACAGGGCAAGGCCCGTCATGTCGGCCGCAACCCGGGTGAAGCCGGCCGTCTTCCTCAGGCTGTCCTCGCTCATGTAAAGGCCGCGCGCGATCTCGATCTGCAACGCGTGTACGCGCTGCGCTGGGCGCCCGTAATGGCGCGTCACGTAGCCGCCGGCATACGGATCGTTGCGACGAACGACGTAGCCGCGATGCGACAGGAATCGTTCGACCTGCACTGTCACCTGCGGCTCGCAGGCCGCGCCGAAGGCATCCCCCAAGACGATGTCCGGAACGGGGCGGCGGTCCGCGCAGGCATGGGCCGGCATGGAATGGCAATCGATCAGCAGGCAGGCGCCGAATCGGTCCCGCGCGCCCGCAATCAGTGCCGCCAAAGCGTCGTGATACGGCTGCCAGCCGACGGCCACGCGCCGTTCGGCCTCGGCAAAGCGCAGCAGGCCGCGATAGATCGCCTCGCCATTGGATACGACGCGGGCGATGGTGCCGAGGCCGGCGCCGACCCGCGGGCTGGCGGTGTTCACCCAAGGCGGCAGCGGGTCCTCGAACATCCCGGCGTCGAGCTCCCACGCCTCGCGGTTGGCGTCGCACCAGACGCGCGGAAAGCTGGCGGCCAGCAGGGCGCCTCCATGGGCGGGGGCGGCCGCGAAGATCTCCTCGATGTAGCAGTCCTCGCTACGCCGCAGCGTGAGCGCGTCCAGACGGGCGTCGGCGACGAAGCTGGGATCGTAGTCACGGCCGGAGTGGGGGGATGAGAACACCAGCGGCGCCGTAAGCGGGTCAGCCAAGCGGAGTGTGTAGCAGCCTGGACGGTCTTGCCGCCGGACGGAGAGGTTGGCGATCGTCAGGTCCTCTCCCGCGTCGTCCCCCGCAGCCTCGCCATAGGGTGGTGGGCGCGACAGGGATTGAACCTGTGACCCCTACCATGTCAAGGTAGTGCACTACCGCTGTGCTACGCGCCCGGCCATAGGCTGGCTGACCGGTCTCCTAAGGAAATAGACGTGTCAACGCAACCCCGGCATGGCGGCGGCGAGTGTTGCGCCTTGGTGCAGGCCTCGTCCGCCTCCGGAGTGGGCATCAGCGCCGATGCGGACCAACGTCGCGCATGGCCGTCACAAAAGCTTCATCGAACTGACATAGTGCTGACCCGTCACCTCTATAGGTGTGAGATGTTGCCGCGTTGCAGGCCGGACGGCGCCGCTGTCCAGGCCAGCCGGCGTAAGCTCAGGAGCCGCCATGACGACCAAACGACACGCTTCGGCACGTCTTGTCGCAGCTATAGCTTCGATCGGCGCCTACGGTGCCGCGCAGGCGCAGGCGATCACCGGGGCAGGATCCACCTTTGCGCAGCCGATCTACCAGGCCTGGGCCGATGCCTCGAAGCCCGCCACCGGCGTGTCGTTGAACTACCAGGGCGTAGGCTCGGGCGCCGGGCAGAAGCTGATCATCCAACGCACGGTCGATTTCGGCGCGTCGGACGCGCCGATGTCGGCCGACAAGCTGGCCGCGGCCAAGCTGGTGCAGTTTCCGGCGGTGATGGGCGCCGTCGACATCGCGGTGAACCTGCCCGGCGTGGCCGCCGATAGGCTCCGCCTGAACGGCCCGGTGCTGGCCGACATCTACCTCGGAACCGTGACCAGATGGAACGATCCGGCGATTGCCAAGCTGAATCCGGGGATGAACCTGCCGAACCTGCCGATCGCGCCGGTTTACCGTGCCGACGGGTCGGGCACCACCTACGTGTTCACCAGCTATCTCTCCAAGGTCAGCCCCGACTTTAAGAGCAAGGTGGGCGCTGACAAGGCGGTGAGCTGGCCGGCTGGCACCGGCGCCAAGGGCACGGCAGGCGTCGCCGGCGCGGTAAAGAACACCACGGGCAGCCTGGGTTATGTCGAGAGCGCCTATGCGACGCTGAACCACCTGACCACCACCCAGTTGCGGACCCATGACGGCACCTTCATCAAGCCGACACTGGCCGGCTTCGCGGCTGCTGCGGCCGGTGCGGATTGGGCGCGGGCAAAGGGCTTCGCCGTCGATCTGAACGATCAGCCGGGCGCTGCATCCTGGCCCATCGTGTCGGCTACCTTCGTGCTGCTGCCGACGAACCCTGCGGACGCGGCCAAGAGCGCGGCCGTCGTCAAGTTCTTCGAATGGGCGCTGGCCAACGGCGATGCGGTCGCCACGCAGCTTCAATACGTGGCCCTGCCGCCCGCCGTGAAGGCGCAGATCGACGTCAAGCTGAAGACGCTGGCCAAGTAAGCGGCGTCGAGCCATGCCAAGCACGGCCGGCGCGATGGGCGAGGCGGTTTCCGGTCCCGTCGCCTTGCCGGCCCTCCAGCGGTCGCGCGGTGCCGGCGACCGGGTGTTCGCGGCGGCCGCCCATCTGGCCGGGGCGTTCGTGTTGGTGTTGCTGGGCGCCATCATCGTGCTGCTGTTCGTGGGCGGCCTGCCTGCCTTCCGCGCGTTCGGTCCGAGGTTCATCGGCTCCGCCGCGTGGAACCCGGTTACCGAGCGGTTCGGCGCGCTCGTGTCGCTGTACGGTACGGTGGCCAGCTCGGTCATGGCCCTGCTGATGGCCGTGCCGCTGGCGTTCGGCGTCGCCTTCTTCCTGACCGAGCTGGCGCCGGGCTGGATGCGGCGGCCGGTGGGCACCGCCATCGAGCTGCTGGCTGCCATACCCTCCATAATTTACGGCATGTGGGGGTTCTTCGTGCTGGCCCCCGCGGTGGGCCATACCGTCAAGCCGTTCCTGGCCGGCACGCTCGGCCACCTGCCGGGCCTGGCGGGCCTCTTCCGTGCGGCCCCTGGCGACGCCAGCATCTTCACCGCGGCCCTTGTGCTCGCCATCATGATAACGCCCTTCATCGCGGCCACCATGCGCGACGTGTTCCTGACCGTGCCGGTCATCTTCAAGGAAAGCGCGTTCGGCCTGGGCTGTACCAGCTGGGAGGTCATGCGGGGGATCGTGCTGCCCTACACGCGCGCGTCCGTGGTGGGCGGCATCATGCTGGGACTGGGCCGCGCGCTGGGCGAGACGATGGCGGTGACGTTCGTGATCGGCAACACAAACCGCATCAGCCCCAGCATCTTCGCGCCCGGCAACACCATCGCCTCGCTGGTGGCGCTCGAGTTCCCCGAGGCCGAGAGCGGCAGCCTGCAGCTCTCCTCGCTGCTGGCGCTGGGCTTTATTCTGTTCGTGATCAGCTTCCTAGTCCTGGCGATCTCGCGCACCCTGCTGGCGCGGGGCGGGCGATACTGATGGGGGCCACGTTGCACGTGGCCGCGGGGCACGAGCGCACGGCGCGGCAGCTCGGCCGGCGCCGCCGGCGCACCGACCGGGCAGCCCGCCTGCTGGCGTTGCTGGCGACCCTGGTGGCGCTGGCCTTCCTCGCCTCAATCCTGGTCACTCTGTTCACCCTGGGCGTGCCGGGCCTGAAGCCGCACGTGTTCATCGCCACCACCAGGGCGCCGGGCTCGGGCGGCGGCTTGGCCAACGCCATCGTGGGCAGCCTGTTGCAGACCGGCATCGGCACGCTGGTGGGAACCCCGATCGGGTTGATGGTGGGTACCTACCTGGCCGAGTATGCCGCCGCCACGGCGCTGGGCAACGCGGTGCGTTTCGTCTCCGACATCCTGCTCTCGGCGCCGTCCATCCTGATCGGCCTGTTCATCTACCAGATCATCGTAGCCCCGCTGGGCGGCTTTTCCGGCTGGGCAGGCGCGGCCGCGCTGGCCATCCTGGTGATCCCCATCGTAGTGCGCACGACCGAGGACATGCTACGGCTGATACCGGTCAGCCTGCGCGAAGCCTCGATCGCACTCGGCGCACCGCGCTGGAAGACGATCGTGTTCATCTGCTATCGCGCCGCGTTGGACGGCCTGCTGACCGGCGTATTGCTGGCGGTGGCGCGCGTGGCCGGCGAGACGGCGCCGCTGCTGTTCACCTCGCTCGGCAACTCCAACTTTTCCGGGCTGGGTTCGGCCATGTCCAGCCTGCCGGTCACCATCTACCAATATGCCGCCTCGGCGTTCGACGACTGGGTGCAGCTCGCCTGGACCGGCGCGCTGCTGATCACGTTGGGCGTGCTGGCGATCAACATCGCCGCCCGTCTGTTCGTGCGCCGCCGCTGACATGACCGAAGGACCGCTGATCGTGGAGCAGGCCATAAACACCAGCAGCGCGTCCGCCCGGCCGGCACCTCCGTCCGTGGCGGCGGTGGCTGGTCCGGTCAAGCTGTCGATACGCGGGCTCGATTTCTTCTACGGTGCCAACCGCGCGCTCAAGGCGATCGATCTCGACCTGCCAGACCGCCAGGTGACCGGCATGATCGGTCCCTCGGGCTGCGGCAAATCCACCCTGCTGCGCGTGCTGAACCGCATGTACGACCTCTACCCCGGCCAGCGAGCGGCGGGCGAGGTGCTGATGGACGGAATGAACATCCTCTCGCCCGCGACCGACCTGAACCTGTTGCGCAGCCGGGTCGGCATGGTGTTCCAGAAGCCCACCCCGTTTCCGATGAGCATCTACGACAACATCGCCTTCGGGGTGAAGCTGCACGAGCGGCTGAACCGCGCGGCGATGGATGCGCGCGTGGAGTGGTCGCTGACGCGGGCTGCGCTGTGGGGCGAGGTGCGCGACCGGCTGCAGACGCCGGCCGCCGGCCTGTCGGGCGGGCAGCAGCAGCGGCTGTGCATCGCGCGCACCATAGCGACCCGGCCCGAGATCATCCTGCTCGACGAGCCGACGAGCGCGCTCGACCCGATCAGCACGCTGAAGATCGAGGAGCTGATCGACGAGCTGAAGCGCGATTTCACCATCGCCATCGTCACCCACAACATGCAGCAGGCGGCGCGCTGCGCCGACCAGGTGGCGTTCTTCTACTTGGGCGAGCTGGTGGAGGTGGGTCAAGCCGGACAGATATTCACGTCGCCGAAGCAAAAGCGGACCCAGGAATACGTCACCGGCCGCTTCGGCTGAACGAGGAATACGCCGTCATGGCCGAGCCAGCGCGACACATCGTCAAGAGTTACGAGCAGGAGCTGAAGCGCCTGCGCGACCTGCTGGTGGAGATGGGCGGCCTGGTCGAAGCCCAGCTCGCCACCGCTACGGTGGCCGTCGTGGAACAGGATACGGAGGCGGCGGCCCGCACGGTGGAGCAGGACCCGGCCGTCGATGCGCTCGAGCGCGAGGTGGAAAGTTTCGTCATCCGCCTGCTGGCTCTGCGCCAGCCGGTGGCCCAAGACCTGCGCCAGATCGTGGCCGCGCTGAAGATGACCAGCGATTTCGAGCGTATCGGCGACTACGCGGCCAACGTGGCCAAGCGCAGCATCGTGCTCAGCCAGTTCAACATGCCGTTCAAGCTGAGCGGCCTGGCCCACATGGCGCGGCTGGTGCAGGAAAGCCTCAAGCTGACCGTCGATGCGGTGGGCGACGAGGATGCCGACAAGGCGGTGCAGGTCTGGCGCTCCGACCAGGCGGTCGACGACATCTACACCGCCATCTTCCGCGAGCTGGTCACCTACATGATGGAAGACCCGCGCCAGATCACGCCCTGCACGCACCTGCTGTTCATCGCCAAGAACCTCGAGCGCATCGGCGACCACGCGACCAACATCGCCGAGACGGTGCA
>CAXUHU010000022.1:0-40010 GCA_964250925.1 uncultured Acetobacteraceae bacterium
CTGCAACGTTAGAGCGCGTTCAGGCTGACCGTAAACGGCCAGCGCGCTCTAATTACATGTTCGAACGAGCAATTTACTCACTTCGACTGTTCCAGTCTGCGTGAGATTGCTCTAGTGAATGACGCCAAAAAAACGGCCAAGTCGCATTGTGGTCGGCCACCGCCAAACCTGCCAGAGATGCGCGCCAGGCTGCATCGAAATCAGCCGGAACTCCGCACGCCCGATCAGATTTTCAACCGGAATGTAGCCGAGCTGATCGAGAAAGCGACTGTCCTCGGAATTGTCGCGGCTGTCACCCATGCCGAAGAAACATCCGGGCGGAACGACATAGACCGGTGTCGTATCGGCCGGGCCGGAATCCTCGGCCGTGCCGACGGGGCTGCCCAGCACCCGGTGCGTCACACCGTTCGGCATCGTCTCGCGGTAGCGGTAGCGCGGGGTCTCGACAATCTGCTGGTTGGCTTCATCCCAATCGCGTTCGACATACACGCCATCCGGCACACGACGCGACGCTTGCCCGTTGACGCTGAGTATGCCGCCAATAACCTGAACACGGTCACCAGGCAGGCCGACGACACGCTTGATGGTGACCACGTCATCCTTGGGATTTGCGAACACCACATAGTCGCCGCGTTGCGGGTTGCGCCCGAACAGGCGGCCATGCAGGAACGCCGGCGCCCACGGCAATGAAAACCGGCTGTATCCGTAAGCGAACTTCGAGACGAGCACGGTGTCGCCGGTCAACAGCGTAGGTGTGGCCGAGCCGGTCGGGATGCTGAACGCCTGCACCGCCGTCGAGCGCACGACCAGTGCCGCCAGCACGGCCAACAGGGTGGAAGGCAGCGAGCCGAACCGGGATGCGGCTCGGCCGGGCTTGGACGTGTTCATGGCAGCATACTCCTGGATGCACGGCTGTGGTCGGGCCGCAGAATGGCACCATTCTGCCAGTACAGGATAGCTTCGGCCGCCGACAATTTTGTGCTCTCGCGTCTCGTTTTGGCGAGCCTGTCATCGCGGCTAAGGTCAACCGGATGCGCCTATGCTGATGGATAAGCATCGGACGTCGCGCAAAGCCGGTCAGGCGGAAGGAGGCGTATCATCGAAGCTCGGAGGCAACTGGGGTGCGGGAGACGACGCACTGGAAGCGGCCGGCACCATCGAAAGGTTGAGTGCGGGAATCATCTCGGCCCCTGAACACGCGAAACTGTAACGCATTTCGAGCCGCATCCGCAACTGTGTGCAAACATTTGCGCAACCCTCAGCAGGGCGCGGGTTCAGCCAGCGCGGTTACGCGGTCGTACAGCATAACTCGTGCAGCGGGTACGGCGCTGTGATGCGCGGCGAACACGCTCTTTGCCAAGAAGTGGCCGGTCAGCCGCAGACCGTCGCGCAGGTGGTGCAGATCGGGCTGGGTTGGGCCAATCAGGAAAGGCGGCAGGCGAAACAGACGATCGCGCCATTCCTTCGCTGCCTCTTCGCCGACGGCACGACCCGATTTGGGAGATACATAGGCCAGATGATCGGCCGCGCCCGTCACGGCGCACGCCGACAGGTCGAGTCCGTAACCGAGCTCGGACAGCACGCTCACTTCCCACTGGACCAACGCCGCCACGCCAGCCGCACCATCGTCCAAATGCGCGATCAGATGGAGCAATCCGCGGAAGACGCGTGGATGCGGTTCGCGCTCTGGCAACGCGCCCTCGGCGACCGCGCAGGCGGCCAACAACACCGCCAGGGTGAGCGGGTCTGCCATGGCCAGGGCGGCGGCCGGATGCACCAGCTCGGCGGTGTAGCTGCCGAGTTGGTCGGCCAGCCGCGCCACCCAGCGCGCTTCGACCAAGTTACCGGCCTGCCACGTGCCGGCCCGGGCCCGTGACATCCCGCCGCGCGCCAAACCGCGGAACGTGCCGTGCTCTTCTGTAAACACGGTCGCCAACGCATCTCCCTCGCCGTAAGGGGTAGCGGCGAGGACGATGCCGGGAGCGAACCATTCCACGTGTCGTCGCTAGCGAGTGGCCCGGCAAGCGGCAGAATAGGCAACGGCGTAGGGTTGATCGAAGCATCGCAGCAAGCCGGCAAGCGCCAGGGCGTTGATGGCATTGCCACGACCGCCCTCCGCGGCGAGCCGTGCACGGGCGGAAGCCAGCTCAGGCTGATTGCGGGTCAGGAACGCCCAGGTGCCGTCCAGGTAGGTGTTCCAATCGAAGTTTGCTTCCGCAGCCTGGGTCGGGTCTTTCGATGCAGCTACCAGCATGGCAGCCTGATCGTTCCGGCCGGCCTGGGCCAGCGATTGCGCTATGTGGAACAGCACGTCGTGTTGCTGAACCACCGAGGCGAGCTTGGCATGCACAAGAAAATCTTCGGCAGCCAGTGCCGCTTCGACCTTGCAGCCGCGGTTGTCGAGTTGTCGCCAAGTGGCCGGCGTGGTCCCCTTCTGGTCGAACTCGTCGAAACTCAACGTGGCGTTGTGCTGCACATCCTCTCGTGTCAGCCGGCAGGACTGATCGCGCGCGCAAGCAGGCGACCGGCAGCACAGGAAAGCCGATATGATGCCTGCTACAACGACGGCGTAGGCCGTCATTTCAGAACTGCTCCACCGGCATGTCGGACGCCGCGTCGCTCAGCGAACCGACCTGGTCCAGCCAAACGCCCACCCGCGGCAGCTCCGTCTCGAAGTAGAAACGGCATGCCCGGACCTTGCCCAAGCTATACGCGTCGTCACCGGCTTGCGTGCACAGAACCGCTTGGTCGAGCCACAGCCAGCCGACGACCGCGTGCCCAAACGCGGACAGAAACGCGGTGGCATGGGCCAGCGCACGCGCGTCGTCGTTCAGCCCCAACAGCTGGTCCACGGTGGCACCGATCCGGTTCCACGCACTCTGCAACTGTCCTGCCTGCCCAGCCAGCGCCGGATGCGGCTCGGCCTGCGCGACCGTCGCCGACACCAGGCCCTGCAGGTGGCGCAGGCTGGCGGCCCGTTCGCGCAGGATTTTTCGGCCGAGCAGGTCCAGGCCCTGGATGCCCGTCGTGCCCTCGTGGATCGGGTTCAGCCGGTTGTCGCGGTACAACTGCTCCACGTCGAAATCGCGCGTGTAGCCGTAGCCGCCATGCACCTGGATGGCCAGGTCGTTGGCCGCCAGCCCCCATTCGGAGGGCCAGGTCTTGGCCACCGGAGTCAGCAACGACAGCAGGGCGCCGGCCTGCGCGCGCGCCGCCTCGTCGGGCGCCGACCGCTCCTCGTCGATCAGCCGGCCGGCGTAGAGCACCAACGACAGCGCGCCCTCGGCATACGCCTTGGCCGCCAGCAGCATGCGCTTGACGTCCGGATGCGTGATTAGCGGCACCTGGGGCGTTTCCACCCGCGCTCGTCCCGTCAGCGCCCGGCCTTGCGAGCGCTCCGTGGCGTAGGTCAGCGCCAGCTGGTAGCCGCGTATAGCCAGCATAGCGGCCCCAAGCCCCACGCCCACGCGGGCGTCGTTCATCATCTGGAACATGATGGGCAGGCCCTGGCCGACCTCGCCCACCAGGTAGCCGACCGCGCCCGGTTTGCCGGCCGGGGTGAAACGCCCCTCGCCCAGGTTCAGCAGGCAGTTGGGCGTGCCGCGGTAGCCCATCTTGTGGTTCAGCCCAGCCACCACGACGTCGTTGCGCTCGCCGACGCCGGAAGGCGCGTTGGGCAGGAATTTCGGCATGATGAACAGAGAGATGCCGCGGGTTCCAGAAACCGGCCGCCCGTCCGGCCCCGGCACCTTGGCCAGCACCAGGTGCACGATGTTCTCGGCGGCATCGTGATCGCCGGCCGAGATCCACATCTTGTTGCCGCGCAACCGGAATCGCTGGCCGTAGTCGTCCTGCCCGTCCGGCTCGGCGCGCGTGGTGATGTCGGCCAGGGACGAGCCGGCCTGCGGCTCGGACAGGCACATGGTGCCGAACCAGCGGCCGGCGATCTGCGGTGCGGCGAACGTGTCCACCTGCGTTTTCGTGCCGAAAGCGGCGATCAGCCGTGCGTTGGCCACCGTCAGCATCATGAAGCCGGCGGCACTTACGTTGGCGGCCTTCAGCAAGCCCATCGCCGCCCAGAACACCGTGCTGGGCACGGCCATGCCGTCCAGCTCGGCCGGGAAGCCCGAGGCGAACAACCCGGCCTCGGCTGTGGCCACCAGGGCTTCGCGGATGGCCGGCAACACGTGCACCTGGCCGTCGGCATCGAGCGACGGCTCGTGCCGGTCGCCCTCCTTCAGGGTGGGCAGGTATTTGTCGACGGCGATCCGCTCGGAGAGGTCGAGCAGGGCGTCAAACGTCTCGCGCGAGTGGTCGGCAAAAGCCGGGCGCTCCAGCAGCTCCTCCACGCCCAGCCACTGGTAGAGAGTGAAATCGAGGTTGCGTCGGCTGGCGAGGGATGCGCTCACGATCGAGGTCCTGGTCTAAGCTGAGCGTTATCTAGGCCTCGCCAGGCCCGTTGTCAGTCCGGCCTTGGTGTCCGTCGGGCGCCGCTCAATCCGGATCGTCGAGCCCGATAGCGCGCAGGCGGGCCCGCTCCTCGTCCCAGCCGGACCGCTCCTTCACGTTGAGAAACAGGTGCACCGGCCGGTCCAGCAATTGGCCCAGATGCGAGCGTGCCTTGGCGCCGATGTCGCGCACCCGCGCGCCGCCCTCGCCGATCAGGATCGCCTTCTGGCCGGCGCGGGCCACGTAGATAGTCGCGTCGATGCGAACGGACCCGTCCGGCCGTTCGGCAAAGCTCTCGGTTTCCACCGTGGTGCCGTACGGAACCTCTTCGTGGGTCTGCAGGAATATCTGCTCGCGCACGATCTCGGCGGCCAGCAGGCGGTCCGGCAGATCGGTCATCTCGTCGTCCGGATACAGATGCGGTCCTTCGGGCAAGGCTGCCGCAATGGCATCCAGCAGATCGGCCACCCCATCGCCGTTGGCGGCACTCACCATGAAGGTCTGCTCGGCGGGCACGCGCTCGGCCAGCTCGGCGGTCAGCGGCAGCAGGCGGAGGCGCGGCACCAGATCGACCTTGTTCAGGATCAGCCAAATACGCCGGCCCGAGCCTCGCAGCCGAGCTGCGATTACCCCGACCTGTTCAGTAATGCCGGCGCGCGAATCAATGAGCAACAGGGTCAGGTCGGCGTCGTCCGACCCGGTCCAGGCCGCGTTGACCATGGCGCGATCCAGCTTGCGACGCGGTGCGAAAATGCCAGGCGTATCGACCAGCAAAATTTGCGCCGGGCCACGAATCAGGATGCCCAGCACGCGAAACCGCGTCGTCTGCGCTTTCGGGCTGACGATCGACAGCTTGGCGCCGGCCATGCGGTTCAGCAGCGTGGATTTTCCCGCGTTGGGAGCGCCCACGATGGCCACGAACCCGCACCGGCTGGCCGGATCGGTCATGCGATCAGCCTCGATGCCGGCTGGGTCACCTAGAGAGAGAACCGCTCGCCCAGATAGACGCGGCGGACATCGGCATGGGCGACGACTTCCTGCGGGGCGCCCTCCATCAGCACCTGGCCGTCGTGCATGATGTAGGCGCGGTCGATGATCTCGAGCGTCTCGCGTACGTTGTGGTCGGTGATCAGCACGCCTAGGCCGCGGTGCTTCAGGTGGCGCACGAGGTCGCGGATTTCGCCCACCGCGATCGGGTCGATGCCGGCCAGCGGCTCGTCGAGCAGGATGTAGCTGGGCCGGGTAGCCAGCGCGCGGGCGATCTCCACGCGGCGGCGCTCGCCGCCGGACAGGGCCAAAGCGGGCGTGCGGCGAAGATGGCCGATGCCGAACTCCGCCAGCAGTTCGTCGCAGGCCTGATCCCGCAGGTCTGGGTCGGGCTCGACCACCTCGAGCGCCGCCATGACGTTCTGCTCGACGTTCAGGCCCCTGAAAACGCTTGCTTCCTGAGGCAGATAGCCGATCCCGAGGCGGGCGCGGCGATACATCGGTTGCAGGGTGATGTCGCTGCCATCCAGCGTGATCGAGCCGGTGTCGGGCCGCACCAGCCCTACGATCATGTAAAACGTGGTCGTCTTCCCGGCGCCGTTCGGGCCCAGCAGCCCCACCGCCTCGCCACGCCTGACCTGCACCGAGACGTTCCTGACCACAGGGCGCTTGCGGTAGGTCTTGCCCACGCCGGTGGCGACCAAGCCGCCGCTGCCGGGCAGCACACGCAGGCCGTCGCGCGTATCGCCACGCGACACGGGACGGACAGAGACCGGGACGACGCCCGTAGTCATGGCTTTTTCCTTGTCGGTTTGGCGCCGGTTTGCGCCGTGCCCGTGGCATCAGGAGCCGAGGCGCCGCTGCCGTTCGGCACGACCAGGCCCTGCACCCTGCCACCGGGTGCCTGGGTCAGGGTCGCCAGGCCGGTCTTCATGTTCACGATGGCCGCGGCCCCGTTTAGCTGGTTTTCACCGCGCGTGATGTGTACGTTACCCAGGACGCGCGCCAATCCGGTATCGGGCAGGTAGACCCCCCGGTCCCCGGTTACAATGTCGGTCAATGTGCGCACCTGCACGTGGCCGTACGCTTCCACGCGCTGCAGCTTTCCGCCAGCTGCGGGGTCGCCGGACTTGGACGGATCGGGCGAAGGCTTCGGCTTACCGGGTGCGGCGGGCTGGACCGGCGCCGTGTAGCCGACCAGCGTGTCGGCCTTGATGCGGCGGCCGTCCGCGCTGGTCGCCGATGCATCGCCGCGCGCCACCGCCATGTGCTTGGCCGACCAATACTCCATCGCATCGCGCGAGGTCAGCACGTCCTGAGGCGTGGTCAAACGCAGGCCGTGGCCGGTCAGCACGAGCACCGCCTGGTCGATGTCGTACACCGCATGATCACCCCAGGCCTGATCGGTCGGGGTAAAGATGTGCACGCGGCCTTCGGCGTTGAGGCGGTAAATCTCGTTGTTGCCGGTATCGCCGGCGGCGGCTGGCGAGGCACCCGAGGGTAACGGGTCGGACGCTGGCGGATCGGCCGGCTTGGGCGCCGACGGCGTGGCCGCACCGGCTTTCTTGCGGTAATGGGCCACTAGCTGGTCGGCAGTCACCGTCGCGTTGCCGCGCGTCGCACGCGCGTCCTCGTGGGCGGTGACCGTCTGGTTGATCTGATCCCAGTCGATGCCGCCGGCGGCTGTCACGCCAACCGGGCCGCCATGCGACAGATCGATCGGTTGCGCCCTGGTCGGGCCCGCAGCGCAGGCCAGCGCTGCCGCGAACGCAACACCGCAGCTAATGTGTCCCATTCAACACCAGCTTGGCCGGGCCGTGGAACTGGATTACCGTTCCCTTGTCAACGAGCGTGAAGCCCTGCGCATCGAGAGTGCCAAATGGCCCCTCGGCGTGGGTGTATTCGCTGCTGGTGCCCGCACCCTGCTTGAGGTTCATCGTGGCCGATTGCGAGGTCATAACAGTGCCATCCTGGCGATACAGGGTGACAGCATCGGCTAGATCAAGTTCGTTGCTATGCTGGAGGTAGACGCCCTTCTTGGCACGTAGCAGCAGCCACGTGCCGTTTTCCAGCGTAGCGTCGCCAACGGGCGCGGCGAGATTAATCCGGTTCGGGCCATCACGCTCAGCTGTCTCAGCCGATACGGTGTAGGGCCGATTGCGGCCGTCCAGGCCGTGATAGCGCGGGTGCAACATCTGCCCGGCGCCCGTAGCCATCGTCAGCCGGTGCCAGGTAACTCGGCCGTTTTCCACGCTGCGGGTCAGCTCCGGCCACAGGGCGATGCTCGACAGCAAGGCCAAAGCGCCGAGCGGCAGCACGTATTTTACGATCCTGACGGCAAAGCGCCGAAGGGTCCGCGTCCGCCGGACCGACCGGACTTGAGCCACCACGTCTAGCGAGGAGACTTGACGTCCTACGTCGCGGACGGTGGCCGCCTTCTGGGCAAGCCCAACCGGTATCGGCGTATCCAGCGCTTTTTTCCTCGACATCAACCGACATGTTATGGGTTCGGCCTGCCGGGCGGTCAATCAATCGCGTGTCACCGAGTGTAGCCGGACCACAGCTGGGATCTTCTGCCGACTAGGTGGGTACTTGCAGCTTCTGCAGCGCCTCCTCGAGCTCCTGAAAGCTCGGCATGAACTCGTTTGGCACCATCTTGCGGCCGGTCTCGACACTGACCTGGGGCGCGTTGCCGTGCAGATGGGCCACCAGCACGGCCCGTGTCACATCGCTGTAGCGCGCGTCGCCCTCCACTATACCCTTCATACGCACGGCGCATGGGGCGGCGATGCCATAGGCGAGCAGCACGCCAAGGAAGGTGCCCACCAGCGCGCCGCCGATCATCTCGCCCAGCACCGCCGGGGGTTCGTTGATGTGTCCCATCGTCTTGATCACGCCGAGAACGGCTGCCACGATTCCAAGAGCCGGGAGGGCGTCGGCCATGGTTTGTATGGCATGGCTGCCATGCAGCTCCTCGTGCAGTGTTTTCTTTAACTCGCGCGCCATCAGATCCTCGATCTGGTGCGGATCGTCGGCGTTCATGCCGATCATGCGCAGGTAATCGCAGATCAGCGCCGAGGTGTGATGATCGGCCAGTATCTTGGGAAAATGCTTGAACGCATTGCTCTCGGCCGGCTTCTCGATGTGCGGCTCCAACGCCATCGCACCGCGCTGGCTGGCCAGCTTGGTGAAGAAGTATAGAAGGCTGAGCAGCTCCACATATTCGCCCTTCTTGTAGCGTTCTCCTTTCAGGATCATGCCGAAGCCAGCCAGCGTGTGCTTCACGCCTGTCATGGAGTTGGCCATGATGAACGTGCCGATCGCCGCCCCCAAAATCGTCAGCAGCTCGAACGGCATGGACGCAATCAGGGGGCCGATTGCGCCGCCGCTGGCGATGAAACTGCCGAAAACGCACGCCAGCAAAAAGCCCAATCCACCCAGGGTCAGCATGGGCCGCCTATTTTCCGCTTGGGGGTGCCATGGCAGGCACGGGTGGAGGGGCAGAGCGCAGCAGCATGATCGCGACCCGCCGGTTGGAAGCCGCCAACGGTGCATCGGGCACCAGCGGATCTCTATCGCCATGGCCAGTCACGTCGCGCAAACGGCCGTCGGGCAAGCCCGCCTCCGTCAAGATGCGGCGCGTAGCGTTGGCACGGTCGGCCGACAGGTCCCAGTTGCTGCGGCCTGGTCCGGCATAGGGCGTGGCATCGGTGTAGCCTGCAATCGCCACCGGCTCGCGCAGTCCCATCAGCATCGGGGCCAGGCGGCGCAGCACGGCGCGCGCGCGGTCGTTTGGCTCGGGTGAGCCGGTGGCAAACATCGGCGTGCCCTCGGCATCACGGATCTGCACGCGCAAGCCCTCGGGCGTGAGGTCGATCGAAAGCTGTCGCGCGATCGGGGCCAAGTCCGGATCGGACGCGATCGTCTTCTGCATTTCGGTCGCAACCCGGGCAAAATTGGCCTGCTCCTCACGCCTGGCTTGTTCGGCGGCCCGCTCGGCCCCGCGAGCCGCAGCAAGGCCCGAAGCGGTGCCGGCGGTGCCTTGTGCCTGACCCTGCGCCTGACCCTGACGAGTGGCGCCCGTGGCCTCCTGATGCACCTCATGGGTGGCCAGCGTGTCGCTCCCGTCATCCTCCTGGTCGACGGGGGGCGCGTTCGCATTCATCACGGCGACCGTGCCGCGGTCCGAGATCGCCTGCCCGTCCTCGAACGGGGATTGCCCACCGAGCGGCCGGCCGGTTCCGGAACGCTGGACACTGACCGAGGCGCTGGGACTGAAATAGTCTGCCAGGCCACGCCGTTGCGCCTCCGTCGTAGCGTTCAGCAGCCACATCAGAAGAAAGAACGCCATCATCGCTGTTACGAAATCGGCGTACGCCACCTTCCAGGCACCGCCATGATGCCCGGCCTCGATTATCTCCTCCCGTCGTATGATGGTCGTCATCTTAGAATCGCGCTTGCTCATCCTCACCACCAAGGCTGCGGGCCGAAGCCAGTATGACGTGGTTTGGTTAAGGCGGGCTTAGGACGGGTGGCGCGCTTCTTGCGGCCTTGTTGCAGCAGGCAGCAGCACGGGGTTGATGCCGCTGCCCGGCTGCGGCGCCCAGCGCACAACGTAGAAGCAATAGGTTTCGGCCAAAACGCCATGACGCGCCCGCACGGCGATGCCTGCCGGCTTTACATCGGCCCATAGAAGCGGGTCGGGTGCGCCGCCCTCTCGAGCGCTGCGCACGAGCAGGCCCACTGCACCCGCCAACGCCGCTGGCGGAAGCTGGAATGTAGACCAGCGCGGCTCCACACCGACCACGCCGCCGTGCAGCCGCCAGGCCAGTTCGGACGCCAAACCATACTCGTCGGCCGCCACGTAGGCGGCCTTGGCGCTGAGGCGCGCTGCAAAAACCTGGCCCGCCAGGTCCTGCCAACCGCCGAGGCGGATGAGAGTGAAATCCAGCGCCCGCGGCAACGGCCACGGAGCAGCGACGGCCTGTATGTAGAGCACGGCGGCGCAGGCCCCGCCAAACCAGGCGGCCGGCCGCCAGAACCGGACAACGTTGCACCCAGCCGCCAGCGCCGCACCAGGGTAGATCACCGCCGGCCAGTTCGCCTGAACACGGTCGCCCAGCGCGTGCTGCAGAAAAACCGCCGCCGGAAGCAAGGTGAGGCAGGCGAGCAGGCTGGGCGCCACCTGCTGCCGCCACAACCCGCGGGCGGCCCCGACCATTCCCATCCCCAGCACCACGGCGACACCGGGCGTGGCCAGGCCGGTTTGCGCCAGCGCGAACTCTGCCAGGTAGCCAAGCGCGCGGGTCGGCTGCCAATCGCCCGCTCGGCCGCCCTGCTTGATGAAACTCACCCAGCCATGGGCCGCATTCCAATGCAGCACGGGCGCAAACAGCGACATGGCCAGGATCCCGCCAGCCCAAAGCTGCCAGCTCGCAAGCCAGCGCCGCGCTTGCGGCACCAGGGCCAGCCAAGCGACCACGCCCGCGCCCAGCAGGACTGCACTATACTTGCTGTCCAGCGCCAAGCCGCCACACAGGCCGGCACCCAGCCACCACGTGGCGCGACCGGTGCGCAACAGGCGCGCCAGGCAAGCCAGCGCGGCGGTCCAGAAAAACAGCAGCGGCGTGTCCGGCGTCATCACCACACTGCCCGCATTCAGCACCAGCGTGGCGTTGAGCAGCACGGCCGCGGCCACACCAGCCCGCCGTCCAGGACACAGATCCTCCGCCGCGCGCATCAGGAGCAGAGTCCCGATCAGGCCCGACACCGGGCCGAGGAGGCGCACGCCCAAGGCGGTGTCGCCGGCCACGGCCGTGCCTACGCGAATCCACAGCGCCACCATCGGCGGGTGGTCCAGGTAACCATCCGTCAGCGCACGCGACCACACCCAGTAGTACGTCTCGTCTGCAGAAAGCGGCGCGCGCGCGGCAACGGCCAGCCGCAGCCCTGCCAGGCAGAGAAGTGCGAGGCGAAACCAGAAAGAGCCGAACACGGCCCCGCGCCTCATTTGCACGTTGTCCAACCCGGCCGTTCCCCGCACAGTGCCGGCCCTACCGGCTGTCCGGATCAGCCGACACATAGGCGCAAGGTGCAAGAGTGACCAACGAGGGGGCCATTGTGCAGGCAGGTCCGGGGCATTGGGCCGAGCTCGGCGAGGTGATCGGCCAGGCTTTCGCGACGGATCCGGTTGCGTCGTGGACGATGGGTAGCACGGCTGCCATCAGCGCAACCTTCGCCTGGCTGGCGCACGTGGTGTACCTGCCGCGCGGAACGTGTCATCTGATCCCCAAGCTGGGCGGCACGATGTGGCTGGCAGAAGGGCAATCGAAAGACATGGGGCTGTTTCCGACGCTGGCGGCGGGGTGGCCGTTGCTGCGGCTGGGCGGCGTGCGCCATCCCTGGCGGGCGCTGATGGTCGATGCCGGCATGAAACGCCGCCGGCCGACAACCCCGCACATGTATCTGTTCGCCGTCGGCGTTACCGAGCCGGCGCGCGGGCGCGGCATCGGCCGGCGCCTGCTGGCCCCGATGCTGGCAGAGTGCGACCGCGCCGGCCTGCCCGCGTATCTGGAGAACTCGAAGGACCGCAACATGAGCTTCTACGAGAGCGTGGGCTTTCGTGCATCCGGCCCGAAATTCTCGCCTGCCCACGGTTGCCCGAACCTGCTTCCCATGTGGCGCGAGCCCCGCTGCTGACCCGCATCCCTATTCCCACTCGATGGTGCCGGGCGGCTTGCTGGTCACGTCATAGACGACGCGATTGACGCCCCGCACCTCGTTGACGATGCGTGCGGCGACCCGGCCGAGGAAGGCCATGTCGAACGGGTACGTGTCGGCGGTCATGCCGTCGGTGCTGGTCACCGCGCGCAAGGCAACGACCTGATCATAGGTACGATAGTCGCCCATCACGCCCACGGTGCGCACCGGCAGCAGCACGGCGAACGCCTGCCAGATCGCATCGTACAGGCCGGCGGAGCGTATCTCCTCCAGGTAGATCGCATCGGCGCGGCGCAGTATATCGAGTTTTTCAGTCGTCACCTCGCCCGGGATGCGTATCGCAAGGCCGGGCCCCGGAAATGGATGGCGGCCGACGATGGTGTCCGCCAGGCCCAGCTCGCGGCCAAGCGCCCTCACCTCATCCTTGAAAAGCTCGCGCAACGGCTCGACAAGCTGCAAGCGCATCCGCTCCGGCAAGCCGCCCACGTTGTGATGCGACTTGATGGTTACCGACGGCCCCCCGGTGACCGAAACGCTCTCGATCACATCAGGGTACAGCGTGCCCTGGGCAAGAAAATCGGCGCCGCCAATGCGGGCGGCCTCCTCCTCGAAAACCTCGACGAACAGGCGGCCAATCGTCTTGCGCTTCGTCTCCGGGTCGGACACGCCGGCCAGCGCGTTCACGAACAGGGTGCGGGCATCGCGGTGCACCAGCGGCACGTGGAATCGGTGACGAAACGTCTCCACTACCTGATCGGCCTCGCCCGCGCGCAGCAGCCCGTGATCGACGAAGATGCAGGTCAGCTGGTCGCCGACCGCCTCGTGGATCAGGACGGCGGCTACCGAGCTGTCCACCCCGCCAGACAGTCCGCAGATCACCCGGCCGCCGCCAACCTGGGCGCGAATCCGCGCAATGGCAGCGTCGCGGAAGGCGGCCATCGTCCAATCCCCCGCGCAGCCGCATACGCGATGGGCGAAGTTGGCCAGGAGTGCCGCGCCATGCGGCGTGTGCACCACTTCTACGTGGAACTGCGTGCCGTAGAGGCGGCGCGCCTCGTCGGCGATTACCGCGAACGGAGCGCCCTCGCTGCTGGCCACCGCGGCAAAGCCGGGGGGCAATGCCGTTACCCGGTCGCCATGGCTCATCCACACCTGTTCGCGCGCGCCCACCGCCCAAACGCCGTGGAACAGCGCGCAGTCGGCTGTGACATCGACGTAGGCGCGACCGAACTCGCGATGTTCGTGGCCCAGCACGGCGCCACCCAGCTGCGCAACCAGAAGTTGCTGGCCGTAGCAGATGCCCAGCACCGGCAAGCCCATGGCATAGATCGCCGGATCGGCCAGCGGAGCTTCAGCATCGGCAACGCTGGCAGGCCCGCCCGAAAGGATCAGGCCGCGCGGCGCCCAGGCAGAAATGCGCGAAACCGTCGCCGTGTAGGGCATTATTTCGCAGTATATGCCGGCTTCGCGCAGACGCCGGGCAATAAGCTGAGTGACTTGGCTGCCGAAATCCAGGATCAAAATTCGGCTTTGGGCGGTGTCGGGTTCCATGACCCATCCAGCACAAACGCCAGTGCCACCGCAAGCGACGGGCGCGTAGCCGCGACGACAAGCGGCTTACAACATCTCGAGCGATGAAGCTTGCGTCCGCTCAATTTTTAGACTATGAACGCGCAATGAAGTTAGCTTGATAGACAGTTAACGCCGGGCAGGAGCCTTCAGGCTCCAGTCGACACCGAAATATTTAATAGTGCATTCTACTGGACCCGGTCCGGTGCATTCGGGGATGTCCGATGGTGAAGACAAGCTGGAAACTGGGCCAAAGCGGGCTCTGGACCGACCCCGACGCGTGGTCTGGCGACATCGAGCCCAACAGCAGCTCCAACGTCGTGATTGCCTCGGCACCGGCCATCGCGGGCGTGCCATACACGATTACGTTGCAAGGCAATGCTGCGGTTCACGCCTTGAGCCAGGTGCAAGGGGCCGCGTCGCTGAACATTTCGGCCGGCACGCTCAGTGTTGCCGGGACTTACGCGTTGGCGGCGGGCACGTTGTCGCTGCACGGTGCCGCGCTGCAAGGTGGAACGCTGTCCAGCACCGCGGGTACGATCGTGATTGGCGGCGTCGATACGCTGTCGGGCGTCTCGCTCGACGGCACGTTCAGCATCACGGGGGCGACCCCCGGAATGTATGCTCGGCTCAGCCTGCTAAACGAGGGTTTTCGCGCTATGGGCGGCCATGGCGCGGGCGCACTCGTGCTGGGCGCAGACGTCGCGGTCGCACTGGGCATCAACCCTGCGCTGAACAACGTCGCACTGACGTTGGACAGCGATACGCTCGAGCAAGCCGGCGCGACGCTCACCATTGGCGATACCGCCTCCGTCAACGCGACCGGCCAGACCGTCCTGGGCGACGCGAACGCTCTGACAAACAAGGGAGCCATTACCGACGGGGGAACGGGTAGCGTGCTGACCATCGACGCGACGGCCATGCTCAACCAGGGCACGATGGCCGTCAGCAACGGCGGAAATCTGCTGCTCGACGGTGACACGTTCGACAATACCGGGCTGGTCGCGATCGGCCTAGACAGCTACCTGCGCATCCAGACGATCAACCCGGCCGGTTTCGTCAATAGCGGCAGCATCGCGGTTTCAGGCGGCACGTTGTCGCTCGACACCGCGCTGACCACGGCGCAGCTCGCGACCCTGCCGGTGGCTTCGGGTACGCTGGCGATCAGCGGCACGCTCGACAACACCGGAGCGGTCTTGCGTTCCGGTTCCGGAACTGGATCGGCAAACCTGTCGCTGGAAGGCGGCACGATTACGGCCGGCACAATCGTCAACACCGGCAGTTTCTCGGTAGGTGTCGCACCGCTTGCCGTGGGCAATCCCTACGACGCGCCCGACAGCGTTCTCTCGGGCGTCACCTTGGACGGCGCTCTGAACGTTGCTGGCGCCGGCGCCAAGCTGGACATCGCGGGCGGCATCACGCTGAACGGGGCCTCGAGCGTCGGACCTGGCATTATAGACGTCGGCGGCCCTGGCGCGAGCGTAACGTTTATCGGCAGCCAGCGCGTCGAGAACGTCCGGATCGCCCTGGGCAGCGTTTCGCCGCAGGATCTCCAGGAAGAGCAGCTTATCTTCGAGGCGCCGGCGAGCGGCGACAACACGCTAACGCTCGGCACTGACGTGGTCGTCACGCAGACGGGCTTGGACGTAGGTATCGGCACCACGGCGTATCCGGGCGTGATCGACTTCCAGGGTGTCGTCAACGCGGCCGTGCGAGGCGGCACATTCACAGTGTCGGGTTGTGACAACGCAGGACGGATTGCCGTGTCGGGCGGCGATACGTTGAACGTCAGCAACGTAGTGAACACAGGAACGATCAGCAGTAACGGCGCTCAGCTCACCATTGAGGGAGCGGTGACCAATGCGGGTATGATTTCGGTGTCCGGCACGCCGCCGTCCGCGAGTGCGCCGCCCGGTCTGGTGGCGTCGGGTTTTACCAACACGGGCGTTCTCAACGTCAGCAACGGCGCGACGGCGAGCCTTGACGGCAATTGGGGGAACACCGGCCTATTCGCCGTCTCGAATGGCGAGCTGCTGCTTGGCGGTAGTTTCAGCCGTGCCGAGTTGGGCGCCGTGCAGATGGGGCGTGGCGGCACGCTCGGCGTTCTCGGCACGCTGACGGCCACTGGCAGCACACTTGCCGTGGGCGCCGGAACCGCAATTCCAGCCCTGATGCTCGACGGAACGGTTGTGGGCGGCAGCATATACGATGCGGGCGGCGCAGTTCAGTTCGTTGCCGCCACGACGCTGGACGGCTTGAGCTATCAGGGTACGCTGTCCATCGGTCGGCCGTTGGCCACGGTGACCGTGAAGGGCGGGCTGACGCTGACGGGAGCCGGCAACACGCAGTTCGGCAGCCTGTCGCTGACGGGATCGGGCGCCGCTCTTGATTGGGACAGCACCGAGGCGTTCGACAACGCGCTCGTCAGCATAGGCGGACCCAGCACCTCTTACGGTTCGCCGGCCATTGTTGCGGCACCCGACGATCCCAAGCCCGTTCTGCTGGGCCGACACCTACGGGTGCAGCAGGCGGGTACCTGCGCGGCCATCGGATCATCGACCGGCACGTTCGTCAGCGATGCCACGCTGACGGCCAACGTCACACACGGTCAGTTCGCGCTGGGCGGGAGCGCCTTCACCAACACCGGCACGATCGGGATCGCCGGTGGCGATACCGTGTCGGCCAGCGCGGCCGGCTTCGCCAATGCGGGCCTTATTGTGGTGGAAACCGGCAGCGCGCTGGACCTAAACCTATACAACTATTTTGCCAGCCACAGCCTGGCGGCCGAAAGCTTCGCCAACTCGGGCAGCATATGCATGGCCGGCGGCACGCTGACCGAGCTGACTGGGGGCGGGCTGTTCCCCGACGTACCGTTGCTGAACATGGCAGGCGCCCGCATCGCCGGTGCGGGCGTGGTGGCCAGCCAAATCGACAATGACGGGCTGATCGAGGCGCATGGCGGCGTGCTGAACCTGGAGCAGACCGTCTCCGGCGCCGGGGCGCTGCTGGTGGATCCGGGTGCGATGCTGGTGCTGGGCGGCGTGGGGCATGCGCAGACGGTGCGTTTTGCAGGGTCGGGCGGCGTGTTGGGGCTGCAGCCGGCTGCCTTTCTGGGAACGATCGGCGGGTTTGCGGCTGGCGACACGATCGACTTGTCCGGCACCGCCGGCCACTCCGCCGTGTTCTCCGGCGACATGCTGACGGTCGCCCTAACTGATGGCGGCACTCTTTCGCTGCCCATGACCTCGGCGCTGACGGGCTCGCTTTCCGTGACGGCCGGCAGCCATGGCGACACGCTGATCCGTTATACCGGCGGACACACGCAATCAGTATTGAACCACCTCACGCACGCATAATCCGCAACAACAAACAAAAGTCTTTCGCTTCCTTTCCTCAGAAAAGAAGGCTTTTTCTTCCTTTCAAAAGCTACCATTCGAATCCAGCATGGTAGGCACCGCCATGTCGGGCCAGCGGTGGCGTCCGTTGGCGAGCACAAAATGTATCTGCACCATCGAGGGCAGGTTCGATTCCGCCCATTTCTTCTGCCATTTGCCGCCATCAGCGGTCTGTTGACGGTAGGCCAGGTCGATCCGCTCGATCCCCTCGGCCAGCACGACCTCCTGCGTGGGCGGCAGGGGCAGAAGTGCGGTCGCGTTGGCGTGTACCCGCCACCGCAAGACCAGCCGATGATTGTCGTCCACGCCGATGGCCACCTGGGCGTGGCGGACCGGGCGGGTTTGCGGCTGGTCGGGCAGCAGCGTCATCAGGGTCATCCGGTGCTCCTCGCCGGCCAGCGGCTTTTCGTCGGCGCCGGCTGGGGGCGAGGCCTGCTCGATCAGCCGGCGGAGCACGCGGTCCATGCGCTCGAGCCCAGCCGAGTTGTCGGCCAGCTTCGTCTCCAGCGTCCAGGCCGACATGCCGAATCGCGTTGCCTGCCCCAAACCCGCGAGCACGAATCCAAGCACCACCAGCGCCACGATCACTTCGATCAGGGTGAACCCGTGGTCAGTTGCCAGGTGCCAATTGCCGGTCCTCAGCGAGAACGAACGTATTCGGGCTGACGACCGGCCGCGGACGAACCACGACCGGGTCACGATCCCTCCGCTGCGCGGACGTCGAAGCGCCTGGTGGCTATGCTGAACTGTCGTTCGTGGTGGCCCACCTTCCAGCTTTCTGTCACTACCACGTCGTAGAGCACGGCACGGCTGGGCTTGATGTCGTTGGCGCGGTCCTGGTCGCTGAGTTGCAACTGGCGCGAGCCTGCTTCGCGTATGCGCAGGTGCCAGGTGAAGCCCTCGCCATCCGCGCCGCTGGTCTCCTGTGGGGCGATGGCGGTGCCGTGGCCGATGCCAGCCAAATGCGAGTTGGCCAGCGACACCGCCTCGTCATATTTCGCAGCAACCTCGGTTGCGTCCAGCCCCGCCACCGTGCCGCCGAACAGCGCACCCATCGCCAGCGCCGCAATCACGAACGCGATCAGCACTTCAAGCAGGGTGAACCCTGGATCAGCTCTCAGCCGGTCTTCAGTCGGAAGGAAGGGCGTCGCAGACGTTCCACCTGATGGCTGATGATCCAAAGCTGATGGCTGACTAGGGAGCATTGGCGACGCTAACCTTACCGGTTAGCCATTCGACCGAGACGCCCAGACGCTGGCGGCCGGTGCCCAGCAGGATCTTGCCGCCGGTGGCGCTGCCGTCGGCGGAAAAGCGGATCAGGCGGACGGGGCCAGGGCCCTGAACCGTGGGGGGCAGGATGGATACGGACAGGTCGGCTGCGAGCTTCTGGCTGGGGCCGCCGTCGATGGCGAAGACGTGGCGTCCGGGGTCTATCGCCACCGACACGTCGTGATCGCCGTCGATAGCCTGGGCGCGCGCCGCCCGCAGCGTCTGCGCCAGCGCACCCGCCGCCGCCCGGCTTTCCAGCCCGCGGCTGCGCATCGGCCCGCGCCCGATAATCAGCCCCATCGCCACGCCCAGGATGGCGAGCACGACCAGTATCTCGATCAGGGTGAAACCATTTGTCCGGCGCATCGGCGGCAGATCAGCGCCGTAGGTAGCTTATGGCAAGTTAAGACGCGGCAAGCGACGGGCTGGCAGTCTTAGTTGAGCTTGCGCTTACGCTTCTGGTCGTCGCCACCCCCGGCGCCTATGCTGATCACCTCGACGTCGATCTCGGAGGCTACCTCCTCGGCCTTGCTGCGGGGATGCAGCGTTTCCTGGGCGGCGTTGGTGGCGGCACCGGCTGCGGCGCCGGCGGCCTGAGCGACCGAGGCGCTGATGCTGGGGGCGGTGACCTCGCCGGTCGTCTTCCCCTGGGCGACGATTCCAGCGGTGTTGGCAAGGTGCAGCGCGGCCAGGTTGATGTTGCCGGAGGAACGGACGCCGGCCTCGCCCGCATCGATGGTGCCTTGAGGCGCGGTCAGGTCGATGTTGCCGGCGGCAATGGTGGGAAGCGGCTGCTGAGTAGCGATGCCGGCGCCGCTGGTGGGGATGGCCGGGCTTTCCACCAGCCCGCCGGTATTGTCGTAGCTCAGCACCGGCGGGCTATACACGATGGTGGTGCGCGCACCGATGCCGGCGTTGATGTCGCCCTCGGCCGACCAGATCTGGATGTTGCCGCCCGCGTTGGTGAAGATGCGGCTCTGCCCTAACAGGACGCTGTCCTTGGCAAATACGTCGATGTTGCCGAACCCGTTGGTGATCAGCCCGGTCCCGCCCCCGGGCGCCACGCCGCCCGAAGTTCCGAGCACCACGTCACCGCCCGGCACCAGCACGCTGACGTCGCCGCCGTGCTCGGTGGCGACACCGGCATCGTAGACGATCGGCATGGCCCCGTTGGCGATCACCCCCATGCCGCTTGGAGGATACAGCGTGCCGCTGGCCATCGTTATGGCGCCAATATAACCTTCCGGCACGCCTGCACTTGCACCGGTGGTGGCAGTTCTCTGGCTGTTATCGCCCGGCAACAGCGTGTTGATCGCCAGTTGGCCGCGTACATAGCTGCCGTCGAAACGGCTGGTCGGATCGTTGAACTGCTGTCCGCTGGCCAGCAATTCGGCGTAGAAGATGTTGCGCAGGAAAGCGTCCTGGCTGGCGGCCGGCACGACTGCCGTGTTCAGGAACGTATCAAGTGCGCTGCTTTGGGTGCCGGTGTAGCCGTAGTTGGCCTGCAACCAGGTCAGCAATTGCGTCGCGTAGGTTTGCTGGACGCGGCCGGCATTCGATGGATCGGTGATCGGCAGCGCCAAGTTCGCCTGGTTGGCTGCGTTCAGATAAAGGTCGGCAAAGGCTGTGTAATCCGGCCCGCTTCCCAATCCTGCAAGCACGCTGACGCCGGCGCCGCCGGTCAGGCTGATCGGGGCGCCGGTCTGCAGAGAGCCCAGGCTTTTGATGGAGCCATAGGCGAGCAATTGGGTTGTGCCGGTTGCATCGCCAATTTGGCTGATATTGCGGCCAGCATCGACCTCCAGAATACCGGGCCCGCCGACGTAGACATAGCCGCTGAGGATGTCACGCCCGGCCGACACCACCGAGACGGATTGAGGTGTGGTGTTGAGGAACAGATCGCCACTGCCGTACTCCACGCCCTCGTTCAGCTGATTTTGCTGCAGGGCGCTGACGACATCGGTGGGCCGGGTGCCGCTATCGACGATGTCTCGAGCGGCGACGATCCGCACGGGCTTAGCAGCAAGATACCAGGTGGACAAGGTTTCCGTGCCAGCAGGAAAGGTAAGCGTCTCGCCGGTTACGAAGTTCATGATGTCGCCGGCAGCCGCGTAGAACAGCGCAGGAGCAGCCGATGCCTGAGCATTAAGATAGCTGGTCGTGGGGGTATCGGGCGCCAAGGCAAACAGGGCCAGAGGAGATTGGGTCGTGCCCGCTCCGACACGGATGCTGGTCGGCACCGTTCCGCCTGGGGCTCCGACGGCGGGGCTGAATGCCGGATTGTCCGGGTTGGAAAGGCTGGCGGGATCAGCGCCCGACAGATCGATGGCGAAACCGTTCGCAGTGATCGATGTTCCGGCGAGGAAACTGACCTGCTCGGCCGGCGACGGCGCAATCTCGAGGCCCAGAGTGGTCATGCCGGTCGGGTCGCCATAGGAGATGTCGCCCGTCGCAGCGACAACGCGGAGTCGCGATGGATAGACGATGCGGCCGTCCGTTGCCGCATCGTTTACAATGGTTGCGTCCGCTTCGATGAGCGGCGCGTAAACAGGGGTTGCGTTGCCGCCGGACGAGAACAGGTTGATCGCGGTTCCGGACGTCCACAACGAGAAGCCGGTCGCGCCACCTGGATTGGACAGGCCGCCTGCCTTTGCCGATGTGACCCTGGTCAAGCTTTGTTCGGTCACCCGTCCCGGATCGCCCGCGCCGTCGAGGACCACGTCGCGCATTGTGCTGATGCTGACTGTTCCGTCACCGGGTACCACGGTAATGCCGCCGTTCGGTGAGTAGGTGGGTGTGTACGGATCGATCGGGCGGGGATCGGGTGCTGCAGGATTAAGGGTGGTCGGAAACGAGGTGTCCAGCCGGCCAACACCACCGGCAATGACGGTTATGTTTCCCCGCACGTCGATCAACGAGCCGTTTACCGAACCGTTCGAAAGATTGCCTTGGTCCGCCAAGCCGTACGCTGCGGCATCGAGGGGATTGAGCGTTCCGCCGATACGCACGGTCAGGTCGCCGCCTCCGGTGAGAACGGTCGAGAGCGTGCCGTCGGTGCTGACAACTCGGCCGGTGCTGGCGACCGCTACCGCCAACCCTTCGCTCCGCAGAACGTTTCCTCCGCTGCTTGCGGATCTATCGGTCATCTGGCCCGCATCGAGCGCTGCGGATACGGTCACGTTGCCCCCGCCCAACGCTCCTATGCCTTGAAAGCCGACCAATTGCGGACCCTTGGCGGCGAGGCTTGTATCGCCGGCGCTGTAGGGAATGGCGAACGTGCCGAAGTTGATCCACCAGGCCGTGGACTGACCCAATTGTTTGCCGCCTTGGCGCCACAGCCAATTGCCGACGGCGTCGCTGGGCAGAAACTTGGCGGAACCTTGGCCTACGGCGAACAAGTCACCGGCGAGGCTGCCACCGGCCGCCACGGCCACGTCGCCCCCACCCGCAGGATAATAGGCCTGGTAATCCTGGTCGAAGATGCGGTTGACGTAGTTGCCGTTCTTGCCTGGCGCTATGAACCCCTTGTTCCTACCTGCCGCAATAGGTTCGCGTTTCAGGTCGTATGGAGCGTTGGCGGCGGCTCCGCCCGGCAACGGGTCTTGCGTGCCGGCAGTGTAGATGCCGTAAAGCGAGCTCTGGTCGATGTCGCCGCCCGCCAGCAAGCTCAGATCGCCCGTGCCGGTGCGGATCACGCTGAAGGCTGGGTAGAGCGAATCCACACCCACTTTGGAGTCGAGTTCGTGCTGGTCGTCCAGGATGAGGCTGCCCGGCTCCTGATAGGCCGTATTCGGGACAGCTTCGGCCGCCGTCTCCAATTGCGAGCGAGGAAGAACGGCGTTGCGATCCGCACTGGCCGTGTTGGCGCCTGCCACGAGATCGAGGCTCCACGATTGCGAACCTGCCGGCAGCATCGCCGAAAGCGCGTAGAGGTAGCCCTGAACCTTGTCGCCGGAGTCGTCGACGGCGGGACGAAGTTCCACTTTCGGAATGGGCTTTCCGTTTGTACCGACGAAGAACGGGATAGTGCTGGACGGCAGGAAGGCGTCGGCAGGCAAAGGCGCTGTGGCCGCTGCCAGCCTGATTTTGCTGCTGAACGTCGAGAGCAGCGTGCCAGCCGGTATCACCAGCAGGCTCGACTTTCCGCTTGTCGCGACGCCCACCACCTGCACGGCGATGGGGAAAACGCTTCCTGCTGCTGCCGCGCTGCCAATGGGTATGAGACTACCCCCGGGGAAGTAGGTTCCCGCCTGGAAGAATCGTCCGTCCGGAAACGTAATTGCGGCCGTCGAGACGAAACCGCCGGCCGGAATGATCACCGGGGTTTGCGTGGGCGTGCCGTCGATGGCCGTTACCGTCTCGATCCCGGCCTCGAACGGTATGACGGTGCCTGGTCCTACGCTGGCGCTCTTGATGGTGATCGGATAGTTCAACGATACAGCCCGATCGACACTGAAGGTCGTGCCGACCCCAAGCTCGATTTCCGGCGTAGTTACCTGGTGGCGAAGTAAACCGAGGCTGCCCGACGGCAGTACCAGGTCGGCGGCGAGCGGCGTGGTTCGTCCGGAGAATAGGAGCCAGCCATCGTCGGCCGGCAGGTAATCCGCCTTAGCCGTGCTGGGCGTCACGAAGCCGTCGGAGATGCTGCCATTGACGATCAGGTCGTTGCTGGCTCGGAACACGATGCCGCCCGGCTCGCCGGAGCCAGCAATCCCGGGCACCACGGCGAGGCCGTAACCGACATCGCTGTAGCGCAGGGTGGAGAAGTCGAGGTCGCCGGCAATCGTCAGGTTGCCGCCTGACGCCTTGCTGCTGTCGATTTCCACGCCCGGGCGGACGTGGAAGCTGCTGCCGTAGCCGGACAGGCCGGTCAGGCGGGCAGCGAGCGCCGTGTTGGTTCCGGCGGCGCTCATGAACACGGCATTGTCGGCATCGATCTGTGCCAGCGTGATCGCGCCGGCAGGGATCGGCGCCGGGCCGGTGCCCTGCACGATCGTGCCGGCGGCGTCCTGGGCGGCATAGGCGCGCCAGCCGTATAGCGCGATGCTTTGCGCACCCAGAACGCTCACCGGCGCCGAGGCGGTAATGGCCACGTCGCCGGTTCCCACGCGCGGAGCGTTCAGCACGAGCTGGCCCTGGGCCACGGGATCGAGCGAGGACAGATCGACGGTGCCGCCCAGGAGCTGCAGCGAGCCGGCTGTCGTGGTCAGCGTCACATGCGCGCGGTTCTCAGCATCGACCGCCGCACCGGTGCTGTCGGCGGCCAGAACAGTGGCGTGTGCGTCCACCACCGCGCCGGCTTCCAGCGTCACGTTGCCCAATGCGCTGAGCGAGATGCTGCCCGGCCCGGTGCCGGACGCGTCGATCAGGCCGGCGATGTCGATGCTGCCGAGGTCGGCGGCGACGGAAATGGTGTGCGCCGCCAGCAGCGCCGTGCCGTCCGCCGCACTGGCGATGACAATGTCGGGCGTGGTGGCGCCCTGGCCATTGGCCAGCAGGCCGATTTCGAAGCTGCGGGCGCCGGCGAAGCCGCCGGTATCCAGCGCCTGGTTGACGGCGCCGAACACGCCGGCGGCCGGCAGCGTCGAGGTGGCCGAGAGCGTTCCGGCGACGACCGAGAAGCTGCCGGCGGTCTGGCCGGCGATGGCCGAACCGGCGAGGCTGCCGTCGAGGTTCACGTCGCCAGCCAACGCCTTGAGCGATATGGCGCCGGCAGCGGAACCGGGGGAAGACACGTCGGCCCCGCTGCCCGTCGCGAACGCGATGTTGCCGGCGGTGCTTTCCAGCGTCAGCGAGCCGCCGGGGCTATAGACCGTCTGATCGAGCAGATGCACCGTGCGGCCGGCCAGGTCGATGGTGCCGCCGGTTTGCAGGCCGATGCTTCCCTGCGCGATGGCGCTGAACTGCCCGCTGGGGAGTGCGATGGCGGTGGCCAGCGCAATGCCGGGAGCCGAAAGGTCGATCTCGCCGCCCAGCGTCGAGATGGCGGCAGTGGACGAAGGGGGCAGCCCCGCCGGCGTGCCCAGCACCAGCTGGCCGCCGGCAGTCAGCTTCAGCACGGCGGCCGCATCCGTGGTGATCAGGGGCGCCAGCAGCGAAAGTTTGCCGCCGGTGCCGGGCTGGCCATAGACCGTCTGGGTCGCATAGACCGACAGCGAACTCTTGTTGTTGGCGGTGACCTCGGTTGCCGATTGCAGTGTGACGTTGGTGAAGCCAGCGACCACGCGGTCGAGCTGGACCTGGTCATTGGCCTGGGTCTGCGGGCCGTAGCCCAGCACGATCGGCCCGCTGGACTGGACGTTGAGCGCGCCGCTGGTGGTGCCCAGGCCCGCCGCGACCTGGCCGCCCGGCAACGCGGATATGTTGAGCGGTATCGCCCCGTTGCTGACCGCGCCGACGCCGTTCCAGGTGAAGCCGGGTGCCACGATGGACGCCGTGTCGCCGGCCGTCCCTACGCCGTAGATCGCCGGCGTGTTCAGCACGATGTCGGTGACGCCGGAGTTCAGCGCCACGCTGCCCACGAGGTTGACTTCCTGCGTGGCGGTCAACGTCAGCTCGGTCGCCGCCGGTATGCCCAGGGCCGCGTCGCCGGCCAGGAGCGTCTGCAGCGACGACGGCGTAAAGCTGATTCCCGCCGGCAGCTGCCCGAACAGGGCGGCGAGCGAGGCGGTGCTGCCGATGTTGATGGCCGCCACCGATATAGAAGCGTATTTTGCTCCAAGCGACGCGTCGCCGATGGTGACCACGGTGGTGTTAGGGGCGACCACATCCAGGCTGCCGCCGGCAAGCAGGGTGCTGCCGGCGCCCACGCTGATGCCGGCATTGGCGGACGCATCGGTGTTGGGCAGGAAGTTGATGCGGCCGTTGCTGAGGTCCAGCACAGGATAGGCGCCGTTGCTCGACACGTCGGCGTTGAACAGGAAGCCGTTCGACACGTCGTAGGCGGCGGGGCCGGCGCCGATCGTGCTGATCGTGCCGCCCGGGGCGACGGTGATCTGACCCGACTGGTTCGTGACCAGCAGCACCTCGCCCGCCGTCAGCACCGCATGCGGGAGAACGTCGACATACCGGTCGTTGCTCAGGACGTCGATGACCGAGGGGGAACCGGTGGCGGGAGCCAGGGTGCCGCCGATCACCAGGCGGGGTGCGTCCAAACCGCTCAGCACGCCGGCCTGCAGGACCAGCGCGTTCCTGTCAGGCACGTCGCCGACACCGGCGACGTCGATACCGTATTTCCCGTCGGGCTCTTGGGCGACCTCTACCGTGGCGCCGTACCCGTCCGAGCCCGGCGTCTTGAGCAGGGCGGATGGCGCGAAACTCAGCGCGGGTCCGGTGCCGGCGATGTTGGGGTAGTTCAGGAACAGCGTCTTGGCGTCCTGGGGCAGGAAGGGCCGCGGCGCGCCGAACTGGGTGGCCGAGGCGGTCTCGAACGTCGCGTAGTCTTCCTCGTTGTACTGCGAAAGCTGGCGCACGTCAGTGCCGCTGGTGAGCAGGGCGGTGCTGGCCACAGGGGTGGCGAGCCCCGTGTTTGCAAAGCTGACGGTGACCGGAGCCGCGCTGGTAAAATTGCCTTGCTGCAGCACGCTGCCGAGCGGCACGGTTCCCGATGTCAGCTCCACACGGTAGCCGCCCGGCAGCAGCGCGTAGTAGGCGGGCAGCAGCGTGTAGGTGCCGGCGGGCAGGCCCGGGAGTCCGCTGCCAATGGTGACCTGCTCGCCAGGCTGAGTGGCCGTGTAGGCGCTATCGCCCGGGCCCAAGGCGGGCGCGTAGGCAGATTGGTAGCCGGGCAGGATGGCATAGACCGGGTCGCCGGTGTTTACCGCCTGTATGGCTGCCACCTGGGCCGCGGCGTTGGCGACAGCGGCGCCACCACTGGTGTCGAGCAGCGGGGTCTTCAACACGTCGGCGCTGCCCCCCCGGCCGAACACGAAGCCCGCTCCGGTGAGCAATCCGCCGCCGCGCAGATCGACAGTGGCGCCGTCCTGCACCGTCACCGACTGCGCGTTGAGCTGGATTTGCGGGCTGAACAGCCCGGCCGGCGTGCCGTTCGGCGCGAGGTAGGTTACTCCATCGACAGTGCCGCCATAGGGGATCGTCTGTCCGGCCAGGCTGACCGAGGTGATGCTGCCGGGCATCAGATTTATCTGGCTGGCTGGGACGGGAGCAGTCGGGCTGTCGCCATCCGACAGCGTGATCACCCCCTCCGGCGCGCGGATGATCCCGGCCTGCGTTATGGTGCTGGCAACCAGCGAGAGGGTGCCGCCGACCGAGTACGGCGCCTGGGGCAGCGCGCCGCCCAGGCCTTGGACCGCGATCACGCCACCCACGGAGAGCGGCTGGCTGGTCGAGAAATCAGGGTTGTAGCCGGCCACCACCTGAGTCGCCTTCCCGCCGGTGGGATAGAGTTGTGCCGCGGTGAGCGCGATGTTGCCGAAGTTGATGAGTTGGCCGGTCGTCGGGCCCGGGCCGCTGATCCCGTCGAAGCGTATGTCGCCTGTGCTGTCGAAGTTCGCCTGCTCGAAACTGAAGGTTCCCGTCTCGACGGGACCTTGAGGAGCGCCGAAGCCATGCGTGGTCGGGCCGGCGAAAAGCAGGGCGCCTTTGTTCACCTTCTCGGTGCCGCCGAAATCGACGAGGTTGCCGATGTCGATCAGTGCCGCCTGCACGGTGAGCGTCGAGAAGCTCGCGAATGCAGGCGCCACCGGTGCCAGGTCGCCCGAGCCGGCGTCGGCCGCTTCGGTGTACCCGGCGAGCGTGACGTGGGGTGCGGCGATCGACACGCTGTCGTTCTGTGAGGTGTCGCCCACGATGCCGGTGTTGAGCGTGATGCTGCGCGCAGCAGACAGCGAGACGTTGCCGCCGAACGCGACCGCCCCGCCTTCGGCTCCGAGCGTTACGTCGTTGAACCCGGCATCGGAGATGAGTTGCTGGGAGAGGCGGGCCAGTCCGTAGGTGGATGGTGCAGGCAAAGCACCCGGCAGAAGAGAGGCCGCCTGCACCGGCACCGTGTTCTGCGTGACCTCCACCTCGCGCGGCTGGTAGGCGACCTCCGGGATGTTGTTGTAGGCATTCAGGTTGATGGGGTCGATTTGAACGGACAGGGAGCCGCCAGCCACGTCGGGCGCCCCCGCATGGGCCAGCAGCGTCCCGTCCAGTGCCACGCCGGAGAACGAGCGGGCCGAGATCGCGCCGCCGGCGCCGGCCAGAGTGACAGGATGGGCTTGCGGATGCAGCGTGCCGGTGACGAGGTCGGGGATCACGTCCACCTCCGCCTGCGATCCATCGGCATCCAGCGTGGCGCCGGGCCGCACGATGACCTGCGCCCAGGTGGACAAAGCGGTGTTCGTTACATCGTAGCCGCCGAGCGCGATCGTGCCGCCGCCGCCGGCCTGGCCAAAACGAAAACCGCTCGGGTCAGTCTGCACCTCGGCTTGGCCGGACACGTCGAGGATGCTGCCACCGCCGATCCAGACCGAGACACCGGCCAGGAACTCCGATGCCGCCAGGGAGCCAACCGTGAGAGGGGGCGACGAGTAGGAATCGTAACGCGTGTTCGCCACGGCGATGGTGCCGCCATGCGCCGTCAGTGTTCCCAACACGGTCAATTGGCCAAAGGCGGCCAGTGTGATGGACTGGTCTGGATCGACGGCGACGGCACTGCCCGCACCCAGTGTCAGCGGGCCGCCGGCGGCGCTGGTATTGAGCGTGTGATCAGGGTCGATTGAGGACAACAGGGCGATGCTGGCGCCCGGACGCTGCGTCAGCGTGTCGGTGCCGCGGGTGGGCGTGTAGAGGGGCAGCAGAGCGACGGTGTAGGCTGTGGAAGGGTCGCCACCGGTGGGCACGGCCAGGCCGGCACTGGGCAAGTAGATCGGTTCGGCGACCGTTACCTGCGTGCCGGGCAGCACGTCGAGCGCCGCGGTGCCGTTCACCACGTAGCGGGCAAAGCCGGCCGAAAACAGCGACGGGTCCAGGTTGACCGTGAGGAAGTTGCGCGGGGCTACGTCCGCCGGCTCGCCAATCTCGAACACCGGCGCCGTCAGGCTCAGCGTGCCGCCGCCCTTGCTGCCGTAGCCGATGAAATTCGATTGGATGGTGACCGCATCCTCGTGCACGGCACCCGGATCGCCCGAGCCGATCGAGCCCGTCGGCGCGCCGGAGGCGGATGGCAGTATGACGTCGGCCACTACGTCGACGGAGCCGCCGGTGCCCGCCAGCGCGCGGCCGCCGGCCAGGATCGCGCCGCCGGAGGAGACGTCGATGGTTGAGCCTGCAGCCAGGTTCACTCCGCCGGCGCCGATGACGGACACCGTCCCGCCGCTCGCGTCGCCCAGCCCCGCCACGTGCGTGGGGTCGAGCTGGGCGTTCGTCCAGACGCCGCGTGCGTCCAGCGTGGCGCCTGCTGCGAGCCCGATCTGCGTCTTGAAGGCGACCGGCGCCTGATAGAGCTGGTCCGTCAGCGTGATCGTGCCGCTGCGGGCGGTGATGGTCGAGTCCACGGCGATGTTGGCGCCGATGAGCGAGACGCTGCCCCCGTCGGCCACCGCGATCGGGGCGGCCACTGTGATGCTGCCGCTGGTGCTCAGAGAGATGGTCGCAAAGCCGTCGTCGGTGAGCGCTGGAGCGTCGATGGTGAGCGTGCCCGGCACCACCGTCGCCGGTGTGCCGGTCAGAGAGGTGGAATGGGCGGCGGAGACCGCAGGCGGTATGATGATGGACACGGCGGTGCCCTGGGTGGATTGAAACACCACGTCGCTGGCGCTGGGCACCGGCTGGAGCACGCCGGCGAGGGTGTTGCCGATCGAGAGCGATCCCGCCTGGGGCACCACGGTCTGCGCCAGCAGGTATGGGTCGGCAACGGTGGAGGGACGCGGTCCTGTCTGGTATTGGCCCTCGGTCACGCCGGCGTACACGTCGCCTTGCAGAGCGGCAGCGCCGGCGTTGACGACCAGCCCGCCCGCGTCGCGCCCCACCGCGTAACCGGGATCGTTGGTGGCGGCCGGCGTGAGGAGCGCGTTGTTCCAGACGTTGACGATCTGCCAGCGCGCGTGATCAACGGTGAAGCCGCCATAGAGACCGTTGAAGACGAGGTTGGCCGGCGCGTCATTGATGTCATAGACGGTGCCGTCGGCGGCCACGACGTAGGTTTGGTCGACCGGCCCGGCGGCGTAGCTGACTGTGCCGCCTTGCAGGTTAATGATCGATCCGGGCTGCGTGACGATTGTTCCCGCCAACGTGCTGGTCAGCGTAGAGCTCGTCTTGTAGTCGTATTGGTGCTGCACCGCCTGCAGCGTGACTTGGCCGCCCGTGGCCGTAAGCTCTTCGATGCCGTGCGGCACCTGGCCGATGAAGCCGCCAACTTCGATCAGGCCGCCGGGCGTGTAGATGTTGCCGGCGTAGGCGCCGCTGGCGACCTCGACCAGCGTGCGCTCGTCCACATAAACGTTGGTGCCCTTCAACGGGCCGACGCGGTCGGCCGGCGTGTCGCGCAGCTGGAAGGGCTGTACGTTCACCAGCAGGTCGTTCATGCTGGCCGGCAGCACGGCGCTGGTGGTGCCCGACACGTCCAGCGTGGCACCCGCTTCCAGCACCACCTGGCTACCGCCGCCGATGGCCACCTGCCCGCCCGGCACCTGGACTAGCGCGCCCCCGCCCACATCGACGGAGCCGCCGGTGGAGATCTCCACCCGGCTCTCACCCAATTGGTCGGCCAGGATGTCGTGATTGTTGAGCTGCGGGTTGCCGCTGGCGCCACTCGTGCCGGCGCGGCCGATCTCGTTGCCTGGCTGGCGGCCGGCCGACGCGTTGAGGATCGCGCTGTTAGCGACGTTGGCCTGGCGCGCGCTGTCCAGCTCGGTGGCGCCATCGTTCTCCGGCAGCACCTCGGTCAGCGATCCCGGCGCCAGCGTCACGCTCGAGGTAGGGTCGGTGCCGTCGTTGGGCGTCAGCAAATGGATGGTGCCGCGCTGGTTCACCGTCGTGCTGGACATCAGCACGCCGGACTGGGTCAGCGCATGGCCGACCAGGGTGATGTCGCCCTGATCGGACGCGACAAGGCCCGAGTTGACGACGCTGCCGGTGGTGAACACGCCGGCGCTGCGAACGTTGGTTGAAGCGATTTCGCTGCCCAGCGTGGTCGAGGTCGTATTGCCGGCGGTCACCGAGCCGGAGTAACCCTGGCGGAGGGTAAAATCGGTGCCGCCGGCCAGGATCGTCTGGCCCTGCGGCGTGCCAATTAGCCCGGCATTGGCCACGTTGCCGCCCAGCAGCATCACGTAGCCGCCGCCATTGGTGTCGGTAGGCGCTGACGTCTCGATCGCCGCCCCGGGGGCTAGCGTGATCGAGGCGGAGGTGCCGTTCACGAAACTCGGCTGGTAGAACGTCGTGACGTTGGTCTTGGCATTGGTGGCAGTCGTTATCGCGCCATACAGGTTGAAGCTGGTCAGGCCGGACTGCGTGGTCGAAAACTGGGTGGCTGCAATGTCGGCAGTGGCCGCGATCAGCGAGCCGACGTTGATCGTAGAGCCCGCACCGAAGGCAATACCGTTGCGGTTCAGGACATAGACTTTGCCCTGCGCCCGGATGGCGCCAAGAATTTCGCTGCCGTTGGCCAGGGAGTCCTGCACGGTGTTAATCACCACCCAGGAGCTGGCGAGCGTGCCGCCCGCGCTTTGGTCGAAGTTCAGCGTCGTGTGGGCGCCGACGTTGAAGGTCTTCCACGTCAGCTGGGCTAGGGGAGCCGTCTGCTTTACCGTTACGCTCACGCCGGACGGCGTGGCGGCAATACCGCCCAGATTGGACGGGTCGTCCGGTGTCAGCGCCCCGCTCCACAGGGCATTGCCGGAAGCCGCCCGCGCAGCCGCCTGCAACCCGGTACCTGGCCCGTAGCCATCGACGACGATGGGCGAGCTGCCCGAAGGCGTGGCCTTGGCCGCCGCGGCCAGGGCAGCCGAGAGGCTTAGGAACTGGCTGGCGCCGCGGGCCAGGTTCTGCGCGCCCAGCGCGGCATGCTGGCTGGCGAGAACTCCGTTGGATGGCGAGATAGCCGCCTGAGCCGCGTGCCCCGCCAGTGCCAAGGCCTGGTTGAGCGAGCGGAACTGCGAGGCTGCCCGGGCCTGGGGTGGAGAAGCACCAGCAACCAGCAGAGCACCCAGACTGACGCTGTGCAGAAGCGCAGGACGCAGACGATGGTTGGCTGCACAGCCGCTCAGGACAGGGTAGGGCAAGGGTCGGCGCTCGCGATCGGTGAATGCGGGCTCGCTTAACAGAGCCGGTTGCACCAAACAGCGCTGCCGGGGCTTTGTCATCGAAGCTTCATCATTCGCGAGCGGTCCGGCCCGGGTGACGGCAGGCCCGTAATGGGGCAAACCAGCAGAAACATCGGAACAGGGGATGGATGGTGGCGCAAACCGACGTTCTGGATCAGGCGGCTCACGACACCCTTCTCGTGGTGATGGATCACCACGAGGCCAAGATCTACCATTTATCCGAGGATGCGGCCGGCACCACAGAGCCGATTATCAGGCCGCACGACCCGCACGGCTTCCTGCACCACCTGAAGCATAGAGATCAGGGCGAGGAGCGTGGCCAGCGCGCGCACGAGGACTCGGCATTCTACGGTCATATCGCCGAGGCGCTGAAGCCGGCGCGGCAGATTGTGGTCATCGGCCATGGTACCGGGAAGAGCAACGCGGCGCACCACCTGATGGCATACTTGGCCAAGCACCACCACGAGATCAGCCAGCGCGTGCTGGTGGAGGAGGATGCCGATATAGCGGCCGCCACGGTGCCGCAGCTGTTGGCTATGGGACGCAAGGCGCTGGCCAGGCCGCTCTGAATTCTATCTGGCGTTTTCACTCCGGCCGGCCGGCCGGAGCGTGATCCGGTCGGCCGGCTCGGCTCGCTAGGCTATCCGCACCTTCTCGTTTTCGCCCGGGTGCGGCGGACTGCCCGTCGTCACGGCTTTCAGGTAGCCGTAGAGGTGAACCATCTTGGAGTTCGGGGCATCCCAGTACTCCGCCTGTTCCACGTCCACCTTTAGGATGGCCACGTCGGGATCGTCTGTGCCCTTGGGAAACCACGTCCGCATCGCTTCGCTCCAGTGAGCCTTTATCTCGGCCTGGTCGCGGATCACCTGCGCCGTGCCGGATAGGGAGACGTAGTTCTGATGGTCTGGGTCGGCGTAGCTGACGCCCACCCGCTGATGAGCGCCGACCTCATCGACCTTGTGGGCCGAAGCATGGGTGTAGAAAAACAGGCTGCCCTGGAAGTTCTTTTGCGCAGCGACCATGGGCCGCGAACGCAGATGGGGGCCGTCCTCGCTGGTCAGCATGGCGAACTTGATGTCCTGGATCATGTCGGACAGCTTCTTCATCGTCTCGGTATCGGCAATCTTGGTCATGGCTTTCGCTCCATAGCTGCCCGGCCATGACGCCTGGGCGCGGCCAAGTTTCCCTGAGCAAACCCTTACTGGTCTGCGACCAAACAAACCGAGCAAACCTCTGCGAACTTCTGGAGGTTCGCGCTCCAGCCGAGCCGTGCGGCGCCTTGTGGCGCTCGGCGGCGCCGTATGGCACCGTCCACGCCATGCGAATCGTTCTTCTATCTCTCGTTGTTCTGCTCGCTGGCCTGGGGCGTGCGGCCGCCCAGCCACGGTTGCAGGATGCGACGGTTGTGGCCCGCGGCAGCACGATCAGCATCACCCGGCTGCCGATCCGCACGCCCGCCGGGGTCATCTACCGCGACGTGACCATCGAGTTGCATGTGGGGCCAGACGGACGCGTGACGCTGGCCACCGACGGCGCCGGCCGAGCCTTGGCCGGCGCAGCCCCTGGCCCCGCAGGGCGGCAGGTGGCGCTGCTGGCAGTGCCGAGCGGGACACAGCAGCCCGACGCCCATTCCATCCTACTGCCGCAGCGCGCCTCGCCGCCGGTGACCTTCCAGCATTTCACCGCCGGCGCTTACACAGCCGCCGACGGCTCGATCGTGCAGTTGCAAAATCGTGGCATGGATCTGATCCATGGCGTGCCGATGTGGTCGCTCAGCGGCGATGGTGGGGCGATCAGCAGTGCCACGTTCTATTCCGGCCCACCGCGGCTCAATCCTCGTTCCAACCGCCTGGCGCGGGCCGGGTTGACGGGAGAGGACTACGCCTATGGCACCTCGGACAGCGGCAGCAGCGACACCTTCGGCTCGGGCGCCCTGATCGGCGTGCAGCAGAAGGGCACTACGCTCCACGTGGTAAGCTTTCACCATGGGTGCTGCACCGATGGCGACGAGCCCACGGGTTCGGTCAACTATACCCTGGTGGGGCGCTAGGATGGCGGTGCCACGGCTAGGCGCCATTTTGGAGACGGCGCTCTACGTGGCCGACCTCGACATCAGCCGTATGTTCTACGCCCGTGTTCTAGGGTTCGAGGCGTTCCTGCGCGACGAGCGCATGTGTGCGATGGGCGTGTCCGGCGCAGGCGTGCTGCTGCTGTTCCGCCGCGGCGGCTCGGCCAGCCCCAGCCACACGCCGCAGGGCACCATTCCCGCCCACGACGGGCGCGGCACACTGCATGTGGCGTTCGCCATCCCGCACAATGAGCTGGCTGCCTGGGCTGCGCACCTGGCGGCGCAGGAGGTGGCAATCGAAAGCCGCATCACCTGGCCGGCGGGCGGCAGCAGCCTGTATTTTCGCGATCCTGACGAACACTCCGTCGAGGTAGCCACGCCCGGACTGTGGCCGAATTGGTGAAACGGCTTGCGTTGCCGGATTAGGACGCCAAAGTCGCGCTCATGATCGAACTCCCGACGCCAAAAGCCGACATCCTGGCCCGCCGCGACGAGATCGTGTCGGCCCTGCACGCCATCGTGCCCGGCGACGGTGTGATCGCTGAGGCGAAGCGCTTGCAGCCCTACGAGACGGACGGGCTGTCCGCTTACCGGCAGGCGCCGCTGGCCGTGGTGCTGCCCGAGACCACCGAGCAGGTGGCCGCTACCTTGCGCTATTGCAGCAGCGTCGGCCTGCGGGTGATCCCGCGCGGCGCCGGCACGTCGCTCGCCGGCGGCGCGCTGCCGCTGGCCGACGCCGTGGTGGTGGGCATGATGCGGATGAACCGCATCCTGGACATCGACTACGCCGACCGCTGCGCCACGGTGCAGGCCGGGGTGACCAACCTGGCGATCACCGGCGCGGTGCAATCCGAGGGCTTTTTCTACGCGCCCGACCCGTCGAGCCAGCTCGCCTGCATGATCGGCGGCAACGTGAACATGAACTCGGGCGGCGCGCACTGCCTGAAATACGGGGTGACGGCCAACAACCTGCTGGGCCTGACGATCGTGACCATCGACGGCGAAATCATCGACATCGGCGGCGCCCACCTGGACGCTGCCGGCTACGACTGGCTCGGCCTGTTGACCGGCAGCGAAGGCATGCTGGCGATGGTGACCGAGGTAACCGTGCGAATCCTGCACGCGCCGGAGGGTGCGCGTGCCATGCTGGCCGGCTTCGCATCCAGCGAGGTGGCAGGCGCCTGCGTGGACGCGATCATCTCCAGCGGGATTATCCCCGTGGCGCTGGAGTTCATGGACAGGCCGGCCATCCACGCCTGCGAGGCGTTCGCCCATGCCGGCTATCCGCTCGACGCGGAGGCGTTGCTGATCATCGAGGTTGAGGGCAGCGTCGAGGAACAAGATCGGCTGCTGGGCGAACTCGGCGCGATCTGCAGCCGGTTCGATCCGGTCAGCATCCGTATCTCGCAATCGGCCGAGGAAAGCCTGGCGATCTGGAAGGGCCGCAAGGGCGCCTTCGGCGCGGTGGGCCGCATCAGCCCCGACTATCTGTGCATGGACGGGACCATTCCCACCTCGCGCCTGCCCGAGACGCTGCGGCGCATCGGCGAGATGACGGAGGCGGCGCGGCTGAGCGTCTGCAACATCTTCCACGCCGGCGACGGCAACCTGCACCCGCTGATCATGTTCGACGCCAACGACGCCGATAGTTTCGCCCGCGCCGAGGTGCTGGGCGCCGACATCCTGAAACTGTGCGTGGAGGTCGGCGGATGCCTGACCGGCGAGCACGGCGTGGGGGTCGAGAAACGCGACCTGATGTCGGTGCAGTTCACCCCCAAGGAGCTGGACCAGCAGCGCCGGCTGAAAAGCGCGTTCGACCCGGCCTGGCTGCTCAACCCGGCAAAGGTGTTTCCGCTTCAGCCCGCGGCTTGATGTTCGCGCCGGCCGATGAGGTTGCGTTGGCCGCGTTCGTGCGCGCAGCGCATGACGACCGCGAGCCGATACTGGTGCAGGGCGCCGGCACCAAACTCGGCATGTTGCGGCCGGTGCAAGCCGCCCGCAGCCTGACCACGCGGCATCTGTCGGGTGTCACGCTGTACGCGCCGAAGGAGTTGGTGTTCGCCGCGCGTGCCGGCACCACGCTGGCCGAAGTGGAGCGCACGCTGGCCGAGCACGGCCAGCATTTGATCGCCGAGCCGCCGGATTATTCCGAGCTGCTGTCAACCGGCCGCCCGGCCGCGCCGGAGGTGGGTGGCCAGACGTTCGGCGGCATAGTCGCCACCAACCTGTCAGGCCCGCGGCGGATCGCGTCGGGCGCGGTGCGCGATCACGTGCTGGGCCTGCGCGCGGTGGACGGCACGGGCCAGGTAATCCGCTCAGGTGGCCGCGTGCTGAAGAACGTGACCGGGCTCGACATGTGCAAGCTGCTGACGGGCAGCCACGGCACGCTCGGCGTGATTACCGAGATCACCGTCAAGGTGCTGCCGGCCCCGGAAGCCACGGGTTCGCTGGTGCTGCATGGCCTGGGCGCACCCCGCGCCGTGGCGGCCCTGGCTGCTGCCCTAGGCTCGCCCTACGGCGTGTCGGGTGCGGCCTACCTGCCGGACGGGCTGCCCGAAGGCGGCGGCGGGCCGGCTACGATCGTTCGCATCGAGGAGTTCGCGCCCAGCGTCACCTATCGGCTGGACCGCCTGGCCGCCGACCTGGCCGCGTTCGCCCTTGCAGACCGGCTGGACGATGCCGCCAGCCGAGCGGTCTGGACCTCCATCCGCCATGCCACCGTGCTGCCGGCACAGCATGACGACGCGATCTGGCGCATATCCGTCCGCCCCTCCCGCGGTCCGGCGGTGTTGAAGGCGGCCGAGGCGCACGGGGCACGGGGCTACCTGGATTGGGGCGGCGGGCTGGCAATCCTGGCGGGACCTGCGACCGAAGCGGTGCATCGCGCGGTTACCGGGGCCGCGCTTTCGGCCGGTGGCGTGTGGACCTTGCTCCGTGCGCCCGAGCCGATGCGCGCGGCGGTGGATGTGGTGCCGCGCGAGTCCCCTGCCCTGCGCAGGATCGGCGAGCGGGTGAAGGCCGCGATGGATCCGCGCGGGATACTCAATCCGGGCAGGATGGCGGCTGGCACGTAGCCGAAAGCAAGGCTCCTCTACCTGTTGGGCGGACCAGGGCGGCATACTGACGTATGAGCGCGGCCAGGACCGTCCATGGCGCGATGAGCAAGGCCAGCCGGATGGACACGGGCTCGCCCGGCGCCACGATGTATCATGCGACGACATGGTGCCCAATTTGAGCAGGCAGCGCAGGTCACGAGGCGCGAGCGTTTCGCCCCGACGAAACCGCTTCAGTGCCGGCCGAACAGGGCCAGCACGATCTCTACGATGATCAGCCCAATGATCGCCCCTTCCATCAGCCCGGCCCGGCTGCTGGCCGCCTCATCGTACAGCGCCGCGTAGGTGTCGCGTATGATGGCGAGCTTGCGATCGACCGCGGCGCTGACCGCCTTCACGCGGAACAGGTCGAGTGCGGCCGCATACACGCGCGCGAGGTACACGTCCTCGGTCACCTGCAGGGCGTTGTCGACCTTTTCGGTCAGCTCGGTGACTTCGGCGACCAGCGTGTACAGGCGGCGCGCCAGGCCGGCGAAACGGCGCGGACCGCGGCTGAGGCGGCGGGTGGCCTCCTCCACCAAGTCGTACATGCGCGGCAGCTCGGCATCCAGCAGCTCGTCGTAGTAGCGCATCTGCAGGAACTGCGCGTTGGCGATCTCGATCACGTCGGCCACGTCGGTGTCGCCGGTCGGCTCGTAGATGAAGGCGCGGTCCCAGGTGTGGATCACAAAGTCGGCGGTGTAGTAGGAGAAGCGGGGGCTGAGCAGGTGGGCGCGCGCGCCCGCGGCCAGCGGGCGCGCCTCCCCGCTCAGCAAGGGCACCAAATCGATCTCGCGGCCGAGCGAGGCGGCCGGCACCGGCCCGTCGAAGGCGTGCACGGTGGCGACCAGATAGTCTTCCTCGAGGTCGGACCGGTTGGGCCTGGTCAGCGCCGGCCCGATCGGGCCGCGCAGGACGTCGAGCAGGCGGTGCCAGAAGGCGATCTCGGTTTGCGGGCCGATTGCGGCATCGACCGCGTTCACCCGGGCGGTGTAGGCAGCCCAGTCCAGCCCATCGGCCGGCACCTGCACGGCAAGTGTCACCACGCCGAACGCATACAGGCGGGCCAGGACGGAGGCCTCAACATCGAGAGTGCCGTTCGCATGGGCCAGCGGCAGCGTGATGGGCGGCAGCACAAGGCCCAGCGGCGGGTCGCCGAAGGAGACCGCCTTTGGCGGCGTGCCGGTCAGCCGCGAGCGTGCTCCCTGGCGGGCCTGACTGGCCCAGAGGCGTTCCGCCTGGACCAGGTCGACGGCATAGGCCAGGTCGAACAGGCGGAGTGCGGTCACGTTGCCGCTGGTCACCGTCGGGCCCGCCTGGCCGGGCGGGTAAGCATCCGGCCCGGTCGATGTCAAAGGATGAAGTGGCCCGGCGTCCACGCGCAGCCGCCGCCGTTGGGCGTCCAGAACCCGTCCTCCCACTTCGATGCCCCCCGCCAGGGCGGCGCCACCCAGACAGGCTGTTCCCACAGGTAATTGCCGTCCATCCAGTCCCAGTGGCCGGGTTGCTTGATCAGCGTAACGTCGCTGACCGGGGGCAGTGGATCGGGGTGGCTGGAGGCGCGGCTGGCGGGGATCGTAGGGCAGGCCATTTGCTGGATTGACGGCGGGGCTGCGAGGCAACTTGCAAGCAGGAGGAGCGGCAGAAGGCGGAGCATAAAACTAGGTTACACTGGCGCAGGAGCATATGCATCCTCAACGAAAAATCGAAGCGCCGGCAAGCTGAACATCGCGAAACCCGCCGGCGCTGCTCGCTCAGCGTGCTTCTCGATTGAGCCGACCTCCCGTGGGTTCATCCACGCCACGCCGGCTCGCTAATCTCTCGCGAACCATCCCAGGGGATCATCACGCTCACCGCCGCCTGCGCCGCGATCCCCTCGCCGCGCCCGGCGAAGCCTAGTCGCTCCGTGGTCGTCGCCTTGACCGAAACACGGTCCGCCGGGACGCCCAGCAGATCGGCCAGCCGCGCCATCATCGCCGGCGCGTGCGGTGTGATTTTGGGGCGCTCGCAGATCAGCGTCACGTCAGCGTTGGCCAGCACGCCGCCGCGGGCTGCGATCCGCGCGGCCGCGTGTCGCAGGAAACGGGCGCTGTCGGCATCCTTCCATTCGCCCTCGGTGGGCGGGAAGTGGCGGCCGATGTCGCCCTCTGCCAGGGCACCGTAGATTGCGTCGCACAGGGCATGGATGCCCACGTCGGCGTCCGAATGGCCGTCCAGGCCCACGTCACTGGGAACGGTGACGCCGCACAGGATCATCGGGCGGCCGGGCTTCAGCACGTGTACGTCGAAGCCGGTGCCCACGCGCGGTACCATCGTCGGCGCCAGGATGCGTTCCAACCGGGCGGCGTCGCTCGCAAACGTCAACTTCACATTCTCCTCATGGCCCGGCACCAGGGCGACCGGGATGCCTGCCCGCTCCAGCAGCCAGGCATCGTCGGTGGCCTCGCCGGGGACCGGCGCGCGATGCAGCGCCAGCAGGGTATCAAAATGGAAAGCCTGCGGCGTCTGTGCGCGATACAGGCCCTGACGCGGCACCGTCGCCTCGATCAGGTGGTCCACGCCGCGCTTCAACGTGTCGGCCACCGGCACGGCAGGAATGGCGCCGGCGGGGGGGGCGCCGCCCGGCGGCCCCGCCGCGGGCGCCCCCCCCGGCGGCCCCCCCGCCCGGGCACCGTGCCGTAGGGCACATACGGCCGGGCCGCGTCGTGCACCAGCACGACATCCGGCGCATGCGGCACCAGCGCCTCCAACCCGGCGCGCACGCTGTCCTGCCGTGTAGCCCCGCCCGCGACGGGCGGAAGGTGGTCGAGCCCGACCAGCGCCTGCTTGAGGGCCGCCGCATCGCCCACCGGCTGCAGCAGCGAGGTGTGCGGCAGGAGCGCCTCGGCCGCCCAGCGGACGGTAGGGCGGCCGGCGATAGCCGTGAACTGTTTCGGGATGGCGGCACCGAACCGGCTGCCCGAGCCGGCGGCGACCAGGACGAGGGCGACGCGCATGACGCGCGGTGTGGGCGCGGCCGCCGGGCTTGGCAAGAAGGCGCCGTAGCGTCAGGCGACAGCGCGTTCGCCTGGAGGGCGATGCAAGGAAGTGCCTCCAACCTCCAGCGTATCGGACCCGCGACGTGTGGTAACCGCACGTAGATGCTGTCCCTGGGCGCGCGATGGACGTGGACAACGGTCTTGGTCAGATCGAC
>CAXUHU010000023.1:0-20489 GCA_964250925.1 uncultured Acetobacteraceae bacterium
TCGTTGTCGAACGCCATCTGCTTGGGCGCGCGCTGCTGCAGGTAGTACTCGTCGCGATAGATAAACATGACCGCATCGGCGTCCTGCTCGATCGAACCGGATTCGCGAAGGTCTGACAGTTGCGGTCGCTTGTCCTCACGCGATTCGACTGCGCGCGACAATTGCGACAGCGCCATCACGGGAAGCTTCAGCTCTTTGGCCAAGGCCTTCAGCCCCTGCGTGATCATGCTGATTTCCAGCACCCGGCTTTCCGCGCGCACGCCGGCTGACGGCCGCATCAGTTGCAGATAGTCGATCACCACGAGGCCAAGCCCGCGCGTGCGCTGCAGGCGGCGGCAACGGGTGCGCAGCGCCGACAGCGTGATCGCCGGCGTATCGTCGATATAGAGCGGCAGGTGCTGCAGCTTCTTCGACACGCTGACAAACTTGGCGAAGTCGCGCTCGCCGATCTCGCCGCGGCGTATCTTGTCGCTCGACACGCGCGACTCTTCGCTGAGCAGGCGGTTGGCGAGCTGCTCGGCGCTCATCTCCAGCGAGAAGATCACCACCGTGTTCTTCGGCATCGCCTCCGGATCAGTGGCGCGCGCGTTGGCCAGCATGCTTTCCGCCGCGCCGAACGCGATCTTGGTGGCCAGCGCCGTCTTGCCCATGCCGGGGCGCCCGGCCAGGATCAGCAGGTCGGACGGATGCAGCCCGCCGGTCTTCTTGTCCAGGTCGCGCAGTCCGGTCGATAGGCCGGAGACGTGGCCGGCCTGCTTGAACGCCAGCTCGGCGTTGGTGATGGCATGGGCCAGGGCGGTCGAGAACACCATCAACTTGGTGTCGGCCGTGCCGTGGGTGGCCAGGTCGAACAGAGACTGCTCGGCCAGCTCGATCTGCTTGGTGCCGTCCAGGTCGGGCTCGGGCGCGAAAGCCTGGTTGACCACGGTCTCGCCGATGTCGATCAGCTGTCGCCGCACCCAGGCATCGTAGATCGTCCGCCCGTAATCGGCGGCGTTGATGATGCCGACCATGGCCGTCAGCAACTGGGCCAGGTACGCCGTGCCGCCGACCTCCTCCAGCACGCCGGTGTGCTCGAACTCGGCGCGAAGTGTCACCGGATCAGCGATCTGGCTCGCTTCGATCCGGCGCGAGATGGACTGGTAGATGCGCGCGTGCACCGGGTCGGCGAAGTGATCGGCCAGCAAGAACTCGCTGACCCGGTCGTAGGCGCGGTTGTTGGACAGCAGCGCGCCCAGCAGCGCCTGCTCGGCCGACAAGTTGGAGGGCGGCATGCGCTGGGACAGGCCCAGCATCGGCAGGTCGAAATTCGTCATCGCCGCGTTCTAGCGCACCCGAACGGCCTATGCAGCGTTAACGCGGCCTGTGGATGGCTGTGGAACCTGGGGGTGCTTGTCTGATGAGCGAAACGATGTCGCTGGCCGAACGGCCAGCCGAAGCGGAGCTGGACGATGAGGCGCGGCGCGAGCTGGCTGCGGCCCTGGCGCGGATCGAGCGGGGCCGTGGGCTCGTCGTGCGGTTGGCCGACATGCTGGGCGGCACGGTCAACATGATCAGCCGGTTCGGGCTGCAGCGTTTTGGCCTGGCGGAGCTGGCGCAGGAGAAGCTGGGCGACGTGGCACGCGCGGCCCTGTCGCGCGCCTACGACGTGGCGATCTTGGGCCTGGACCGCTCGCCCCGCAGCCGCACCCGGCTGGCACGGGCAGCGGTGATCGGCTCGGGCGCGTTCAGCGGCTTCATCGGCCTGATAGGCTTCCTGCCAGACGCGACCTTCACCACGCTGGCAATCATGCGGGAGATCGCCCGGGTGGCCGCCATCGAAGGCGAGGACTTGTCAAGCGAGGAGGCACGCCGCGCCTGCCTGGAGGTGTTCGCGCTGCGCAGCGAGGCCGGCGAGAGCGAGACGGATTATTTTGCGGCACGCTTTGCCATGCAGGGCGGCACGGTGGCGCGGTTGATCGCCGAGGCGGGAAGCCGGTTCGGCGTGGTGTTGGGAGAGAAGTTCAGCCTGCAGGCGGTGCCGATTGCGGGTGCGGTCGCCGGCGCGTCGCTGAATGCCGCGTTTCTCGATCATTATCGCAACCTTGCGAAAGCGCATTTCGTGATCCGCCGGCTGGAGCGCACGCACGGGCGGCAAACCGTGCGCGCGGCGGCCGAGGCGATGAACCGCAGCCGCGACGCGCCGTTTACCGCAGCATGAGCGAGACACTCGACGAGGATGAGGAGGGGCTGCCGCCGCAGTCGCAGGCCGGGCAGCCCGGCAGCGAGCAGGCGATGGAGCCGCGCCCACGGGCCGAGATGGTTCACTACAACGCCAGCGGCCGGCTGGCGGGACGCGTGGCGCTGATCAGCGGCGGCGATTCGGGCATCGGCCGCGCGGTCGCCATCGGCTTCGCAAAGGAGGGCGCCGATGTTGCCATCACTTGGCTGAACGAGCACGAGGATGCGGCAGAGACGGTGCGGCTGATCGAGGCCGAAGGCCGGATCGCACTCAGCATCCCGGGCGACATCGGCAACCACGATTTCGCGCCGCATCTGGTGACCCAGGTAGTGGCCCAGTTCGGCCGCATCGACATCCTGGTGAACAACGCGGCCGAACAGCACTTGTGCGAGCGGTTCGAGGACATCGACGTGCACACCGTCGAGAACACATTCCGCACCAATATCTTGGGCTATTTTTGGCTGACCCGCGCGGCGCTGCCCCACATGGCGGCCGGCAGCTGCATCATCAATACGACCTCGGTCACCGCCTACAAGGGTGCGCCGGAGCAGGTGGATTATGCGGCCACCAAGGGTGCCATCGTGGCTTTCACCCGCAGCTTGGCGATGCAGCTGGTGGGCCGGCAGATACGGGTGAACGCGGTGGCGCCCGGCCCGGTGTGGACGCCACTGATCCCGGCCAGCTACCCGGCCGACAAGGTGGCCCATCACGGCGAGGCGGTGCCGATGAAACGGGCCGGCCAGCCCGACGAGATCGCGCCGAGCTACATCTTTCTCGCGTCGGCTGACGCGAGCTACATGACAGGCCAAGTCCTGCACCCGAACGGAGGCTCAGTGGTCAACGGATGATATACACACAGTCGGCTCCAGAACCCGTTACCCCGCCCATGCCCGCACCCGTGCCGCCGTTACCACCCGGAACCGACATGCCTGGGCCCGGCGGTGAGGACATCAGCTTCCCGCCGCTCTCCGAGCCGGTACCGGCGATCTAGCTGGGTTGACGGGGTTGCCCGCAACAGCCCCTGTCAAACATGGTTGTCGCGCTTGAACTCGGTGTTCTGGGCAGGATGATCGTGGTGGGTCAGCGGCGATCACGCGCGGTGACACCCTACCGCAGGTAGCCTGCGTCATGCGGACGGTCGCGTATGTCCGGGCCGGCTTCGCCCTCCTCGGCGTCGGAGTCTTGCAGCGCGTCTCTGGCGAAATTGCGCTCGCCGTGATCGTGCAGCGCCTCGCGCTCCAGTTTCCCGGCTGTCCTGTCCACGACGTAGAGGGTCTTCAAGCCGCGATGCTCGGCCTCGGCCAATGCAGCCTTGACCGTGTCGTCCAGGCTGACGTTGCCCACCGGCGTGGTGCTGGGGTTGGCGCCGTAGAACACCACCTCGGTGATGACCGATCCCGGATCGTCCTCGCCCATGCGGCGCAGAACTAAGGCATGGTTGCCGTAATCGGGCACCGGGTCATGCGGCGCCAATCGGATCGTCTCTGTCATGGGTGTCTCCTTTACAGCAGAAACGGCCGGCGACGAGGTCGGTTTGTCCGCGTTAAGGGGCGGCATGGAACAGTTGCTCGCCGGCTATCGCCGCTTTCGCACCCGAAGCTGGCCGGAACGCCGGGCCAGTTTCGAGGCGCTGTCCGATTATGGCCAGCGGCCGCAGGTGTTGGTGATCGCCTGCGTAGATAGCCGAGTCGATCCGGCGGTGATCTTCGACACGGCGCCGGGCCAGCTGCTCACCATACGCAACGTGGCCAATTTGGTGCCGCCCTATGCACCCGATGCGGCCTATCACGGCACCAGCGCCGCACTGGAATTCGGGGTGCGCGTGCTGGCAATCCCGCATCTGGTGGTGCTGGGCCATGGGCAATGCGGCGGCGTGCAGGCGCTGCTGGGAGGTGCCCCGGCCAATGCGAGCGACTTCGTGGGAAGCTGGATGTCCCTGGGCGAGTCGGCCCGGCGGCTGGCCATGCGCTGCGACACCGCGGAGGAGCGGGAGCGGTGCTGCGAGTTGGAACTGGTGAAGGTCTCGCTCGCGAACCTTCGCAGCTTCCCATGGATTGCAGCGGCCGAGGCGGCCGGCACGCTGACGCTGCACGGCGCCTGGTTCGCCATTCGCACGGGCGTGTTGAGCGTGCTGCAGCCGGATGGCGGCTTTCGTCCGCAGTGATCTCGACGGATGAAGCGAAGGCAAGCGGTGCTTTTTGGAAAAGAACAGAACGCTGCGATGGCACGAACAAATTCACCCGAGAAAAGCAGGCCAATGGCGTTCAGCCGAACGCCATTGCGAGTGTGCTTGCGATCAGCGCCGGTTTATCCTCGCCGTCGATTTCGACGGTGTTCTCGAAGGCGAGAAGCGTGCGCCCGGATCCCTTCGGCTCGGCAGAGACGAGACGCAGCCGGTTGCGGATGCGCGATCCGGCGCGGACGGGGGTGAGAAACCGCACGCGGTCCAGGCCGTAGTTCAGCGTTGAGTGCAGTCCAAGTCCTTGGGCCCACGTGCCCGAGGTAAGGCCCGGTATCAGCGACAGGGTCAGGAAGCCGTGGGCGATCGTGCTGCCAAAAGGCCCGGCAGCCGCCCGCTCGCGATCGACATGGATCCACTGATGGTCGCCGGTGCAGGCGGCAAACGCGTCGATGCGCACCTGGTCCACCTCCAGCCACTCCGACACGGCCAACTCCTCGCCGATATGCTGGGCCAGGTTCTCCGCCACGCTCGCCATGCCGCCTCCCGCACTGTTGTAACAGGGCCAGCACTAGCCTGCTTCACAGCGCCTGGCGAACCGGCATAGTGCGGGTCATGAACGACGCACCGCACGGCCTGACCACGACGCAACGCGTTCTGGACCACATCGCAGCCACCCGCGCCCAGGCGTATGGGCGTCTGATGGACTTCCTCCGCATTCCAAGCGTGAGCGCGCAGCCGGCCCATGCGGCGGATTGCCGGCAGGCGGCTCAGTGGGCGCAGCGCGCGCTTGAGGCGATGGGTTTTGCCGCGCGCCTTGTGGAGACGGCCGGTCATCCCGTGGTGCTGGCCCATCACGACGGGGCCGAATCGAAGGAGGGCGGCAACGCGCCGCATATACTGTACTACGGCCATTACGACGTGCAACCGGCCGAGCCGTTGGATTTATGGACCAGCCCGCCATTCGAGCCGGTGGTGGTACAGGGACGGCACGGCCCCCGTGTGGTCGCCCGCGGCGCGGTCGATGACAAGGGCCAGGTGGCGATGTGGCTGGATGCACTGCGCGCCTGGCACGACGTGGCAGGCGGCCCGCCGGCCCGGATCACCGTGGTTCTGGAGGGCGAGGAGGAGGTGGGCAGCGAGAACCTGGAAGCCTTCCTGCACGACAACGCGCCCGAGTTGCGCGCCGACGTTGCGGTGATTTCCGACACCGGCATGTGGGATATCGACACGCCGGCCATTACCACGCGCCTGCGTGGCATGGTGTACACCGAGTTGCGCGTGCGCGGCCCGTCGCGCGACCTGCATTCCGGGCTGTTCGGCGGCTCGGCGCTGAACCCAATCAACGCGTTGACCCGTTTGCTGGGCGCGTTGCACGACGGGCAGGGCCGCGTGCAGCTGCCGGGCTTCTACGACAGGGTAGCCGAGACGTCGGCCGAGCAAACCGCGGAGTGGGCCAGGCTCGGCTTCGACGAGGCGGCCTTCCTGGGCGAGATCGGCCTGCACACGCCCGCCGGCGAGCGCGGCCGCAGCGGGCTGGACCGGCTGTGGGCGCGTCCGACCGCAGACATCAACGGCATCTGGGGCGGCTACCAGGGCCACGGTGCCAAGACGGTGATCGCGTCCGAAGCCGGCGCCAAGGTGTCGTTCCGGCTGGTCTCCGGCCAGGACCCGACCGCCGTGCTGGAGAGTTTCCGCGCGTTCGTCGCCACCCATGCGCCGGCCGGCCTGCATGTCGAGATAGAAGCGTTCAGCATGGCGCCTGGATTCGAGGTTGCGTCCGGCAACGCCTGGGTCGATCTGGCCCGGCGCGTGCTGGCCGAGGAATATGGCCGCCCGGCCGTGCTCATCGGCAGCGGCGGCTCGATACCCGTCGTCGAAAGCCTGCGCCGTATCCTGGGGCTCGATACGTTGCTGATGGGTTTCGGCTTGAACGACGACCAGGTGCACAGCCCGAACGAGAAATTCGACCTGCGCTGCCTGGACCACGGCACCAACGCGCACGCCCGCCTCCTGGGTGAACTCGGCACTTTGCAAAGGACCATGCCATGAAGCTGAGTGCCCGCAACCAGATACGCGGCCGCATCACCGAAGTGATACGCGGCCAGACGACCGGCCATGTCCACATCGACATCGGCAACGGCGTCACCATCCACTCGTCCATCACCAACGAGGCGATCGACGACCTGGCGCTGAAGGTGGGTGACGAGGCAACCGCCGTGATCAAGGCTTCCGACGTTATGGTGGCGGTCTGACGGTGCGCCTGCGGCTGGCGGGCATGGCATGTGTTGTGGGCGTCTCCGCTTGCCTGCCCTGCCAGGCACAGCCGGCCGCGGCGCTGACGCTGTCCGGACGGGTCGTCCACCCTGCCGGCCTGTCGATGACCGACCTGGCCAAGCTGCCGGCGATCACGATCGACCTGCCGGCCAAGCCCGGCCAGCCCGCGCCGCACGTTACGGGCGTGCTGCTGTGGACATTGCTGGACCAAGCCGGCTGGTCCGACCTGCCCGGACGCAAGACGCATCTGCAGCACGTGGTCATGGCACGCGGGCGCGATGGCTATGCCGTTGCAGTCTCTATAGGTGAGATCGATCCGGCCTTGCAGGGCGAGCAGGTTGTGGTGGTGACGGCACGCGACGGCAAACAACAGCCGACATTGGAGCTGGCCGTGCCGGGCGACCGCAAGGCGGCGCGGCATGTCAAGGATCTGGTGGGCCTTGACGTGCAGTGAAGCCTAGACGTCCACGGTGGGCTTTCGCCCACCCTAACACGCCGTCTCATCTGTAGGGTTAGCTTCGGCCCACCGGCCTACCAAATCTTCACGCGATCGGCCGGGGCGCGGTACAGCTCCTGGCCTGGCTGCACGTCGAACGCCGAGTACCAGCCGTCGATGTTCTGTACCGGGCCGTTTACCCGGGCCACCGCCGGCGAGTGAGGATCGACGACCAGGCGCTGGCGCGCGGCATCGGGACGTTGCTTTTCGCGCCACACCTGCGCCCAGCCCAGAAATACGCGCTGGTCGCCGGTCATCCCATCGACCACGGGTGCGGGCTGGCCGTGCAGCGAGGCGTGATAGGCGTCAAGCGCCAGCGTCAATCCGCCCAGGTCGGCGATGTTCTCGCCCATCGTCAGCGCCGGGTTGATGTGGGCGCCGGGCATGATGTCCATCGCCGCATACTCGGCGCCAAAGCGCTTGCCCAGCGCGTCGAAGCGCGTGGCATCCTCGGCCGTCCACCAATCGTGCAGTCGGCCCATCGCGTCGAACTTGCGGCCCTGATCGTCGAAGCCGTGCGTCATCTCATGGCCGATAACGCCGCCGATAGCGCCGTAGTTGATGGCCGGGTCGGCATCCTTGCTGAAGAACGGCGGCTGCAAGATGGCGGCCGGGAACACCACCTCGTTGAAGACGGGATTGTTATAGGCGTTCACCGTTTGCGGTGTCATGTCCCATTCGTCCTTGTCCACCGGATGGCCGAGATGGCCGCGCTGGTAGGCCCAATCGAATGCATTGCCGCGTTCCACGTCGCCGTACAGATCGGCGGTGGTGATAGTGAGGCTGGAATAGTCCCGCCATTTTTTCGGCCGGCCGATCTGGAAGTCGAACGCGTCGAGCTTCTCGACCGCTTTCTGGCGAGTCTGCGGCGCCATCCACTCGTTGTGCTCCAGCCTTGCCCGGAACGCCGCGCGCAAATCGTGCGTCAACGCTTCCATCTTGGCTTGCGCTTGTGGCGGATAGTATTTGGCGACGTAGGCCTCGCCGATCGCCTCGCCCAGCGCCGACTCCGACGCAGCGACGGCGCGTTTCCAGCGCGGGCGCTGCTGCGGCTGGCCTTGCAGCTCGTGATTGTTGAACTCGAACGCGGTGGTTACGAAGTCTTTCGACAGGACGGGCGCGGCGTTGCTGGCCAGGTGGAAGGCGGCCCAGGCTTGCAACGTATCGATCGAGGTGGCGCCCACCAGGGCGGCGATCTTGGGAACGGCCGTGTTTTCGGCCACGATGACCCGGTCCGGCGTGCCCAGTTGCGCCGCGGTGAAGAACGCGGCCCAGTCGAAGCCCGGCGCGTTGCGCTGCAGCTCGGCCAGCGTCATCGGGTTGTAGGTTCGGTCGGGATCGCGCTCGTCGGCGCGCGCCCAGCTCGCCTCGGCGATTTTCTGCTCAAAGGCGATTACACGGGCGGCGCTGCCGGCTGGATCGGGCCAGCCCGCCATGGTCAACATCTTGGTTACGAAGCCGCTATATTTGGCTTTTTTGTCGGCAAATTGCGCGGCCAAGTAGTAGTCGCGATCAGGCATGCCCAGGCCCGATTGGCCAAGCTGTATGGCATAGACGTTTGGATTCTTCGCATCCGGCTGCACCGTCATGGCGAACAGCGAGCCCTGGAAGGTGCTTTGCGCCTGGCCCTGCAGGGTGGCGAAATCGGCCGCGGTCTTCAGGGCCGTCACCTGCGCCAGTTCCCGCTTCATCGGCGCCGCACCGTGCTGCTCGGCCGCCGCCTCGTCCATGAACGTGCGGTAGAGTGCTGCGGCCTTGCCCAGCCCGTCGCCGGGCTGGTCGGCGACATGGGCGGACGCCTCATCCAAGATGCCGTGTACGCGCTGTTCGGACAGTTCGCGCAGCATGATGAAAGCACCGTACGACGACCGGTCGGGCGGTATGGCGATCGCCTTGACGGCGTTGCCGTTGGCGAAGCTGTAAAAGTTAGCGCCAGGCTTGACCGTCCGGTCCATGCCGGCAGTGTCGAAACCCCAGCCATCGCCGGCGGCCGGCGCCGATGTCTCGGCGGCCTGCGCGCCGAGGCTCATGAGGAGGGCGGCGCTAGCGAGCACGATGCGTCTGGTCACGTCGCGGGATCCCTTCGAGGCTGTGGGCGCACGTGTCCAGACAGCCGGGCAGGTGTCAACAGCCCGCCGTCCCTGTCCAGCGCAAATACGTCATCTTACGCGAAACGAAGGCGGGTGCTGGTCAGTCCGCGGCGAGCGCCATGGTTTTGCGCGCTTGCACCTTCTTGACGTAATCTTCCGTCGCTTCGCCGACCTGTTCGGCGTGGTTGGCAAAGACGTGGTCCGCACCAGTAAAGATGCGGTAGTCGACGGTGACGTTCTTCTGCGTGTTCAGCTTATCGACCAGCTTTCGCACCCCCGGCTCGGGCACGAGCTCATCCTGGTCGCCGTGGATCAGCAGCCCGCCGCAGGGGCAGGGTGCCAGGAAGCCGAAATCGTACGGACCGGCCGGCAATGCCACGGACACCCAGCCCGATACTTCCGGCCGCCGCATCAGCAACTGCATGCCCACGAACGCGCCGAACGAGTAGCCGGCGATCCACAGCCCGCCATGGCTTGGATTGACCATCTGCATCCAGTCGAGCGCCGCAGCCGCGTCGCTGATCTCGCCGATGCCACCATCGTAGCGGCCCTGGCTGCGGCCCACGCCGCGAAAATTGAACCGCATCACGCTGAAACCAAGCTTCTGAAAGCTTTGGTATATCGTGTAGGTGATGCGGTTGTTCATCGTGCCGCCATGCAGGGGATGCGGGTGCATGACCAGCGCCAGCGGCGCCGCACTTTCCTTGCTATGGTGGTAGCGACCCTCCAAGCGCCCATCGGGGCCGGCGAACATCACCTCAGGCATAGATTTATCGATCTTCCAGGTGCGCGCCGAGGCATGACGCGCGTTAGTTCCAAGCCATGATCCGTGCGTGCATTGCCTCGCTCGCAGTCGGATACCGATACGACATATGGGGAGCGCCGAAGCATACTCTGCCTGGAAACTCACCGGCCTGATTAAGGCCAGCACCAGATATAGGCAGGCTGGCAGTCAAGTTAACACTGAAATCGTCACATGGCCTTCATGTTTCTGCCGCACAGGTCCACATGCTGCGGCAATGGTCTATCTCGACGCCAACGCGACCGAGCCGCTCCGGCCGCAAGCCCGCGATGCGGCGCTCAGCGCCATGGCGCTGACCGGTAACCCGTCCTCCATACACGGCGCGGGCCGTGCGGCCCGGCGCATCCTGGAAGACGCCCGTTCGGCCGTGGCCGACCGCTTCGGCGCGGCGCCGGCCGAGCTGGTGTTCACCTCGGGCGGGACGGAAGCCAACGCGCTTGCCATTGCCGGCCTGTCGGCCGGCCGGCGTGTGATCGTCGGCGCGACCGAGCACGATGCCGTTCGCGCTGCCGCACCGCAGGCCGCCATCCTGCCTGTCGACCGGTCGGGCCAGGCCGACCTGGCGGCGCTGGCCTCGCTGCTGCGGCCGGGTCCTGACGCAAGGCCGGCGCTCGTGTGCCTGATGCTGGCCAATAACGAGACGGGCGTGTTGCACCCCGTGGAGCAGGCTGCGGCGTTATGCCGTACTCACGGCGCGCTGCTGCATGTCGATGCGGTGCAGGCCGCCGGGCGCCTGGAGTTCACCCTGGACAGCCTGGGTGCCCATAGCCTGGCGATCTCGGGCCACAAACTCGGCGGCCCCAAGGGCGCCGGCGCCCTGTTGCTCGCCTCAGGCCTCCAGGTGCCGGCGATGCTTGCCGGCGGCGGACAGGAGCGGGGCCGGCGTGGCGGCACGCCGGCTTTGCCCGCGATTGCCGGGATGGCGGCAGCCTTGCAGGCGGCAGGCGGTGCGGCCCGCCTGGCACCGCTGCGCGACCGCATCGAATCGGAGAGCGGCGCCAGGGGCTTTGGCGCGATCGTATGCGGGGCCGCCGAGCGCTTGCCCAACACCACCTGCCTCGCCTACCCCGGCCTGCGGTCCGATCTGCAGGTCATCGCGCTCGACTTGGCCGGCATCGCCGTCTCCGCCGGTGCTGCGTGCAGTTCCGGCAAGGTGGCGCGCAGCCACGTGCTGGACGCCATGGGGCTGGACGAGTTGGCAGGATGCGCCATCCGCGTATCGCTACCCTGGAACGCGACCGAGGCGGACGCGGACGGATTCGTCGCCGCCTATCGGCGGATCACGGAGCAGGCGGCAATCAGGCGGGTAGCCGCGTGATCTACCTGGACAACCAGGCGACCACGCCGGTGGACCCGGCGGTTGCGGATTACATAGCGCAGAACGTCCGGACGCTCTTCGGCAACCCGCACAGCGCGGAGCACGCTGCAGGGCGCCAGGCCGCCTATGCGGTGGAACTGGCGCGCGAGCAGGTGGCGGGGCTGATCGGGGCCGATCCGCGCGAGATCGTCTTCACGTCGGGGGCGACGGAAGCCAACAACCTGGCCATCAAGGGCGCGGCCCGGTTTGCCGGCATGGCCGGGGCGCGCCGGATCATCACGGTCGCAACCGAGCATAAATGCGTGCTGGAAAGCGTGAGCGACCTGGCCTGCGAGGGGTTCGAACCGGTGGTGCTTCCGGTGGAGCCGAGCGGCTTGCTGGACCTGGACCGGCTACGCGACGTGCTGAGCACGCCCACCCTGCTCGTCAGCGTGATGGCGGTGAACAACGAGACCGGCATCATCCAGGACCTTGCGGCCATCGCCGGGCTGGCGCGCAGTGCCGGAGCGCTGGTCCATTCCGACCTGGCCCAGGCTGCCGGCCGCATTCCAGTCGACGTATCGGCGATGGGCCTGCATCTGGCCTCGATCAGCGCACATAAGATGTATGGACCGAAAGGCATCGGCGCGCTGTACGTGCGACGGCGGCCGCGGGTGCGGCTGAAGCCGTTGTTGTCCGGCGGCGGGCAGGAGCGCGGGCTGCGGCCGGGCACGGTGCCGGCGCTGCTTGCGGGCGCGTTCGGCGTGGCAGCGCGGCTTTTGACCCGCGAGATGGACGCCGATACGGACCGGATTGCGGCCTTGCGGGACCGGCTGTTTGCGCGGCTGGCCGGGGCGGTGGCCGGGCTGCGGCGCAACAACGCGCAGGCGCCGCACGTCGCAGCCAACCTGAGCCTGCGTTTTCCCGGCCAGCGCGCCTTGGACGTGATCGCAGCCTGCCCCACGCTCTGCCTGTCCACCGGATCGGCCTGCACCTCCGCCGAACTGGCGCCCAGCTACGTGCTGACCGCGATGGGGCTGACGCGGGCGGAGGTTGCTTGCAGCTTGCGCGTGGGTATCGGACGCTTTACCTCCGCCGCCGAGATCGATGCGGCCGCCGCACTGTTGGGCGATGCGTGCCGTCACGTGCCACACCTGATCGAGGCCTAGCCCAGCATGCCCAAGATGACTTTTGTCGAACGCGACGGCGCCGCGCGCGAGGTGGATGCGCCGTTGGGGCTGTCGGTGCTGGAAGTGGCCCACAAGCACGGCGTGGACATCGAGGGTGCCTGCGAGGGGTCGCTCGCCTGCTCGACCTGCCACGTGATCGTCGATCCGTCCTGGTACGGCCGGCTGGCGAAAGCGACGGAGGACGAGGAGGACATGCTCGACCTGGCGTTCGGTCTTCAGGCCACCAGCCGGCTTGGTTGCCAGATCGTGATGACGCCCGAGCTCGACGGCCTGACGGTGAGGCTGCCCTCGGCCACCCGCAACGCGCAGGGCTGACGGCACGGAAGGTGAGCGCCGCCATGCCACCCGACGTCGTGGCGCAACCTATCCCCGCGTTCCTGGACGCCACCGTCCGCGCCTATCCCGGCCACCGCGCGATCGACTTCCTCGGCCGGAGCTGGACGTATGCGGCGCTGGACAGCGCCGTGGACCGAGCAGCGTGCGGCCTGCAGGCGATCGGTGTGGTGCCCGGCACGCGGGTGGGCCTGTGCCTGCCCAATACCCCCTATTCGGTGATCTACTTCTTCGCCATCCTGCGCTGCGGCGGCATCGTGGTGAACTACAACCCGCTCTACGTAGAGCGCGAGCTGGCCCACCAGATCGCCGATTCGGGCACCGAAATCATGGTCACGATCGACCTGAAGCTGGTCTATCCGAAGGTGGCGGCTGTGGCAGCGCGTACGGGTCTGCGCCGCATTGTCGTCTGCTCGATGGCCGGCGCGTTGCCGCGGGCCAAGGGTGTGCTGTTCGGCATCGCCAAGCGCGCCGAGATCGCCAGGCTGGTCGATGACGGCGTATCCATCGCCGAAGTCTCGTTGCGCCGGACGCCGGGCCGGCCGGTGCCGGCCGCGATCGATCCGGGCGACGTTGCGGTGCTGCAGTATACCGGCGGCACCACGGGCGTGCCGAAGGCGGCGGAACTGACGCACGCCAACCTGAGCTGCAACGCGCAGCAGATCTCCAACGCGCTCGGCTCGCGTCCGCACGGCACCGACCGGGTGATGGGCGTGCTGCCGCTGTTCCACGTGTTCGCGCTGACCACCGTGATGATCGTTTCCGTGCAGACCGCCGGCCTGATGATATTGCTGCCGCGCTTCGAGTTGGGCCAGGTGCTGGGGACCATCGCGCGTGCCCGGCCCACGATGTTCCCGGCGGTGCCCACGATCTACTCGGCGCTGGTGGACGCGGCGGGGCGCGGTTCGGTGGAGTTCGGCTCCATACAGCTTTGCATGTCCGGCGGCGCGGCGCTGCCGACCGAGGTTCGGGCGCGCTTCATGGCGCTGACCGGCTGCTGGCTGATGGAGGGCTACGGCCTGTCGGAGACTTCGCCGGTGGTGTGCTTCACCCCGCCCGGCAAACCCTACAAGGACGGCTCGATCGGCCTGCCTGTGCCGGGAACGACCATCGAAATACGCGCGCTGGACGATCCTCACCGATTGCTGCCGCAGGGCGAGCGTGGCGAGATCTGCATACGCGGCCCGCAGGTGATGCGCGGCTACTGGGGCCGCCCGGACGAGACGGCCCAGGTGATGGCGGGTGGCGCATTGCGCACCGGCGACGTGGGCTTCGTGGACGAGGACGGCTACCTGTTCCTGGTGGACCGCATCAAGGACGTTATCATCGCGGGCGGCTATAACGTGTATCCGCGCGTGCTGGAGGAGGCGCTGTACCAGCACGCGGCGGTCAAGGAGGTCGTGGTGATCGGTGTGCCGGACGCCTATCGCGGCCAGGCGCCGAAGGCGTTCGTGACGCTGAAGAAAGGTGCGGTGAGCACGCCCGACGAGCTGCGCTCGTTCCTGTCCGGCTACGTCTCCAAGATCGAGATGCCGCGCGAGGTGGAGATCAGGGCCGATCTGCCAAAGACGATGATCGGCAAGCTGTCCAAGAAGGAGCTGGTGGCCGAGGAGGCCGCACGCGCCGGCTGACACCCGGCGGCGGGCTGGATCGTCGGACCCGAACAGCCTTGCACCCGTTCGGCTAACCTATATACCGGCGTTACCGGGTTGACGTATAGGACAGCGATTGGCCTTAACCGACACATCGAAACACGCAAGCAGCGGCGCGTTGCTGACGGTGACCCAGTTGGCGGACGAACTGGGTGTGTCGGCCCGCACGATTCGCTTCTACGAGGACAAGAGCCTGATCTGCCCCCAGCGGGTCGGCAACACCCGGGTGTACACCGGCCGGGACAGGGCACGAATGATCCTGATCCTACGCGGCAAACGTCTTGGCTTTTCGTTACGAAACATAAAGGACTACCTCGACCTTTACGACGTGGATCACACGCAGGCAGAGCAGCTGCGCCTGTTGCGCCTTGGCGTCGCCAAGCGGCTCGGCTCGTTGCGGGAGCAGTTCCAGGCGTTGGAACAGACGATCGCCGAGCTTGAGGATGTACAGCGCCAGGCTGAGGCAGCCTTCACCGAACTGCCGGCGGCGCGCAAGAAAGCGGCCGGCTGAACCGAACAAAGGGAGTGGCGAAATGGTCAGTGTTGTCATCGCGGGTTACGCACGGTCTCCTTTCACCCTGGCCAAGAAGGGCGCGCTGGCCCGCGTGCGCGCCGACGACATGGCGGCCGAGGTAATCCGCGGCCTGATTGCCAAGACCGGCGTGGCACCCGAAGACATCGAGGACATCGTCGTGGGCTCGGCGTTTCCCGAAGGCGAGCAGGGGATGAACGTGGCGCGCCTGATCGGGCTGCTCGCCGACCTGCCGCTGAGCGTGGGCGGCATGACGGTGAACCGCTTCTGCGGCAGCTCGATGAGCAGCGTGCATATCGCCGCCGGCCAGATCATGGCGGGTGCCGGCCACGTGTTCATCGCCGCCGGCATTGAGAGCATGAGCCGGGTGCCGATGGGCGGCTATAACCCGCTGTTCAACGTAACGCTGAACGCGAAGAACCCTGGCGCCTACATGGGCATGGGCGAGACGGCCGAGAACGTGGCCCGCAAGTGGCAGATCACCCGCGACCAGCAAGAAGAGTTTGCAGTTGCCAGTCACCGGAAGGCCTCGGCGGCGCAGGCAGCCGGCAAGTTCGCCGACGAGATCGTGCCGATCCACGTGAAGGGCGGCGTGGTGGAGCAGGACGGCTGCATACGCGCCGGCACCACCAAGGAGGCGCTGGCCGGACTGAAATTGGCCTTCGACCAGGAGGGTACGGTGACAGCCGGCACATCCTCGCCGCTGACCGACGGTGCCAGCGCCGTGCTGGTCTGTTCGGAGGACTACGCGGTGGCCCACAAGCTGCCGATCCTGGCGCGCATCAAGAGCATTGCCACCTCCGGCTGCGAGCCGGACATTATGGGCATCGGGCCGGTGCGCGCCTCGCGCAAGGCGCTGGAGCGGGCGGGCATTTCGGCGCGCGACGTGGACGTGGTCGAGCTGAACGAGGCATTTTCCAGCCAGGCGATCGCCAGCATGAAGGAGATCGGCTTCCGGCCGGAAACGGTGAACCTGGACGGTGGTGCGATCGCGCTGGGTCATCCGCTGGGTGCGACCGGCGCACGCATCGTGGGCAAGGCGGCCTCGCTGTTGAAGCGCGAGGGTGGCAAGTACGCCATCGCCACGCAGTGCATCGGCGGTGGGCAGGGGATCGCCACCGTTCTGGAGGCGGTGTGAGCGATGGCTGACCTGTTCAAAAAGGTTGCGGTTATCGGCAGCGGCGTGATGGGCTGCGGCATCGCGGCGCAGATCGCCAACGCCGGCGTGCCGGTGTTGCTGCTCGACATCGTGCCGAAAGACGGGGCGAACCGAAACGCGATTGCCGAGGCCGCGGTAGCGCGGGCGCTGAAGACCGATCCGGCGCCGTTCATGTCGGGTTCTGCCGCCAAGCTGATCGAGACCGGCAACATCGACGACGATCTGGCGCGGGTGGCCGAGTGCGACTGGATCGTCGAGGTCGTCGTCGAGCGGCTGGACGTCAAGCAGGCGCTGTACCGCAAGCTGGATGCGGTGCGTAAGCCGGGGACGGCAGTGTCGTCCAACACATCCACCATCCCGCTGGCCAAGCTGGTCGAGGGCTTGCCGGAGAGTTTTGCCCGCGATTTCACCATCACCCATTTCTTCAACCCGCCGCGCTACATGCGGCTGATGGAGCTGGTCACCGGTCCGTTCACCGATCGTGCGCTCGCCGCGCGCGTGGCCGGTTTTTGCGACGTGGCGCTCGGCAAATCCGTCGTCTCCTGCAAGGATTCTCCAGGTTTCATCGCCAACCGGCTGGGCATCTTCTGGATGACTGGTGCCGTGACGGCGACGATGGAGCAGGGTCTTACGGTGGAGGAGGCCGACGCCATCATGGGCCGGCCTTTCGGCATACCCAAGACCGGCGTGTTCGGCCTGATGGACCTCGTGGGGCTCGATCTAGGCCCGCACATCAACGCCAGCATGGCGGGCGCGCTGCCGCCGGAGGACGAGTTCCACGCGATCAACCACGAAGCGCCGATGCTGCAGAAGATGATTGCCGAGGGCTATACCGGCCGCAAGGGCAAGGGTGGGTTTTACCGGCTGAACAAGTCCGGTGGAAAGCGCACCAAGGAGGCCGTGGACCTGCACACCGGCGAGTACCGCGCCGAGCGCGCCGCCGATCTGCCAGAGTTGGCCAGCGCCGGCCGCGACTTGAGAAAGCTGATGTCCGGGCAGGGCAAGGTGGCGAATTTCGCCTGGCGCGTCATGGGCCACATGATGGCATATGCCGCCAAGCTGGTGCCCGAGGCGACGGACGAGATCGCGGCCATCGATGAGGCGATGCGGCTCGGCTACAATTGGAAGCACGGTCCGTTCGAGCTGATCGACATGGTAGGCGTCGATTGGCTGATCGATCGCCTGCGTGCCGAGAAATTTGCCGTCGCGCCGATGTTGGAGCGCGCGGCCGGGCGCACTTTCTACCGGATCGAGAACGGCGTTCGTCAGCAGCTCGGGCAGGACGGCGCGTATCACGACATCGTCCGCCCGGACGGCGTGCTGATGCTGGAAGACGTCAAGCGGGCCGGCAAACCCGTGCTGCGCAATTCGTCAGCGTCGGTCTGGGACATCGGCGACGGCGTGCTGTGCTTCGAGTTCACCAGCAAGAGCAACGCGCTGGACGAGCAGATCATGGCGCTGCTCGGCAAGACGATCGCGCTGGTGAAGAAAGACTACAAGGCGCTGGTCATCTACAACGAGGGCGGCAATTTTTCCGTCGGCGCCAACATCGGCCTGGCGCTGTTTGCGGCCAACATCGCGGCTTGGATGCAGGTGGAAAGCATGGTCGCCACCGGCCAGGACATGATGCAGAAGCTGAAATACGCCCCCTTCCCCGTTGTGGCCGCGCCGGCCGGCATGGCGCTGGGCGGCGGCTGCGAGTTCCTGCTGCACAGCGACGCGGTGCAGGCGCATGCGGAGACGTATGCCGGGCTGGTGGAATGCGGCGTGGGCCTGTTGCCCGGCTGGGGCGGCTGCAAGGAGATGCTGGGCCGCTGGGCGACGGAGCCGAAGCTGCCGCGCGGTCCGATGCCGGCGCCGATGAAGGTTTTCGAGATGATCAGCACGGCCAAGGTCGGGAAATCAGCGGCCGAGGCGCGCGAGATGCTGGTGCTGCGCCCGCAGGACCGTGTCTCGATGAACCGCTACCGCCTGCTGGCCGACGCCAAGAGGCGCGCGCTGGAATTGGCGGTGGATTACAAGCCGCCGGAGCCGCGCGAGATCGTGCTGCCCGGCCCGTCGGGCAAGGTGGTGCTGGACCAGGCGGTGGCTGGCTTCCAGAAGACCGGCATGGCGACGAAGCATGACGGCGTGGTCTCGGGCGAGTTGGCGCGCGTGCTGACCGGCGGCGACACCGACATCATCGACACGGTGAAGGAAAGCAAGATTCTGGATCTGGAGCGGGAGTCGTTTTTGCGCCTGCTGAAGACCTCTGGAACTTTGGCGCGGATTGAACACATGCTGGAAACAGGCAAGCCGTTGCGAAATTGAACGAAGGCCTTCTTTTCTGAAGAAAAGAAGCAAGACACTTTTATGACGCTGTCGCGGACTCGCCGGCAGCGTGAGCCTTAGAAGAAGAAGTTCTTTGGTTCTTTCTTTTCAAGAAAGAACCGCTTTCTTCCTGTCAGGAGACATTCATGCAAGTCTACACGGCCCCGCTCCGCGACATGCGCTTCGTGATGCACGAGCTGCACAACTCCGCCGCCCACGTGGCCGAGATCGGCCAGGCCGACGTGACGGAGGAGCTGATGGACAGCATCCTCGAAGAAGCCGGCAAGTTCGCCACCGACATCCTGCTGCCGATCAACGCCAGCGGCGACGAGGAAGGTTGCCGGCTGGAGAATGGCGTGGTGCGCACGCCAAAAGGGTTTGTGGACGCCTACAAGAAGTTCTGCGAGGCCGGCTGGGGCGCGCTGTCTTCCCCCACCGAGTACGGCGGCCAGGGCCTGCCGGAAGTGCTGGGCAAGATGGTCGAGGAAATGCAGTGCTCGGCCAACCTGTCCTTCGGCCTGTACCCCGGCCTGACGCACGGCGCCACGCTGGCGCTGGAAGGCCACGGCAGCGAGGAGCTGAAGCGCCGCTATTTGCCGAAGATGATCGACGGCAGCTGGTCCGGCACCATGTGCCTGACGGAGGCGCATTGCGGCACCGACCTCGGCATGATGCGCACGAAGGCGACGCCGCAGGACGACGGCAGCTACAAGATCAACGGCGCCAAGATCTTCATTTCCGCCGGCGAGCATGACCTGACGGAGAACATCGTGCATCTGGTGCTGGCGCGCATGGATGGCGCACCGAAGGGCATCAAGGGCGTCAGCATGTTCCTGGTGCCGAAATTCGTGCCCAACGACGACGGGCGGCCGGGGGCGCGCAACGGCGTCACCTGCACCGCCATCGAGCATAAAATGGGCCTGAAGGCCTCGGCCACCACGCAGCTGTATTTCGATGACGCGACAGGCTGGCTGGTGGGCGAGGCCAACAAGGGCATGCGCGCGATGTTCACCATGATGAATGCCGAACGCCTGTCCGTTGGCATCCAGGGCCTGGGTGTGGCCGAGACCGCCTACCAGAGTGCCGCCTTCTACGCCCGCGACCGCATCCAGGGTCGCGCGCTGTCTGGCGCCAAATACCCCGAGCGCGCCGCCGACCCGATCATCGTGCATCCGGACGTGCGGCGCACGCTGATGACGGTGCGCGCCTACGTGGAAGGCTGCCGCGCGCTGTCCGGCTGGGTGGCGACTTCGCTCGACTTGGAGAGCAAGGCGGCCGACCCGCAGCGCCGCCAGGAAGCCGAGGATTTCACGGCCCTGATGACGCCGGTGGTGAAAGCGTTGTTCACCGACCTCGGCTTCGAGCTGTCCTCCATGGCGCTTCAGGTCTATGGCGGCCACGGCTACATACGCGACCACGGCATGGAGCAGCTGGTGCGCGACGCGCGTATTTGCATGATCTACGAGGGCGCCAACGGTATCCAGGCGCTGGACCTGGTGGGCCGCAAGATGCCCGCGCATATGGGCCGCTTCCTGCGCCAGTTCTTCCACCCGGTGCAGGCGTTCATCGAGGAGAACGCGGCCGACCCGAAGGTGCTGCCGCTGGCCAAGTCGTTCGCCGCCCTGCAGCAAGCCACCGCGCACCTGGCCCAGGTGTCGCTGAAAGACCCGGAGGAAGCCGGTGCGGCCGCCACCGACTACCTGCGGCTGATGGGCCTGGTGGCGCTCGGTTTCATGTGGGCGAAGGCGGCCAAGGTGGCGGAAGCCAAGCTGCCGGAGGCCGACGGCGATGCGGGTTTCTACAGGGCGAAACTGACGACGGCGCAATTCTTTGCCGATCGACTGCTGCCGCAGACCGGCGCGCTGTGGAGCAGCATCAAGGCCGGCAAGGCGAGCATGATGGAGTTGGAGGACGCGGCGTTCTAGCCGCGCAGCGCGGCGTCACGGATCGT
>CAXUHU010000023.1:20589-39950 GCA_964250925.1 uncultured Acetobacteraceae bacterium
TGATGGAGTTGGAGGACGCGGCGTTCTAGCCGCGCAGCGCGGCGTCACGGATCGTCGTACGGAATTTGCCTTGGCGACTCGGTTTCCCGAGCCAGTCCCCGTGGTCCAACGGGCAGAAGCACGCAGACCGCGCAGCTCTCCCGGCAAGGCATCCGACAGCGTTTCAGCCAGAACGCCTACCACCTGAGGATTGGACTACGCGCGCAACGTTTCCTGGACGTGGCCGTATCGCTCGACGGCCTGATGCTGCAGGGCGAGGGATCGGCTCCGGCCACAAGTTTCATTGGCAGGCGATCCGGCTTTCGCAGGCGCGGGACGGACGGGTTGCCATCCAGGGCCGTTGCACGTGCCGAGCAGTCCGTCGCTTCTCCTGCAACGATGTTAGGCCCGTTGTCGTCGAGCGGGAGAAAGCAAGGTCGCCTCAGGCGGTTGCAAGGCTCGGTCTTGAGGCAGATCGGCCGACGACAGACCCTGGGCCGATCGTGTCAGTCCAGATAGGAATGACCTCCATAGCCATAGCACCGACAGCTAGGCGGCGATCGGCGATAACTCGTAGTTCGCGAGCAGATCGGCCGGGTCGCGGTAGATCGCGATGCAGCCGGCCTGCCGCAGCGAAGCCTCCGGGAAGCCGCCGCATAGCAGTCCGATCGTTCTAAGTCCCGCTTTCGTGGCTGCCTGAGCGTCGTAGGGCGTGTCGCCAACAACCAGCATGTCGCCCGGCGACACGCCCGGCAGCCGGTTCATCGCGGCCTGGAAAATGTCGGGGTGCGGTTTGCTGCGCTCGGCATCGTCCGACGAGGTCTGGACATGGATCAGATCGGCGATCTGGGCCACCTGCTTGTAATGCTCCAGCTCGTCTTCCTTGGCCGACGACGCGAGTGCGACCTGCTTGCCTCCGGCGAGCAGGTGCTGGAACAGCGCCCTGACCTGCGGAAAGGCGCGGATACGGTCGAGGTAGCGGCTGTGCAGTATTTCGCTGCGGTGCTTCTCCAGTCGCTCCCCGACTGCATCGATTTCCTCTGCGGTTAAGAACACCGGCAGCAGCTGGTCACCGCCCTTGCCGATCTGTTCGCGTATTGCCGGGAACGCGATGTCGTGCCTGAAATCGGCAAACGCGTCCTGCCAGGCTTGCGCGTGCAGATCGACCGAGTCGACCAGCGTTCCGTCCACGTCGAAGATAACTGCTTGTGCCATAGGCGGACTACGCGGCACCCGGCGGTCTGTTTCCTCGAGTTTCCGCGGAGCGGCATGTGCCAACCTCGCGGAACATGGTATCAGGCCCGCCGGACAGCACAGGACCAGCAGATAGACGATGGTGGCCTTCAAGGGAAATTTGTTCAACGAACGGCAGAGCGCGTCGGCCGACGCCAAGAAGGCGATGCTGGAGAAGTTCAAGGCCAAGCCTGCGCCGGACGATCCGGCGGTTCTGGCCCGCGCGGCCGAACGCCAGGCCGTCGCCGCCGCGCGCGCGGTGCGGGCCGAGGAGCGGCGCCGTGCCAAGGAGGCGGAAGCCGCGCGCTTGGCTGCCGAACAGGCAGCCCGCGACCAGGAGGCTTTGGCACGTGCTGCCGAGGAAGCGGCCCGTGCGGCCGAGCAGGCAGCCCGCGATCTGGCTCTGAAGGCCGAGCGCCAGGCGGCGCGTGACGCCCGTTACGCCGCACGCAAGGCGCGCCGGTGATGCGGGCGCTGCACGCCACGCCAGGCAGCGAAAGAAGCCCGCGTCGAACGGACACCAGGAGACCACGCCCTATGCGCATCATCGTCGCCGGCCTCGCGCTGCTGGCCCTGTCATCCTGCGCCATGATGCGCTCCGAACCGGTGACGAGCCCGCCATACAGCGTGTTCTTCACCGAGCGCTCCGCCACGCTCGAGACCGAAGCAATCGGTGTGGTTGCGCGCGCGGCTGCGGCGGCAAAGGCAGCGTCAAGCGCGCAGGTGACGGTATTGGGCTGGACCGACAGCGACGGCAGCCCGCAGGCCGATGTCGCGCTGTCCCGCGCACGCGCTCAGCGGGTGGCCGATGCCCTGGTGGCCGACGGCGTGCCAAGTGCCCGAATCGTGCGGCAGGGTCGCGGCCAGACTCACAACGATCCCGGGGTAGAAAGCCGCCGGGTGGACATCCAAGTCGGCAGCTAGCGAGTGTACAAGCCGGCGGCGCGGCAAGCGGGACGAGCAATCCGGCGTCTCCCCCTCCTTGGCCGGGCACGCGGTTCGGCGTGGTCTTCGTGTTGGGCCTCATCGGCCGGATGCGCCTATTTGCGGCAAGGCTCGAGTTTGTGGGATTGCGGGCACTGTCCGGCCGAATCCATGGTCGGCGCGCAACCCTTTTAGAACCTGATGCAGGCCGTTACGTTGTGTTGATGTTGCTGGGTGGTGGCCCAGCGTACTGATGGAGAGCCGACTATGTCCCGCACGCTTACCACGTTTTTCACCGTCGCCCTGATGCTGGGTGCCGCGACCATGCTCAGCGCCTGCAACACGGTGGCCGGTGCCGGCCAAGACGTGAGCAGCGCAGGCCATGCCGTAACCGGCGCCGCCGACAACGCTCACCAATGAGATGTTTGAACGCCCACTTGGCCTGACGTGATGGCTCCGGGCTGGCCTGCACATGGCCAGCCCAGCCTGGCGTCCCTACCGAACCAGGAACCACCACATCAGTATTAGCAGAACCGCCAGCCCGATGACGACGTTGGTGGCAAACTTGGTAGCCTGGGTCCAAAAGCTCAGCCGGTCGGCCAGAAAGCCTTCGGCGGTGGAGGGGGAAGCTGGTGGGCGCGGCGGAATGTCGGCCATGTCGATGCTCCAAGTTCCGGATCAGGACGTCATCTACGGCGTTGCGCAACAGCCCGGCAAGACAGGCCGCCACGACGCGATGAAGCTGCGCAGGGCACTTGGGTAGAGTAGATGCTCCTGCTCCAAAACGCGCTCGGCCAATGTTTCAGCGTCGTCCCCCGGCAGCACGGCAACGGTCCGCTGGTCGATGATCGGCCCCGCGTCCATGATCTCGGTCACCAGATGAACCGTGCAGCCATGCCGGGAATGCCTCTCGTTCAGCGCGCGGGCATGGGTGTCTAGCCCGGGCAGGGCGGGAAGCAGGCTCGGGTGGATATTCAGCATCCGTCCTTGCCATTGCCGCACCAGCCAGGGCGACAGCAGGCGCATGTAGCCCGCCAGGCAGACCAATTCCACGCCCCTGGCGCGCAGGGCTTCATCGACCGCTTGCTCATGTGCCTGCCGGTCGCCGGGGAAACGGCGGTGGTCGACCACCAGCGTCTCCACCCCGAGCGCGCGCGCTGCAGGCAGCCCTGCCGCATCCGGCCGGTTGGAAATCACGAGGACGATACGGGCGGGATAGGATGGCTCTGCCGCAGCCCGCAGCAGGGCCATCATGTTGCTGCCTCGGCCGCTGATGAGAATGCCGACCTTGACCGGTCCGCTCACCCGGGCCAGCCGTCCGGCATCGCCATCCGAAGGCCGCCCTCCAGGCACGCCTCCACGTGCCCGATGGTGAAGGCAGTCTCTCCCATTTCACCGAGCAGTGCCGTGGCTTCCTGCGGGTCTTTGACGACCAGCACCATGCCGATGCCGCAATTGAACACACGCAGCAGTTCGTCATGGGCCACCTTGCCGGCTCGAGCCAGCCAGGTGAAGACTGGCGGCACCGGCCAGGGCCGGTCCAGCACCGCGCACAACCCAGGCGGCAGCACGCGCGGTAAGTTGCCGGGCAGTCCGCCCCCGGTAATATGGGCGGCCGCCCGCAGCAGGCCGGCCCGATGCACCGTCAGCACTTGCTTTACGTAGAGCCGCGTCGGCACCATCAGCGCCTGGGCCGCGGTCTCGCCAGGCGACCATGGTGCCGGGTCCTGCCAGCCCAGCCTGGCGACGCCGCAGATGCGCCTGACCAGAGAAAAACCGTTCGAGTGCACACCACTTGCGGGCAGCCCCAATAGCGTGTCACCCGCCTGCACGGTGACGGGCAGCAACGCACCGCGCTCGGCGGCGCCCACCGCGAAGCCTGCCAGATCGTAATGGCCGGCGGCATACATGCCCGGCATCTCGGCCGTCTCGCCGCCCACGAGCGCGCAGCCGGATAGCCGGCAGCCTTCGGCAATGCCGGCGATCACTCGTGCCGCATCGGCGACCGCCAGCTTGCCGCTGGCAAAGTAGTCCAGGAAGAAGAGCGGTTCGGCACCTTGCACGACCAAGTCGTTCACGCACATGGCGACCAGGTCGATCCCCACCCGGTCGTGCAGCCCGCTCTCTATGGCCACCATCAACTTGGTACCCACGCCATCGGTGCAGGATACCAGCACGGGATCGGTAAACCCCGCTGCCTTGAGGTCGAACAGCGCGCCGAAGCCGCCCAAGCCGCCCATCACGCCGGCGCGCCCGGTGGCCGAGGCTGCAGGCTTGATCGCTTCGACCAGGGCGTCGCCGGCCTCGATATCCACGCCGGCGTCGCGGTACGTCACCAAGGGCCTTCTCTCCACACTCGCAACACTGGCTGGATAAGGTAGAATGGCGGCATGCGGAACCAGGGACCAAGTATCAGGAGCGGGGGGCCAGCCGCCAGGTCAGTCGGATCGAGTCATGCCTGACACCGGGGTGGGGCGGCTTGGGGGTAACGCTTTTCTCACCCTGCCCAACATCATCAGCTTCGCGCGGCTTTGCGCCGTGCCGGCGGCGATCTGGCTGGTGCTGCACCAGCATTTCTCGGCCGCCTTTGCTTTATTCGTCCTCGCCGGCGTATCGGATGCCATCGACGGCTGGCTGGCGCGCCGGCAGGGCGGCACGGCGCTGGGCGCGGTGCTCGATCCGCTCGCCGACAAGACGCTGATGGTAGGGATGTACGTCACCCTTGCGGCCATCAGCCAGCTGCCCGACTGGCTGGCGATCCTGGTGGTGTTCCGCGACCTGGTAATCGTGGGCGGCGTGATGCTGCTGTGGATGACCAGCCATCCCACCCAGATCAGGCCGCTCGTCGTCTCGAAATGGAACACGGCCCTGCAAATTGGGCTGGTAGCCCTGGTGTTGGGCCTGGACAGCCTGGGCATCGCGCTGGCCCCGCTCCGGCTGGCGCTGGTTTGGCTGGTGGCCGCCTCCACTCTGTACTCCGGCGGCGCGTACGTCGTGCGCACGGTGCGCGCGCCGGGCCTGCCCTCATGAACGACATGGGCCCGCCGGCCCCTGCAATCCGCGTTGGCGCGGCCGTCCGTACGCAGCGCCTGATCGTGCTGGCCTGCGTGCTGGTGGCGTTGTGGCTGGTGTTGCAACTGTTCGCTTCCATCCTGTTGCCCTTTGTGGCGGCGGCGGGCGTTGCCTACGTCCTGGACCCGTTCTGCACCCGGTTGACCCGCCTGCGCGTGCCGCGCGGCTTGGCCAGCCTCATCCTGGTGCTGGGGCTGATCTTGGCCATTCTGTTGTTCGTCCTGCTGCTCTATCCGCTGATCCTGCACCAGATCGGGCTGCTGGTGAGCCACGTGCCGGACTATGTGCGCGGCATCAGCGCCTTTGCTGGCCGGCTGATCGGCTGGTTCCAGCAGCATCTGGGCCCCGATTTCGTCGATGCCCGGCTGTCCGAGTTGGCGTCAGGCCAGGCGGGCGACATGCTGGGCTTCGTGGTGGGCGCGCTGCGCCAGGTGGTGGGCGGCGGCTACGCCCTGTTCAGCGTGCTTTCGCTCGTGGTCGTTACGCCTGTGGTCGGCTTCTACCTGCTGCGCGACTGGCCGCACGTGATCACGCTCGTCGATAGCTGGCTGCCGCGCCGCTACCAGGGCGTGCTGAGGGCGCAGGCGCGCGAGGTTGACCGCATCCTGTCCGCCTGGGTGCGCGGCCAGGCGCTCTGCTGCATGATCCTGGCCCTGTTCTACGCGCTGGGCCTCTCCGCCGTGGGCCTGGAGTTGGGGCTGGTTGTCGGGCTGGCCGCCGGCTTCCTCAGTTTCATTCCGTATGTCGGCACCATAACCGGCGCGGTCGCCTCCATCGGGCTGGCGTTTGCGCAGTTTCCGACCTGGCAGGGCGTGCTGCGCGTGGTGGCCGTATTCGTGGTGGGCCAGGTGCTGGAAGGCTACGTGATCTATCCCCGCTTCCTGGGCGACCGCGTGGAGCTGCCGGCTGTATGGGTGATTTTCGCACTGTTCGCCGGCGGCGCGGCATTCGGGTTCTTGGGGGTAATGCTGGCCGTGCCGGTGGCGGCCACCGTTGGTGTCCTGACGCGATTTTGGCTGCGGCGATACCTGGTCAGCCCTCTCTATTTGGAGCCGCCGATCTGACCCCGCCGCGTGCGGCCGGCGCCCTCATGCTGTGCGATGCCAGCCGCGCCGACAAGGAGAATGCGAGCGGAAGCCAGTTCTAGCCAGGCCACCGGTATGTCCGGTCCCTGCCCAGTTTCAATTTATCGAGCATCCGCCACGGAACCGACGGATGCCCGTGCAGGTAGGCCGAGACAAATCCGACGTCGAGGAGGGATATCACAGCATAGCCAAGCGTGTGCGTGAACTCGTAGGTAGTCGAGTTCGCAACCACGGCTTGGCCGTCGGCGTAACCCGTCGTGTCGTCTATACGCTGTGGCCCGGTCAGGAAGTCGGGGTTCGTAGGGCCTCCAGGCAATGCCGTCGGCGTCGGCCGCTGCCTGTAACGAGGGATGGCGTTATCGCCTCGCTGCCTGTCATGACGACGCAAGGCGGCTGCGCTTACCTCGGAGCCGCTTTGGGCTAGTCTGCCACGCGTGACCGATGCCCGACAACTCGCCCTTCCGTTTGGCCATCGCACAGAGTATGCCGCGGCGGATTTCCTCACGGGCACGTCGAATGCGGAGGCGTTGACCTGGCTGACAAACCCGCAACACTGGCCAATGCTGCGCCTGGCCGTGCACGGGGAGGGCGGCAGCGGCAAGACCCACCTGCTGCACGCCTTTGCCGAACGACATGGTGCGATGTTCCTGCCCCTCGAGGCGTTGCGTCGATTGATAGACCTGCCGCAGGCCGGCGGCGTCGCACTGGACGATGCCGATGCCGCCCCTGAACCGGAAGCCTTGCTGCACCTGCTGAACGCGGCCGCCGAGCGCCGCCTGCCCGTTCTGTTGGCCGGTCGCACGCCTCCGTCGAACTGGCCCGCCACACTGCCCGACCTGACGAGCCGACTGCGCGCCACGACCGCCGTCGCCCTGGGTTTGCCCGACGACGCCCTGCTGCGCGCCATGCTGGCCCGTCTGCTGGTCGAACGGCAGTTGCGCGTGGACGCCTCGGTACAGGATTATCTGCTGGCCCGCCTGCCGCGCCACGGCGCCGCCCTGCGCGACGCGGCAGCGTGCCTGGACCGGCTTTCGCTTGCCGCGGGCCGGGCGGTCACGCGAGCCACGGCGGCGGAGGTCCTGGCGCGCCTTGGCAACGGCGACGATCCGCCGCCCCACGAACCGCCCTCGCAACAGCCGCCCAGCCTGTTATAGACTCCGGCGCATGGCCCGAACCCACACCCACCTGAGACCCGTCCCGGCAAACGCCGACGCCGCCCCCAACATCGCACCGGACAGCCCCGACCGTTTCATCAACCGCGAACTCTCCTGGCTCGATTTCAACACGCGCGTGGTGGAGGAGGCGGAGAACATCCGGCATCCGCTGCTCGAACGCCTGCGCTTCGTCTCGATCTCGGCGGCCAACCTCGACGAGTTCTTCTCGGTTCGCGTCGCCGGCCTGATCGGCCAGGCGCGCTCGGGCCTCACACAGCTCTCGCCAGACGGCCGAACCGCGGCACAGCAGCTGGAGGCGGTCAACGAGCGCGCCCGCAGGCTGCTCGACCGTCAGCAACTGGTCTGGCACGACCTGCGGGCCGCACTGGCCGCCGCCGGCCTCGAGGTCTGCGAAGTGGCGTCGATCAGGGAGGACGAGCGCCGCTGGCTCGACGCCTGGTTCATGGAGCGTGTCTTCCCGGTGCTGACCCCGTTGGCGATCGACCCGGCGCACCCGTTTCCCTTCATTCCCAACATGGGCCTGGTGATGGCCCTGCAACTGCACCGCGAAGACGATCCGGGCACGAACGTTTCTGGCGCAGGCCCGCATGGCGGCCACTACATGCGCGGCCTGATCCCGCTGCCCAGCCAGGTGGACCGCTTTATCCGGCTTCCTTCGGCCGACCACGCGGCCAATCCGAAAATCCGCTTCGTCATGCTCGAAGACGTGGTGAGCCTGTTCCTGCAGCGAGTCTTCCCCGGCTTTGCCGTCAGCGGCCAAGGGCTGTTCCGCCTGATCCGCGACACCGACATCGAGTTCGAGGAAGAAGCCGAAGACCTCGTCCGCATGTACGAGACCGCGCTGAAACGACGCCGCCGCGGCTCGGTCATTCATCTGGCCGTAGCGGCCGACATGCCGGAACCGCTGGTCGAACTGGTGGCCGACAGCGTGGACGCCGACCGAAACGAGACCAGCGTGCAGCAAGGATTGCTCGGCGTGGTCGATCTCAAGCAGCTGATCGTGGACGACCGCCCAGACCTGCTGTTTCCGCCCTACACGCCGCGCTTTCCCGAACGGATACGCGATTTCGGCAGCGACTGCTTTGCCGCCATCCGCGCCAAGGACATCATCGTCCACCACCCGTTCGAAAGCTTCGACGTGGTGGTTCAGTTCCTGCGCCAGGCGGCCTCCGACCCGAACGTGGTGGCCATCAAGCAGACGCTCTACCGCACCAGCCGCGACAGCCCGATCGTCAAGGCGCTGGTGGAAGCAGCCGAGTCCGGCAAGTCGGTCACTGCGATGGTCGAGCTGCGTGCCCGCTTCGACGAGGAAGCCAACATCCGCCTGGCGCGATCGCTGGAAGCCGCCGGCGTGCAGGTGGTGTTCGGCTTCGCCGAGCTGAAAACGCACGCCAAAATCAGCCTGGTGGTGCGGCGCGAGGGCACATCGGTGCGCAGCTACGCCCATTACGGCACCGGCAACTACCACCCCATCACCGCGCGCATATACACCGACCTCAGCTTCTTCACCGCCGACCCCGACCTCACGCGCGATGCCATGCGGCTGTTCAACTACATGACCGGCTACGCTCAGCCGGAACGAATGGACGCGCTCGCCTTTTCCCCGCTGACCACCCGCAGCACGCTGATGGACCTGATCGGCCGCGAAATCGCCTTCGCCCGCGACGGCAAGCCTGCCTCGATCTGGCTCAAGCTGAACAGCCTGGTCGATCCCAAGCTGATCGACCGCCTTTACGACGCCTCGCGGGCCGGCGTGTGCGTGATGGCGGTGGTACGCGGCATCTGCTGCCTGCGCCCCGGCGTACCCGGCCTGTCGGAAAACATCCGCGTCAAGTCCATCGTCGGCCGCTTCCTCGAACACGGCCGCATCTGTGCGTTCGGCAATGGCCACCGGCTGCCCAGCCGCCATGCGCTGGTGTTCATCAGCTCGGCCGACTGGATGGAACGCAACATGGATTGGCGGGTGGAGACTCTCGTGCCGATCCGCAACGCCACCGTGCACGCCCAGGTGCTGGACCAGATCATGGTGGTGAACCTGAAGGATACGCTGCAATCCTGGGAGCTACGCGCCGATGGCGCCTGGCATCGTCTGCCGCCCGGCAGCAAACCGGTTTCCGCGCACGACTACTTCATGACCAATCCGTCCTTGTCGGGGCGGGGCTCGGCGCTGCACGGGCCGGTCGTGCCTCTGCCCCGGCCTCGGCCTATGCGGCCCGATAGAATACTTCAGGATTAAGGAAGGCCAGGGCTCTGCCCCGGGCCTCCTTTCGTACGAAGCACGCTCTCTGATGGTCCAACTGGGTTGGAGGACACGATGTCGGGCCGCTCCCTTCGCATCTCGCCGACCGAGGCCGAGCGCACGATACTGGCCGAGTCGATCAACCGGCGGCGTGACTTCTTCATCGTCCCGATCGGCATAGATTATGGCAAATACTCTCAAAGCCGCACTTGCCGCCCATCACGCGGGTAGGCTCGATGAGGCCGAGCGGCTCTATCGCCGCATCCTGCGTGCCGACCCCGAGCATTTCGAAGCGTTGCACGGCCTTGGCATCGTTCAACACCAAACCGGCCACAACGAACGTGCCCTCGGCTTCTTCGAGCGCGCCCTTCGCCGGAATGCCCGATCCTCGCAGCTCCACAACAACCGCGCCACCACGCTCAACGCCCTGGGGCGCCCAGCCGAAGCCCTGGCCAGCCTGGACCTGGCACTCGCCTTAAGCCCGAACGACCCCACGCTGCACTACAACCGCGGCAACACGTTGACGACGCTGCAGCGCGACGCCGACGCGTTGGCAGGCTTCACCCGCGCCGTGGCCCTCAAGCCCGATCTGCTGCCCGCCTGGCAGAACAAGGTGGTTGCCGAAACACGCCTCGGCCTGCACGAGGCGGCGCTGGCCACCTGCGACCACCTGATCGCCCTGCAGCCCGGCGTTGCCCTGCCGCACCGGACTCGCGCCGAAGCCCTGCTCGCCCTGCACCGTCCCGCCGAGGCCATCGCCGACCTCGAAGCCGCCGCCGCCGACCCGAGCCTTACGAACGTAGGTGTAAACCGAGCCTACGCCCTGCACGCGGCCGGCCGCAGCGCCGAGGCGATGCGCGCGGTCGATGATGCTCTGACGGTCAACCCCGAATTTGCCCTGGCCCATTGGAACGCCGCCTCCATCTGCCTGGCCCTCGGCGACTACGCCCGCGGCTGGCGGGAGTACGAGTGGCGCTGGACCGACCCGGGCTTCCGCGGCAAACGCCGAACCTTCCCGCAACCGCTCTGGCTGGGCGCCCAGCCGCTAGCCGGCCGTACCATCCTGCTGCACGCCGAACAGGGTTTTGGGGACACCATCCAGTTCTGCCGCTACGCACCCCTCGTTCACGCCCTGGGCGCCCGCGTGCTGCTCGAAGCGCCGCCGCCTTTGCTGCCGCTCCTGAAAACGCTCGCCGGAGTCGACGAACTGATCGTGTGCGATGCGCCCCGTCCCGATTTCGACGCGCACTGCCCGCTGATGTCCCTGCCGCTGGCGTTCGGCACGACTCTCGACACCATTCCCGCACAAACGCCCTACCTTGCGGCCGACCCCGACCGCATCACCGCCTGGCGCGATCGCCTTGGGCCGCCGCGCCAGCCGCGTGTCGGTCTGGCCTGGTCCGGCTCGTCCACCTTCAAGGGCGACGTCACCCGCTCCGCCCCGCTGCAGTCGCTGGCCGCGTTGATCCGCCCAGGGTACGACTATGTGGCCCTGCAGAAGGACATTCGGCCCGCAGACGCCGAAGCGGCCGAGGCCTTTGGTATTCGCATCTTTCCCGGAGCCATAACGGATTTTGCGGAAGCGGCAGCACTCACCACCCTGATGGACCTCGTCATCAGCGTCGATAGCGCCCCCGCCCACCTGGCCGGTGCGCTGGGCCAGCCGGTTTGGCTGCTGCTGCACAATCCGGCCGAATGGCGCTGGCTCCGCGAGCGCCAGGATAGCCCGTGGTATCCCACCGCCCGCCTGTTCCGCCAGACCGCCGGGCCAGACTGGCCGGAGCTGGCTACCCGCGTCGCAAATGCACTGCAGAACTCGACTTTCCAGCGCTAGCTTTGCGGAGCGTTATCACATTCAGCACGGCAGAGACGTCGGCACCGCCCTTTTCATCTGGACGGCTAAATAGAAGTTTGTTGGTCGGCGCCGACACTTCATTTCTGGCCACTCAAGACCCGATACACCGCCGGTGCCTTATACCTCGAACAGCGCCGCGCGCAGCGTCTCGTAGCTGTCCCGATCGGGCGTGCAGATCAGCCCGCCGTCGACCAGGCCCGGCCGGTAGTCCGATCCGTCGAACCGCGCGGCATAGCCGCCCGCCTCGCGATGCAGCAGCCAGCCCGGCAGGTGATCCCAGGGCATCAGCCGGTTGAACATCAGGAAATGGCAGTGCCCGGCGGCAAGCATGCGGTATTCGTGCGCCGCGCAACGAAAATCGTAAACCTGGGCCAGCCGGCGCAGATTGGGCAGCACCGTTGCGCGAAGGCCCAGCGGCAAGTAGCGCCACGATACGGCACCGGTCATGCGCGCCGACGGGACCGCGGACGCCACGCGCAAATCGTACCGCGTGCCGTCGGCCCCATGTTCCCACGCGCCTTCGCCGCGCACCGCGATCGAAGAACTGTCGGTGACCGGATCGTGGATCACCGCAGCTGCGACCTCGCCATGCACCACGGCCGCTGCCATGGTGCCAAACAGCGGCAGGCCGGCAGCATAGTTGGACGTGCCGTCCACAGGATCGACCACGAAGGCGAGCGGAGCGGACGCCAGCCCCTCCATCAACGCCGGGTCGCGCGCGGCCGCTTCCTCGCCCACCACCAGGCAGCCCGGGTGAAGGCGGCGCAGGCCTTGCGTGATCATCGCCTCGGCCGCTTCGTCGGCATCCGTCACCAGGTCGAGCGGGCCCGATTTTGTGCGTATGGCCCCGCCGCCCAGCTTGCGGAAGCGCGGCATGATTTCGGCGCGGGCGGCGGCTCGCAGCAGCAAGTCCAACTCGCCCGCCTGCCGGGCGGTGAAGATGACCACCCCAGCTAGTGCAGGTGTTCGAAGCGGGCGCGGTCGGCCGGCAGCAGGCGTACCGTCACATGCGCGGCCTGCTCGCCATCTTCCCGCCCGATCACCTCGCCATGCTCGTAAAGCCAGGCCAGGCGCGCGCCATCGGAGTGGCCGATGTCGTACTCCGCCTGTTCCATGCCCGCCGCGATCCGTCCGTCCAGCCGCGCCTTCAGGGCGTGCAGTCCCTCGCCGGTGACGGCCGAGACGGCGATGCTGTCTTCGCGCGTTTGAACGGCCGCGACGCCGCCAAGCAGATCCGCCTTGTTCAGTATTTCGAGCGTGCGGCCCGTGTAGTCGTCGTCCAGCGTGCCGTCCGCCACCATGCCATCGAGCACCGCCAGCACGTCGGCTCGCTGGGCCGCGCTGTCGGGATGCGACACATCGCGCACGTGCAAGATCACGTCCGCCTCGGCGACCTCTTCCAGCGTGGCGCGAAAGGCGGCGACGAGTTCGGTGGGCAGCGCGCTGATGAAACCCACGGTGTCTGACAGGATCACACGGCGGCTGCTGGGCAGCACCAGCCCCCGCATGGTCGGGTCCAGGGTGGCAAACAGCTGATCCTGCGCATGCACATCGGCGCCGGTCAGCGCATTGAACAGGGTTGATTTACCCGCATTGGTGTAGCCGACCAGGGCGACCACCGGGAACGGCACCCGCTTGCGCGCGCTGCGGTGCAGTCCTCGGGTGCGCCGCACCTGCTCCAACTCCTTCTTCAATCGAACGATACGGTCGGTGATCAGCCTGCGGTCGGCCTCGATCTGCGTCTCGCCCGGGCCGCCTAGAAACCCGAACCCGCCGCGCTGCCGTTCCAAGTGCGTCCAGGACCGCACAAGACGTGAGCGCTGGTAGTCGAGGTGGGCAAGCTCGACCTGGAGCGACCCCTCGCGCGTGACCGCGCGCTCGCCGAAGATGTCCAGGATCAGGCCAGTTCGGTCGATCACCTTGCAGCCCCAGCCGCGCTCCAGGTTGCGCTGCTGCACGGGACTGAGAGACGCATCGACGATGGCTACCGTGACCCCGGCATCCTGCAACAGCTGCTTTTCGGCTTCGACCTGGCCGGGCCCCAGCAGGGTGGCAGGGCGGCGCGAGCGTAGCGGCAAGACGGCGCTATGCACGACCACAAGGCCGATCGAACTGGCCAGGCCCACGGCCTCGGCCAGACGAGCCTCGGCCGCGCGCGATGGATCGACGCCCTGCCGCTCGGCCGAGCTTGGCCGTTCCCAAGGCAGGATGACGGCCGCACGCGTCGGCGCAGGACGGCCGGAGTGGTCGCGTTGCGGTCCGCCGCCGTGATCGGTCTGGCTACTCGTCGATGTCGGCAGAACCGCTCTCCTTGCCGGGTGCGCCGGCTTCCTTGCTGGGGTCGAAAAGTTGTATGGGCGCCCCGGGCATCACCGTGCTGATGGCGTGCTTATAGACCAGCTGCGTATGCCCGTCCCTGCGCAGCAGAACCGAGAAGTTGTCGAACCAGGTGATGATGCCCTGCAGCTTCACACCGTTGATGAGGAACACGGTTACCGGAGTCTTGGCCTTGCGAACATGATTGAGGAACACGTCCTGCACGTTCTGCGGTTTTTCGGTGGCCATGAAGTTCATCCTTCTTATCGGCACAGCCCTGCGTTGGTGCGGGCCGTATCTGCCTTGATGCCCTGCGGCAGGCCGGCATTTGCAAGCGTCATGCCGCCGCCCGTCCTAGTCGCCCCGTCATGCCAGCGCAGCACTATGGCGGCGCTGCCGCCTGCACATCCTGCCCGCTACCTGGCATTGCGGCCGCCGTGGACGTGCCGTGCGAACAGACCGAACAGCGCCCGGCTGACCGGCCCGACCTGGCCGTCCCCGACCAAAGCACCGTCCACCCGCAACACGGGTTTGACGAAGGTGCTGGCCGCGGTGATGAAGACTTCACGCGCCTGTCTCAGCTCGACGACCGAGAACGCCCGCTCCTGCAGATCGAAGCCGGAGCCGGACAGTTCCGCAATGAGCGCGTCGCGTGTGCAGCCCGGCAGGATGGCCCGGCTCAGTGGCCGCGTGCGCAATGCGCCTGCCGAATCGACGATCCAGACCGAGGTTGCTGCCCCTTCGGTTACCATTCCGGCCGCATCGAACAGGATCGCTTCGGCCGCACCCTGGTCCCGCGCTGCCTGGCGGGCGAGCACGTTGGGCAGCAGTGCGACTGATTTGATGTCGCACCGCGCCCAGCGCTCGTCGGGCATCGTGACAGCCGTCGCGGTCCAGCGCTGGGGGTCACCTGGGTAGGGTGGCGTGCGGCGTGCCGTAACCACCATGGCCGGGCGGGTGCCGGATGGCGGGAAATAGTGCTCACGCCTGGCTACTCCGCGGGTCACCTGGCAGTAGAGCAGGCCGTTTGCCAGCCGGTTGCGCACCGCCACCTCGCCCAGCACGCTAAGCAGGGCGGCGCGCCCCATCGGCGAGGCAATGCGCAGCGCGCGCAGCGAACGGTCGAGCCGGTCCAAGTGCAGGTCGCGGTCCACCAGTTGCCCGCGATGCAGGTACACCACCTCATAGACGCCATCAGCGAACTGATAGCCACGGTCCTCGATGTGAACCGTGGCCCGGGGGTGCGGAACGTAGCGGCCGTTGACGTAGGCTATTCGGCTCAGCCTGCGTTCTCCTCGGCCAGTGCCGCATCCGGCTGGTCGCCGTAGCCGGGGGCAGGACCGTTCGCCAGGGGCGTCTCCTCGGACGGTTCGGCCGGATCACGCTGGTAGCGCTGCTGGCCGTTTTGACCGCCCTGCCCATTGGCCCCTTGATGGCCTTGGTATTGGCCATTCTGACCACCATGCGTCTGCTGCTGGCCCCCTTGCTGCTGGCCTGGCTGGTGCTGAGTGGCCTGGTTTATGGCGTTCAGAATGCGGAAATAATGTTCGGCATACTGAAAGTAGCTTTCGGCCATTACACGGTCGCCGGAGCCGGTCGCATCGCGACCGAGCTGCAGGTATTTCTCGAACAGCTGCTGCGCCGTGCCGCGAATCCGAAGATCCGGCCCGCTGCTGTCGAAAACATGGTTCCGATTGAGCGGGATATTGCCGCTATATTGTCGTGGACTGCTGCCACCACCACCACCACCGCCGCTATTGCGATGGGTGCGTCCGCGCATGCGTTTCATGTTCATCCGATTACTACTGTGCTTCCGGCCATGATAATCTCTTGGCTGTTATGATGGATGCGGTCTGGCTGGCCTCCGCCATGGCCGATCCGGCGCCATGAACGATATGTAAGCCATGCTCAGCATGTCGCGCCTCGGGCTGGGCTAGCCACGCCGATCCGCCCGCCACGGCCGGATCATCCACTCTCTGCCCGATGCCGATGCAAACGCTGCCCGGCCGGTTCGTAAGCGTGGCGCTGAGCGACACTACTAGCCCGCGAAGCGGCTGCCAAACGCTTTTTTCCACGACGTCTCAGGGTGGGGGCCTCCGCAGCACCAGCGCCCGCGCAACCCTCCCCAAGTCGCTCCGAGTCATCATGTGGGTAAGCCCCGCCTGCTCTGCCAGGGCCAGCACATCGGCCTCTTGCCCTTGTCCGAGTTCAAGGATGGCCAAGCCGCCCGACGTCAGCAACGCCGACAAGCCAGGCAGGATCTGCGTGTAGGCAGCTAGTCCGGACGATCCGCCATCCAGCGCACGCCCGGGCTCATGCAGCCGCACCTCGGGCATCAGTTGGGCCAAGTCGGCGGTGGCGATATAGGGTGGATTGCACAGGACAAGATCGAATGTTCCAAGGACGGCACGGCACCAGTCGCCCGCAGCAAACCACGCTCTGTCTGCCAGCCCACAGGCGTCGGCGTTGCCGGCGGCGAGCCTGCAAGCTGACGGCGAGACGTCGATGCCCAGGCCCCAGGCGGCCGGAAACTCGCTCAGGGCGGCCAAAAGCAAACACCCCGTGCCGGTGCCCAGATCGAGCACGCTTCGTACACGCTCCCGCGACGGAAAGGATGCCAAGGCCGCCTCGATCAACGTTTCACTATCCGGCCGTGGCACGAGCGTATCCGGCGAGACGGCCAGATCGAGCGTCCAGAAGCCGCGGCGGCCGGTGATCAGGGCCAGCGGTTCGCGCGCGGCACGGCGCGCCACCAGGGTAGCCAGTGCTGCGGCGTCCACCGGCCGGCCGGCATCGCTCAATGCGGTCACTGAGGCGCCGATCAGATGCGACGCGATAAGCCGGGCTTCACGCCCCGGCTGCTCCACGCCGGCTTCAGCAAGAACGCGTGTTGACTGCGCCAGCGCTTCGCCCAGGCTCACCACCGCGCTACCCTGCCGGCTGTATGATCTGGATCGCCCGCCCCATGCGTCTGTTCCCGCCGCTCACTCTGCTTCTACTCGCTTTCGCTTGGCCCGCCGCTGCCGCAGTGATCAGTTTCCACGTCTCCGACCAGACAGATCCGGCCGAAGTGGCCGAAGCGACGACCGTATTCGTGAACGGCAAGCTGGTGGCCCATTTCGAGCTGAGTGCCGACCACCCCTTCGCCGACGTAGCGGTCAGCGTCCCGGCGGCAGACCGCTACGATTACGCGCTATGCGGCCGGATCACCATCCGCGCCGCCGATGGTCACAGTGAAACGCACGTGCTGGACGACGGGGCCACCATGCCCGATCCGAACGGGCGGCATCTGGAAGCGCTGGCGGCCGACGGGTTCACCACGTTTTTCCTGGCCGAGCGAACCGGCGAGCAGGCGCCAGCGCCGACTGATCTCCACAAGACGAACGTCTGTGCGATTCCGATTTCTTGATGAAGACCGGACCTTCCACTCTGCAAAAAAGAAGCAAAAAGCTCCTGTCCATTGCCGCGGGCCTAAACGGGCAAGGCTTCTTGGTCCCTTTCTAAAAAGGACTGCTTCCTCAAGCATCCACCGCCAGTCGTGCCGCCTGGTCTTCCTCCGTCAAAGCATCGACGAACTCGTCGAACTCCCCGGCCATCACCCGGTCGATCTTGTGCGAGGTGAGATTGATGCGGTGGTCGGAAACGCGGCCCTGCGGAAAATTATACGTCCGTATCCGTTCGCTGCGGTCGCCGGTGCCCACCTGACTTTTGCGATCCGCTGAGCGGGTGGAATGCAGTGCAGCACGCTGCGCCTCGTACATGCGGGAGCGCAGGATCTTCATCGCCTTGGCGCGATTCTTGTGCTGGCTCCGCTCCTCCTGCATCGCCACCACGATCCCCGTCGGCAGGTGGGTGATGCGCACGGCACTCTCGGTCTTGTTCACGTGCTGGCCGCCGGCGCCGGACGCGCGATAGACGTCGATGCGCAGATCGCTCTCGTTGACCTGCACGTCCACCTCCTCGGCTTCCGGCAGCACGGCCACCGTCACCGTGCTGGTATGGATGCGGCCCTGCGTCTCGGTGGTGGGCACGCGCTGCACCCGGTGCACGCCGGACTCGTATTTCAGGCGGGCGAATACGTTGCGGCCGGTGATCTCGGCGATGCCCTCCTTGAGGCCGCCGAGTTCGGTCTCGTTGTAGTCCAGCAACTCGAAACGCCAGCCGCGGAGGGCCGCATATTTCTGGTAGGCGGCGAACAACTCGGCGGCGAACAGCCCGGCCTCGTCGCCGCCGGCGGCCGGGCGGATCTCCAGGATGGCGCTGCGCTCGTCCGCCTCGTCGCGCGGCAGCAGGGCCAACTGTATCTCGCGCGCCAGTTTGGGGATTTGCTGGCGCAGGTGGCGCAATTCCTCCTCCGCCATGTCACGCATCTCGGGATCGCCCAGCATCGCCTCCGCCTCGCGCGCCTCGGCCTCGGCGGCGCGCCACTCCTCGATGCGGGCGACCACCGGTTCCAGCTCCGACAACTCGCGGGAAGCGCGCGAGAACGCCTCGCCACTCAGGCCGGAGGACAAATCGCTGCTCAGCTCCTCGGAGCGCAATACGATACGGTCGAATTTTGCGGATAGATCCAGCGCCATGGCTCAGATGCTCAGGCTGCCTGCCACGTCGCCGAGCGGCACCTCGGTTTGTGTTCCCGTCGAAAGGTCCTTCACCTGCGCTACCCCGCGTGCCACCTCGTCCTCGCCCAAAATGACCACGGCGCGCGCCCCGATGCGGTTCGCCCTCTCCATCCGGCGCTTGAAATTGCCGCGGTAGGCCATTTCCGCCCGCACCCCGGAGCCGCGCAGGCCCTGCAGCACCTTCAACGCGGCCGCTTCGGTGTCGTCTCCCATCGCGACCACGGCGATCGGGCGCGGCGCGACCGGCGCCTCGGTCAGCAGCATCGACAGCCGTTCGATTCCGGCAGCCCAGCCCACGGCCGGCGTGGGCGGCCCGCCCATTTCGGCCACCAGCCCGTCGTAGCGCCCCCCGGCCATCACCGTGCCCTGGGCGCCTAGCCGCGTCGTCACGAACTCGAAGGCGGTGTGGCTGTAATAGTCCAGGCCGCGGACGATGCGCGGGTTCTCGGTAAAGCTCACGCCCAATTGGGTCAGGTAGCGCTTCACGCCGTCATAGAAGGCGCTCGCCTCGGCTGTCAGGTACGCGGCGATGGTGGGTGCGCCGGCCACCAGCGCGCGGTCTGCCTCGTCCTTGCTGTCCAGAATGCGCATCGGGTTGCGCTCCAGGCGGTCCTGGCTGTCCGGCGACAACGCCGCGCGGTGGGCGGTGAAGTAGGCTACCAAGGCCGTGCGGTAGGCGTGGCGGCTAGCGGCGTCGCCCAGCGTGTTGAGCTGCAGCACCACGTCGTCGGCCAGGCCCAGGGCTGCCAGGATGTCGCGGCCCAGAGCGATGATTTCGGCGTCGGCCAGCGGTTCGGCGGACCCGATCAACTCGGCGCCGATCTGGTGGAACTGCCGGTAGCGGCCTTTCTGCGGCCGCTC
>CAXUHU010000024.1:0-21064 GCA_964250925.1 uncultured Acetobacteraceae bacterium
CTGGTGATCGCCTCCCGCTACGCCGAGGGCGGCGGCGTGGGCGATGGGGGCCGCACGCGCCACGCCGGCAGTCGCCTGGCGACGTGGATGGCGCGGCTGGCCATGCCCACGCCGATCAGCGACCCGATGAGCGGCTTCTTTGGCATGCGGCGCACGCTGTTCCTCGATGTGGCGCCGCGCCTGTCCGGCGCCGGTTTCAAGATACTGCTCGACATCGCAGCCTCCGTGCGCGGCCCGCTGCTGCTGCGCGAGGTGCCCTACACGTTCCGGCTGCGCAACGCGGGCGATAGCAAGCTGAACGCCACCGTGGTGTTCGACTATGTCGGCATGATCGTCGAGAAACGCAGTTTCGGCTGGGTGCCGTTCCGCTTCGTGCTGTTCGCCTTCACCGGCCTGCTGGGCGTGGCGGTGAACATGCTGGCGCTTTACTGGCTGACCCGTGTTTACGGTTTGGATTTCACCCGGTCGCAGGGTGCGGCCGTCCTTGCGGCGATGACGTTCAACTTCTTCCTCAACAACAATTTTACCTATAGCGACCGCCGGCTGCGCGGACGTTCCGCATGGGCGGGTCTGCTGAAGTTCTACCTGGTGTGCGGCACCGGTGCGCTGTCCAACATCGGTGTCGCCAGCTTCGTGTTCACTCACGGATCCGGCTGGTTCGTCTCGGGCCTTGCAGGCGCGTTCGTGGCGGCCGTGTTCAATTTTGCCATGTCGAGCCGCTACGTGTGGAGTGGGCGCTCGCTATAGGCAGCGTGCCTGTCCAGAAGACCCCGTCGGCTGCGCTCGCCGAAATAACCGGACTTCACCCATACGAGGCAGCCCGCAGGACCGGCTGTTGCCCGCACGCCCACACGCTCGGGCAGCCGAAGCCACGAGTGTAATTCGAACGACTCCCCGTCCTCGCCGAAGCTGCCCTCCAGCACCAGCAATTCAAGACCGCGTGAGGTCTGCAGCGTCAGTTCAGTCTGCGGCGCCCAGCGTTCCAGGCGTACAAACTCGTAAGCGTCAGCGAACAACGGCGCCGTCTGCACCCCTGGCCGATCGACATCGCGCGCCCACACCTGTGCCGCCGGCTGTACGCAGAGCAGGCTGCGTTCGCTGGGATCGAACTGCCACAGCTTGACGAAGATAGTGCAACCCTGGGCGGAGCCGGGCGTGTGGCGCGACGCGGGCGGGTTGCGGACGTATGTGCCGGCCGGATAGTCGCCGTGCTCGTCTTGAAAGACACCGTCCAACACGAGGAATTCCTCGCCGCCGTCATGCGTATGGGCGCTGAACGCGCTGCCAGCCGCGTAACGGACGATGGAGGTTGCGCGCGCCACCTCGCCGCCGATGCGGTCCAGCATGCGCCGGTCCACGCCGGGCAAAGGCGAGGGCACCCACGCCATCGCCGCAGCATGCATCGCGGCGCGTCGGCTGAAATCGGCGTTGATCTGCACGGCGCGTCCCTGAACTACTGCAGCATGTAGGTGAAATCGTAGCTAGTACCGTGGGCGTCACGCGCGTGCAGCTTCATCTGGCCGCGTGCGCCATTATAGGCGCCAGTGCCGCCGGTGATCGCCAGCATCGAGTCGCCCGCATCCTGAAACGGTCCGTCTACGGCGATCTGGCCGTCGGCCAGCGTTAGCGTCCAATGGCACTCGAACGACTTTCCGGCGACCGTGCGCACGCAAAAACCCTGGTCGGAACCGAGCATCTTGCTGTTTGCGGCATCGTAGATCGGGTTGGCGAAGGTGAGGATGTTGCCAACATTGTCGCCCGCCCTGTTGCCCGTCTTGTCGCCGTGCACCGTGACCGCATCGGTGGTCGCCCGCTCCACGAGCCTGATGGTGCTGCCGGCGGCAAACGCCTGTCCGCTCAGCAGCAACGCCGCCATCACCGTGGTCCTCATGCGTCTCCCCCAATCTTGTTGGCTATCCAGGCGTCACCCGCCGGGACGTTGCCGTGATCATACGGCCGCACGGCCAGCATGTAGAGCAGACCCGCGCCCACCACGATGGCGAAACTCAGCAGCATGGCATAGTTGCTGTACCAGGGCTGGTCCGGCGCCTGCGGCCACACGATGTCGGCGATGGCTGCCAGACCCCATACCAGACCCGCCCCGTTGATTGCGCCACCCCAGCGTCCCAACCGGAACGGCCCGGCCGGCTGCCAGCCTTGCCGCCGCGCCCATAAGGCGCCGGCCACGATCATCTGGAACGCCGCATAGATGCCGATGACCGCGAAGCTGACGATGGTGGCGACGATGTTCTGAAACGCCATGCCCAGCAACAGGATAGCCGATGCGACCAGGCCCGACAGCACCAGGGCGCGTGCCGGCACGTGGCGGCTGGACGACAGCGCCGCCAGCCAGGCGCTGCCGGCGATCATTCGGTCGCGCGCATAGGCATAGACCAGCCGGCTGGCGGCGGCCTGCAGGCTGAGGATGCACGACACGAACGACACCATGACCACCAGCACCACCAGCCTGGCGCCCCAAGGGCCGAACCCCGTCAGCAGCACCTGCTCGATGGGGTTGCCCTCCTGCCCGCTGACCACGCGGCCGATATCCGGCAGCGCCAGGATGAGCGCCAGGCAGACAAACACCGAGGCCGCCATGCCGACATAGATGGTCGTGCGCATGGCGCGCGGCACGGCGAGCCCCGGGTTTGGCGTCTCCTCGGCCACGTCGCCGCACGCCTCGAAGCCGTAGCAGGTGAACAGGCCGACGATGGCCGCGGCCAGGAACGCGGGCGCGTAGCTGTGGCCGTGGGCGGCGCCGAAGCCGTGCAGAACCACGCCGAGGGACTGATGCCGTTGGAACGCCAGCAGGTAGGTGCCGACGGCGATCGCACCCAGGATCTCGCACACGAAGCCGAACATCGCCACGCGCGCCAGCGTTTGCGTGCCGGCGAGGTTGATGACCGTGGACAGCGCCACGATGCCGATCGCCAGGGCGGCCGTGCTGCCCGGCGTGGCGTGCAGGCCCATCAGGGGTGCGATGAACGGCGTGGCACCGGCCGCCACGGCTGCGATGCTGGTGAACAAGGCCCAGCCGTACATCCAGCCGGCCATCCAGGCCCAGCGCTTGCCCACCAGCCGCCGCGCCCAGGGATACAGGCCGCCGGCGATGGGGAATTGCGAGACCACCTCGCAGAACGTGAGGCAGACGATGAACTGGCCGAGCGCGGCGATCAGGTACCACCAGATCATCGGCGGCCCGCCCGCCACCATGCCGACGGCGAACACCGAGTACACCCCGACGACGGGCGACAGGTAGGTGAAACCCAGCGCAAAGTTCTGCCACAGCGACATCGACCGTTCGAACTGCGCGGTGTAGCCCAGTGCGCGAAGCTGTTCCGCATCTGCGTCGTGTGCGGGCGGCTGGTCTGGCATGGCAGTACTCTGGCTGTGGCAGCCCCAGCATTGCAGGCGGTCGCGGACTTGCCCACCCAGGCCGCTCGCTAGGGGTGCAGCATGCGTGTGTAGGCGGCCACCGGCAGGGTCGTCCCGATCACGCCACTGGCTTCCAGGAACGCCGCGAACCGGACGTATTGTTGGCTGTCCAACGCGAACATGTCGGTGGCAAAATATGGGATGGTGGCGAGCCAGGAACGATGGCTGAGCGCATCGCCCAGGTCGGGCGTGGCCCGTGCTGCGGCGGACCAGCTTTCGGCCGGATGGGCGCGCAGATAGGCCGCACCCCGTTCGGTGGCACGCAGGAAGCGGACCAGGCGCGTGTCGCCGGCCATGCTGGCGCGCGCCACGAAGATCAGCTCGTCAAACGGCGGCACGCCGTAGTCTTCGTAATCGAAGCGCAGCGGGGTGGCGCCGTGCGCCTGCAATTCCAACGTCTCTACGTTGCGATAGACCGTTACGGCATCCACCTGGTGCGAGAGCAGTGCCACCGTCAGCTGTTCGCCGAGTTGCACCACCTGCACGTCGCCTAGGGACATGCCAGCCGTGTGCAGCATGGCGCCGACCATGGCGCGCTCGGCCGTGCCCGAGCCGGTGCCGACGCGCTTGCCACGCAGGTCGCCGAATCGGACGATGTTTCCGCCCTGCAACGCGACCAGGGTGGAAAGCGGATGGTCGATCAGCACGCCGATGCGGACCAGTTTCAGCCCGCCGGCAACCTGTTGCAGAAACTGCGGCTCGTCTGTGAGTGCCACGTCGCCGTCGCCGGCCGCCACCAGCTTGGGCGGCATGGTGCCGTCGGCGGCGGGAACCAGCGTCACCTCCAGCCCTTCGGCGGCGTAGGCGCCGATTTGCTGGGCGGCCAGCATCGGCGCGTGATTGGCGTTCACGAACCAATCCAGCAACACGGTCAGCTTGTCGGCCGCGCGCACCGGCGCAGCGGCGAGCAGCAGCAGCACGATGAAAGCCGCGCGCATCAGAACGCGGAGGTCAGAGTGATGATGGCGGCAAAGCCTGGACCTATATAGTAGGTCGGCGCCACGCCAGGGATCGAGGTGCCGTGCACGCCCACGGCGTTTTGTGCGTTGGGCTGGACGGAGGCGATGCCCGAGAGAAACTTCGCGTCGGTGACGTTGACGAGGTTCAGCCGCGCCTCCGGGCGTTTGACAAAGGCGTAGTCCGGCAGGCGGAAGCCGAGCGTGACGTCGGCCTGCGCGTGGGGCGGGATTCGTTCGTCGTTGTCGAAGGTCGCGTATTGCGAGCCGACGTATTTGATCGCGAGGTTGCCGAAGAACCTGTCGTCATCGTAGTCCAGGACGATTGCGCCCTGGAATGCGGGGCTGCGCACCGCGGTCTTGCCGGCCGTGCGCAGGGTGTCGCCATCGACTGCGAAATCGTTGTCGATGGTGGCGTGCAGATATTCGGCAGAGATGTAGGGACGCCAGTGCCGTACCGGCAGCAGGCCGACCTCCGCATCGATGCCGCGCGAGGTTTGGCCGCCGGCGTTGATGCTGCTGCCGATGGAGCTGTTGACCATGGTCGCGACCTGGCGATTGGTGAAGTTGTAGTTGAACAGGTTGATCGACCCGACGAGCCAGCGCCCCTGGTAGCGGTAGCCGATCTCTTCGGAGATCGAATACTCGTCGCGTTGCGGTGAGCCTTTGGCGTATTGGTCGCCGAACACATCGTAGGTGTTGTAGAGCACGTACTCCGTGGCCGACCGGAAGTTGGTCGACACGCTGGCAAAGACCTGGCTCTGCGGCGTAATCTGGTAGCGGATGGCGGCACGCGGCAGCGGTTGCGCGCTGTTCAGCCCCACGCGGTATTGTGGGCCGGGCAGGCTGTTGGTGCCGTCACGGTTCACTATCGCGTATTTCAATCCGGCATCGATGCGCAGCTTGCCGCCCAGAAGGCTGACGGTGTCGCCCAGGAACAGCACGTTCACCTGCTCGCGCGTATGCGCCTCCTGCGCGGACAACGTGCGGCCATCGGGCGTCTTGATGGTGTCGGGGAAACCCCAGATGGACGCTGGGTCGCCGTTGGCGCCGACCGGCGTGAACGGCTGCGGATCGTAGTCGTCGGCGTAGTCGTACCACCAGCCGGCGACCAGGCGGTGCGCGCCCAGTGTCGCGATGAACTCGCTGGTGACGCCGGCGCGATACTGGTTGCCGATGTAGTCGGCCAGCACCAGGGCCTGGCCCCCATGCGCGTTCGGTATGGTGACGGGTCCCCCTATCGGCTGTGTGCCGAGATACAGGCCGGTTGTCGGCAGTATCGTGCCGTAGGGCGTGTTGCCGAACCCATGCTCAAAATACGGCGTAGTTTCGAAAGCGAGCGTGTCGCTCAAAGTGAAATGGGACGGCACGCTGACCTGCTCGTCGCGCCAAGTCTGCTGATACAGCTTCCAGTAGTTCGTGTCGCCGGGAGAAAATACGGCGTCGTAGTTGTTGGAACGTCCGTATTCAGACCAAGCCTGCAAAGTCGGCATCGGGTACGAGCTGAGGATCGCGTCGTGATACGAGCCGGCGACCGCGATGCGATTGCCGTCGCCCCAAGCATCGACCAGCTTAAAATCGACATGCTGCCGGTGATCGCGGCCGGCGCCCCGATAATTGTTGGCCTCCGTGTTGGAAAACGACAGGAAACCGCGCAGGCCGGTGCCTGCGATCGTCCCGCTATCAAGGCGGACGAATTCGCGGTTCTCGTGATACGAGCCGGTGCCGGCGGAAATGAAGCCGCCCGGTGCGGCAAGCGGATCGCGCAGGCTGAGCGTTATCAGCCCGCCGGTGGCGTTGATGGTCGGCGTGTCCAAATCCGCGGTGCCCTGCTGCAGCGTGGCTGTCTTCAGGTTCTCGCTATCCACCCATTGCGACGGGTAGCCGGCGTAGTAGCCGATGTCGTTCAGTGGTGCGCCTTCGACCAGATAGGCCAGTTCGTCGCCGTTCAAGCCTCGCACGGTGATGTTCACGCTCGGCGACAGGCCGTACGGGTCCGACGTCGACACGTTGGCGCCAGGCGACAGGCGAAGCAGCTCGAACGCGTTGGATGTTGGCGCCTGCTTGGCGATGAAATCGGTGGAAACCGTGCTGCGCGCGATGGCAGAGTCTTGCGCGCTGATCAGCCCGCCACCGGGTTCGGGTGGCGCGGTCACGGTAATCTGCTCGATGCCCGTGCCGGCCGGTGCCGTCTGCGCATAGGCCGCCCGGGGCCATGCAGCGGCACTTGCGAACATGCCGGCTCGCAGCAAAAACAACGCCCAACGGTTACGCACACTGCATCTCCTCACGCATAGGAGGAGATGGAAGGAAGATTGGCAGCGCGCTGTCTCCCGCACCATTCCCTCCGCCGGCATGACCCGGATCAGGTTCCCCGGTCGGCCCGCATCAGGGCTGTTCCGGCAGGGTTTGCGTGCTGCGCCGATCCGCATGGATCAGCGCTAACGCTATCTCAGCCCCTTGTCGGGGCACCCCTTGGTGGGCCGACCATCGAACCCGCCAGCGCCGCTGTCAACAGCAGCAGGCGATGCGGTGCAGGAAATCCTGCCCGTCTGCCCCAGCGAACCACGCTGCATGGCCGAGGAGAAAATCGGTGTAGGCGGCCTCGGCATCGCGCGCCGACCCGGTGACGGCGTGGAAATACGCTAGTTCCGACAAAGCGAAATCCACATGCACCAGCGGCAGCACGTGCCGTAGCGCCTGCGTTTGGTCGTCCGGTAAAGGCAACACGCGCGCGTAGCCCTGCAGCAAGGCGCAGGCCAGATCCGCACGGCCGATGGCCTTATGTTCGGGCGCGAGATCCAGCCAGGCAATGGCGTTGCGTTCGATGGCGGTGGCCAGATCGAACAGCGCGCTGGCACGGTTGCACAGGCCGAAATCCAGCACGTCGGAAACCGCGCCGTCGCGCCACAGCAGATTGGAGGCATGGAAATCGCCATGCACCCACAAGGGAGCGATCGGCTGCACCAGCGACTGTCGGCGGGTGAACCAGGGGATCAGCACGCGGCATACATCCCGCCGCCAGTCGCGTCCGGCGAGCGCCGCACACAACGTCGCGTCGCGGTCAACGAGGCCTTGCAGCGCGGCCATCGGATCGGCGGCCCAAAGCACGGTATCGCCCGCCACCAGCAGGGCCGTCCGGCGTGGCGGGGCCGAAAAGCCCGACGCCGCCGCGTGCAGCCCGGCCAACGCAGCGCCCACGGCAGTTGCATCGGCCACACTGCGCACCGGCGTCCAGGATGGCGCATCGCGATACACGTCGCAGCCGTAGCCCAGCGCGTGCACCTCGTATGTGCCGTCCAGACGCGACACCGCGGACCTGCCATCCTGGGTGCGCAGCACACGTGGCACCGAGGCGCCGTGCTGCAGCAGGTGGTCCGCGAAGGCATGCTCCTCCATCAGGTCGGCCACACTGCGCACCCGCGCGTCGTGGCGTTTGACGAACACTGGTCCGCCGCCACAGCGAACGATGGCGCTGGCGGCGAATGGGCGCGGGCTGTGCCAGGCCACATCCTGCACCGCGCCTGCTTCTGGATAGGTGGCCAGCACCGGCATCAGCGCCTCGCAGGTCAGCTTCGGCCAGGCTGAAGGCACCAGCGCCTGGCCGGTACCATGCGCCAGCAAGCTCAGGTGACCTCCCAGTCCAGCAGCCGGTGCAGCGCCCGGTCCATCGCCCACCACAGCGTCACCGTCATGGCCGACAGCACGGCCAGCGCCGCGAACATCAGGTCGGTGCGCACCCGCGCGTTGGCGTTCAGCATCACCGTCCCCAGGCCAGAGGAGGCGCCGACCCATTCGCCGATGACGGCGCCGACCGGCGCCCAGCAGGCCGCCACGCGCAAGCCGGACCCGAGCCCCGGCAAGGCTGCCGGCACGCGGACCATCAGCAGCACCCGCCACCGTTGTGCCCCCATGGTGCGCGCCAGGTCGAGCCAGCCCTCCGGCACGCTGGTCAGCCCGTCGTAGAAGGCCGACATCACTGGGAAGAAGATCACCAGGGCAACCACGACGACCTTGCTGGCGATGCCGAAGCCAAGCCACAGCACCAGCAACGGCGCCAGTGCGAACACCGGCACCGCCTGGCTCAGCAGCAGCACCGGCAGCAGCCAGCGACGCAGCCCGGCCGACAGGGCCATCACCAACGCTGAGCCGGCGCCCAGCACGGTGCCCAGCGCCAGCCCCAGCAGGGTTTCCACCCCGGTCGTCCAGGCGCTGCCCAGCAGCAGCCCGCGCTGCGACCACAGAGCGCGCGCCACCGCCGGCGGACTGGGCAGCAAATAGTCCGGCAGTGCCAGCCCGGCCTGCACCACCCACCAGGCAGCCACCAGCCCGGCGCAGGTGGCCAGCGGCCTCACAACGCCCCTCATCCCACGCCGCCCAGCAGCGTGCGCAGCAGTGCGCCCTGGGTGGCCAGCACGGCCGAATCATCGACTGCGCGCGGCGTCGGTCCCGGGACAGTCAGGGCGGGCGACAGGGTGGCGGGGAAGCCCGACATCACCAGCACCCTGTGGGCGATGCGGCAGGCTTCCAGCGGGTCGTGGGTAATCAGCAGGACGGTGCGGCCGTGCAGCAGGCCAGCGGCCAGCGTCTGCATGCGCGCCCTGCTCAACCCGTCCAGTGCGGAAAACGGCTCGTCCATCAGCACCACCGGCCGGTCCTCGTAAAGCGTGCGCGCCAGCGCCACGCGCTGCCGCATGCCACCCGACAATGTTGCCGGACGCGCGCCCGCGCTTGCCGCCATGCCGACCTGGTCCAGCAGGGTCATCGCCCGGCCGCGATCCGGCCGGGGCGCCGCGCACCCGGTCGCCCAACACCACGTTGCCGAGCGCCGACAGCCAGGGCAACAGCAGGTCCTCCTGGCCCATATAGGCCACTTGCCCGTCCAGGGCGGCGCCGTTGCCGGACACCACCGGATAGCCGATGTCCGGGAAGAGGCCGGCGAGGACACGCAGCAGCGTGGTCTTGCCGATGCCACTGGCCCCAAGCAGCGCGGTCAGCTCGCCGCCGGGCAGGTCGAGGCACAAATCATGGAACAACTTGCCGCTGCCGAAACGCAGCGACAGGCCTTCGATCCGGATGGTCGGCCCCTTCACCGGCGGCCAATGACCTCGTCGAGCGTCACCGGCCGGAAACCGCGGCAATCGACCCCGACATCGGCCTGATGCGGCAGCGGGTTCAGCCGTCCATGGCTGTGGCCGTGCAGGTTCCACGTGCCGCGCCCCATGCCGTTCCAGGTTCGGAAAGCGTAGTGGCACAGGACGACGGCAACCCCGTCTATCACCCGCTCTGCGTATGTCTGTACGCTGGCCCAGCCGGCCAGGGCGAGGGTGGCGGGCGGGTCGTTATTGCCCGTCACCAAGTGCTTGCGCCCCGGCAGGGCGGCGAGCAGCCCCGCCGCATCGATACGGCGGCCGACGGCGAAGTCTCCCAGGTGCCAAACCTCGTCATCGGTGCGTACCGTCGCCCGCCAATTTGCCACCAGCGCAGCGTCCATTGCCGCCACCGAGGCAAACGGCCGGCGATACAGCCCCAGCGCTCCGCCGTGGCCGAAATGCGTATCGGCGGTCAGGAAGAGCGTCATCCGAGCGCAACAGACCACAACCTGCCGGTCACAGAAGCTCCTCTACCAGCAGCCCAGGCCTTGCCTCCTCCCTGATCTGCTCGCGCGTGCATTGGCGTGGCGCCTTGTCCGGCCGCCAGCGCAGCAGCGACGTGCCGTGGCGGAAACGGCCGGCGCTGACGTGATCGTAGCTGACTTCGACGACAAGCTCGGGCCGCAGCGGCTCCCAGGCAGACGAGCGTTCCGTCGTCCAGCGGCTCGGGCCGCCGGGCGCGTCGCCATCGAAGCCGGGGCCGCCGCGAACGGACTCCAGCCTGGCAGTCAGCGCGGCGCGCTCGGCGTTCGCGATGCCCGAGGTGAAGCCGACATGGTCCAGCCTGCCCTCGCCAGTGTAGAGGCCGAGCAGCAGGGAGCCCACCTGATTGGTCCCGGTGGCGTAGCGGAAGCCGCCGACCACGCAATCGGCGCTGCGCAGCCGCTTGACCTTCAGCATTGCGCGTTTGCCCGGCGCATAGACGGCGTCCAGCCGTTTGGCCACCACGCCGTCGAGCGCGCCATGAGTGTGATCGAGCCATCGTTGCGCCTGTGCCCGGTCGCGGGTGAACGGCGTCAGCCGGACGCGATGCCGGCGTCCCAGCCCTGCTGCGACCGGCTCGAGTGCGCTGCGCCGGTCCGCAAGGGACGTGTCGAGCAGGCTGCCGGCCTCCTCGGAGAACAGGCAATCGAACAGGATGAACAACGCCGGCGTCTCGGCCGAAAGCTTGCGTATGCGGCTTTCAGCCGGATGGACACGGTCCTGGAACGCGGCGAAGGAGAAACTGTCGCCCATGGGAACCGTCAGCTCCCCGTCCAGCACGACGCTGCCGATGGGGGCGGCTTGCAGGGCCGCTACCATTTCGGGAAAATAGCGTGACAGCGATTTGCCCGACTTGGCGTGCAGTTCGACCGAGCCGCCCGCCTTGAAGGCGAGGCAGCGGAAACCGTCCCATTTCGGCTCGAACTGCCAGCCGTCGCCAATGGGCAAGCTGTCCACCGGCTTGGCTTCCATAGGCTCGACGTCGAGCGGCAGGGGAAACGGGCTCATCGGTCAACACCAGCCTGGCATTGCCGGGCCGCCGAGGTAGCCGCCCGGCCGCGAATACTACGCCAGGCCCTCCTTGCGGACCGCTTCTTCGCCGGCGCGCAGCACGTCGGTCGCGACTTGCTTTGCGCCGCCTGCGAGTTCGCCGCTCAGCGCCGCATCGACGAGCTGGCCAGGTGTCTTGCCAGCGGCCAGGCCTGCGCCCTGGATGCTGCCCTGGGCGGACTGGGCGACCGCCTGGACGACACGGGTGCCGCGCTCCATGCCCTCGTTGGCGAGCGTTCGCACGGTGTCGCGCGCCTGGCTCGCGATGCCGCCCAGCATGGCCTCCTCCTGCTCGGAATGCGGCAGCAGCGCGCCCAGCAGCGCCCCGGCAGCCAGCCCGAGCGCGCCCAGCAGCACCGGGCTTTCCGTCACCGCCGCCATCAGGCTGCCGCTAGCCTGGCCGGCCGCCCGGCCGCCCGAGGAGAATGCGCTGCCGGCGTAGGAAGCGGCGTCCTGCACCGCGCCCTGGGCCGAGCTGCCGAACGAGCCGATGACGCTGCGCGCCGAATCGAGCGCGCCGCCGGCCTGCCCGGCCAAATCGTGCGTTTTGCCCGTTACGGCCTGCTGGACAGACTCCATGGCATGGCGGACCCGGTCGCCGAACGATTCGGTCGTCTCCTCGGTGTGCCGTGCCAGGCCGATCGCCTGACCTTGCGCGGTGTTCAGACGCTCGGCATAGACGTGATCGGCCTCGCCGGTGTTGCGGGTGATCATCTGCTGCACAGCGGCCAGCCGCGACATGGTAGCCTGGTGGTCGTCGTGACCGTAGATCGGCGGCGTTCGCGACGGTGTGGCTGTGGAAGCACTGCCACGCGGATTGGACGCCATCAGCCAGGCCAGGCCGATCGTGGTGATCGCCGCCGGCATCGGGTTGCCGCGCACGTTGTCCATCAGGCTGCGGCCGAAGGCGGCCCCCTCGCTACCGCGGAAATAGCTCATCAGGTCGTCGAGCACCTGGCCGGGCGAGAAGCGGTCCTGCAACTCGTTCAGGTGGCTGCCGAGGCGGGCGCGTGTCTGGTCCAGGTCGCGCTCGATACGGCCGGTATCGGAGGTCAGGTCAGCCATCAGCTATGTTCCTTCACGAGGTTTGCGTCTTTCTGCAGGTTGGCCATCGTGCGGCTGGGCGTGAGCCCCTTGAGCGACAGCATCGCCAAGCCGGTCCGTGCCAGCAACGCCCCCGCTATGACGATCACGAGGCCCACGATCAGGAAGGCCGCCCAGGGGGCCATGATCTGTGCCAGGGCCAAGGCGCCGGCTTGCAGGAGCACGACGAGTCCGGCAAAGGCGACCAGCGCGCCGCCGAGCAGCCACACCGCCGCCAAAATGATGCTGTTCAGTTTCTGGTCCAACTCGGCCCGCGCCAGCCGGACCTCGCCGCGCACCAGGTCCTGCAAATCGGTAGCCAGGTTGCCGACGACCTCGCCCAGGCCTGCGCCGCCCGTGGATCGCGCGCCGCTCACGGCTGACCGCCGGGATAGCCCATGGCGTAAGGCACCGATTTATCGCCGACATCGGGTGTGGTGGCACGGCTTGGCGCCGGTGACGCCATGGCGGGCGACGAGGCACCGCCTGCGGACGGCGGAGCGGACGACGAGCCGGCGGCGGCGATCCGGCCCACGCGGGCCAGGGCGAAGCCGGCTGCCATGGACGCCCCCACGAAGAGCGCCGGCTGACGGCGAGCCAGGCTGCCCAGCTCGCCCATCAGGCTTTGCAGATCGTTGCTGCGCAGCGTGTTGGCGAGGGTCGAGAGTTCGGCCGCACCGCGCTCGACCATGTGGGCCACAAAATCCGAGTGGCCCTCAAGCTGCTCGCCCGATTGGTGCACCGCGCGCGCCACGCCATCGAGATATTCGGCCACGTTCTGCTTTTGCTCTTCGGCAACCGTACTGGCCTTTTCGCCGGCGGCGCCGAGCAGCGAGCTGGCGCGGGATTTGGCGTCACCTGCCACGTCCTGTGCTTGGCGCAACGCGTCGGCGCCCGCCTGGCTCGCCTTGTCGCCCACCTGACGAGCGGTATCGCCCATGGCCCTCAGATCGGCCGCCGTGTTGCCGATCGCTGATTGTGCGCTTGTGTCGCTCATCGACGCCTCCTTATTTGATGGTGATAGCCGCCAGACCCCTGCCCGGTTCCGCGGCGCCAAAACTTGCCCCTGCCGCAGCCCGGCAAGCATCACGTCTGATGGAGCGGCCGAAGTACCGGCCAGCAGCCGGCCTGCGCTCAACGGGGCTTTGCGCGCCGTGTCGGCACGCCGGCAACGCCCGGGTCGGCCGTCGTTCGCACGGCCCCGAACGGGCCGGACATCCTGACGGCCAGGTGTCTCGTGGGCATGCCGGCCGGCATCAGCCCGAACGTCAGGTCGAGCGCGTTGCCATCCACCCATCCCTGCAGTAGCACTGCGCCGTCCGCCGACGTCAGCGCAGCCGGTTCCAGGCTGAAACGGCCTTCCGCCGCGTCCAGCTTGGCCACTCCCGACAGGCCGGCGGTGCTGCCCGACAAGGCCGTCGGCAGGGCTGCCTTACCCGCCCGCGCCGGCAGGTTCAACGAACGGCCAACTTGCCCCAGGTCGAACCCGCTCACCCGCGCGTCCTGCACGGACACGACGAGCTGGCCGGACAGGCTTCGGCGCCAGGCGGCAAGGTCATCGCCCGAGGCTTGCCAATCCAGCGATGCATCAACGTCGCCCGCCGCAAGATCGATCGGCAGGCCGGCGACGGGGCTTTGAATGTGCGCGCCCGCCAGCCTAGCCTCGGCGGAAAGGAGCGCCGTCCTGCCACCGGCAAATGCCAACTGCCCGGTCCATTGTCCCCCGAACGCGCCGGCCTGCGTCACATCCAGCAAACCATCTCCCCCGCCCAGCCCCAGGGTTGCCACGAGACCGGCCAGAGCCGGCCTGCCACCCAGCGAAACCTGCTGTGCCGTGATCGTCAGCTGCGCGGCCCATGGCAACAGCCAATCGAACGGCGCCCTGACCGCATCCTGTCCGGGCAAGGCCAGAGTTTCGGCCGCGATAGCGCCGTGCAGGAAGGGGGAAGCCGACACGTCCAGGGCCAGTGAACCGCTCAGCCGCAGATCGGCGGCAGCCAAATCGAACTCCGGGATCGACACCTGGCCCGGCTGCAGGCTCACCTGCGCCCGCAACGCCAGTGACCCGGTATTGAGCCAGGCATCCGCTCCTGGCAGCCCCAGGCTGGCCAGCAGACGCGGCGCGCCCGGATGGCGCAGGGTGACCGTGCCCGTCATGCCGTGCCGCACCGTGTCGGCAAGCACGTCGGCCTCCATCACGAGGTCGCCGGCATCCGCGCGCAGCTGAACGCCCAACCCCTCCGGCGGTCCGGCCAATGCCGCCTGCAGCCGAGCGGCCCCTTTCCAAAGTTCCGGAGCCACGCGCCATGAAACGGGCAGCATGCCGAGAAGAGGCGAGGCATCGGACGTGGACACCGCCAGCAATCCGCCGGCCATGGCGCCATCCGGCCCCAGCGTGCCCTTGGCCGACACGGCTGCGCCGGACAGCGTGGCCTGCGCGCGATCGATGGCCAGGCCCGCCGGGCCGGTTCGCGCATCCAGAACCAATCCGCCGAACGGCACGCCGTACCAGGTCGCCCGATCCGCCTTGATGTGCAGGTCGGATTGTAGGCGGGTAGCGCGGTGCGCCAGCGAGGCCACCGGCTCATCCGGCCCGAACCGGCCGAGCCAGTCGTCCAGCGAGAGCTGCGCTAGCCGCAACGTCGCTGCGAAATGCGGGTGCGTGCCGAGCGTCACGCCGAACCCGCCCGCGACGCTGGCACCGTCGATCTCGCCCGACAGGTCGGAGATAACGAGGCTGTGCTGGGCCACGCTCACCTGCCCGGTTATGCGGGCGCGCCGCAGCGTCGCAGGAGGCGCGGCGTCGGCCAGGCTGGGTGCCGCGCCATGCAACCAGGCGAGTGTCGCATGAAGATCAGGTGCGTCCAGGCTTGCCGGGCCGCTCAGCTGAAGCCCGCTCGCGTTCTGGGTGACCGAACCCTCGCCTTGCAGGAGAGCTTGGCCGGGCAACGTCGCCTGTGCCTGCTCGAGGCGGGTCGACCTCCCGGCGAAGGCGATGGACCCCGCCCGCCCGGCCAGCGGGCCGCCGCCCAGCCTGGCCCTGGCGGCCTACAGGGCAAGGCGGAACGGCATGACGACCCCCTTGCCGCCCGGCTGCACACCGCCCAGCACGTGAGCCCAGCCATCCAGGTCGAGTGCGGCCGCATGAACCTGGCCGTCCAGGCGCGCCGGCGAGGCAAGCCGCAACGCCAGCGAGGCTTCGGCCGACGAGGCGCCCAGCGACAGGGTGACCGCGCTGGCCTCGATACGCTCGTTATCGGCGGTGAACGGCGCCTCGATGCGCCAGGGCAGGCCGGCTGCCGGTGTGAAGTCGGGAAACAGCAGAGGCAAGGCCGGGCCGCCGGCCCGCACGCGCCCCTGCACCACGCCGTCGGCCAGTGTTCCACGGATGGCGCCGCCGGTCTGTCCCGCGGCACCCTGGCCCGTGACGCTGAGGTCGAGCGCCGAGACGCCGTCGGCATCCGGCCCGCCCAGCGCGCTGGTGAACCGCCACGTACGTCCGCCGAACGCGGCGAAGCCCTCCGCCCCAAAGGCCGACCCGCCGGATGCGTCCCGCTGGGCACCGATGCCGCCGGGCTCCGGGCCGCCATGGATGCCCGCATTGATGCCGGTTATCTGCACCTGGCCCAGGCGCAGCGTTCCCCCCTCCATATGTGCGGCAAAACCGCGCGGCACCAGCGGGCGCGCGGGGTAGGTCAAGCTTTGGGGCAGCGGCCAGGGCAGGTGCAGCACCGGAGTGCCCAGGGTGAGATCACGCGGGACTATGTGCCCGGCCAGCAAGGGCAGCACGGCCACCTGCAACCGCATCGCCCCCAGCTGTGCCCATACGCCATCGCCCTGGTCGGGTATGGACACGTCGGAGGCCGTCAGCACCGCTTCGGGCAGCAGCCGCAGGGTGATCTGACCGCCCAGCAGCACCGGCCGGCCGAGCTGGGCCGCTGCGATGGCGGCAAACCCGGCACGGACGCGCCCCCAGTCGAGCAGCGGCGGTACCACCCAGGCTGCCGACACTATAAACGCCCGGACGCCTGCGACGCCAAGCGTGACGCGCCGTGGCCAGCGCGCCGCTGACGGCATCGCCGCCCGCCCCTGCGCGCGTGGCCACGCGAGCGGGGCCGGGGACGGGTCAGGCAGCGGCGGCATGCTCTCCTCCCCTCATCCATCCTCCGGTCCGCGACTTATGGCGTCCGAGGAGCTGGAGCAGCGTTGTGTCTCCGTCAACGGCCCCATGCTAGAGGAGTGCCATGAGCTGCGTATTCACATGATCGCGTCCCCTCGATCGACCGGGCGATGAGCCACTGATGAGCTATTGGGGCAAGCTGCTGGGCGGCATGGCCGGCTTTGCCATGGGCGGTCCGCCCGGGGCCGTCGTCGGCGCTGCCCTGGGGCACGCGGCCGATAACGGCGCCATGCCACGGTTGGGCCGCAACTTCCTGCGCGGCCTGCCGAACGCGGCGAGTTTTCATCCGGCCCGCATCACCGCGCTGTTCGCGCCGCGCGAGCAGGTGTTTGCCATGGGGATCGTCGCCCTGTCGGCCAAGCTCGCCAAGTGCGACGGCGTGGTCAATCGTGCCGAGATCGACGCGTTCAAGCGGCATTTTCGCGTGCAGCCAGACAACGCGCGCGAGGTTGGCCGGCTGTTCGACCAGGCGCGGGATTCGCCGGACAGTTTTGTTCCTTATGCGGCGCAGCTTGGAGACAGTTTTGCCGACAACCGCGGTGTGCTGGAGGATGTGTTGGCCGGCCTATTTGGCATCGCGCGTGCCGATGGTGCGGTCAACCAGAAGGAACTTGAGTTCCTGGCCGGTTGTGCGCGGGGCTTTGGGCTGGATGGACGCGCCTGGGAGCGGGCACGTGACGGCATGGCACGCGCCGGCGCGGGTCAGCACGGCGCAGGCGAGCCGGACGCCTATGCCATCCTCGGCATAGCGCGCTCGGCCAGCGACGAGGCGGTCCGTGCCGCCTGGAAGCAGCTGATGCGCGACAATCACCCCGATAGCTTGGCCGCGCGTGGCGTGCCGCCGGAGTTCGTCGCCCGGGCAACCGAGAAAGTGGCCCGTATCAACGCCGCCTGGGACAGCATCAAGCGCGACCGCGGGCTATGACCCCAACGAACCTGCCCACCCCGAACTGCGGCGAGCGGCCCGGCGGTGCCGCCAGCATCAACATGCTGATCCTGCACTACACCGGCATGCAGACGGCGCAGGCCGCCATCGACCGGTTGCGCGACCCGGTGGCGCAGGTGTCTTCGCACTACGTGGTGGACGAGGATGGCAGCGTGGTTTGCTTGGTGCCGGAGCGGCTGCGCGCCCAGCACGCCGGCATCTCGTACTGGCGCGGGGTGCGCGGGTTGAACGACACCTCCATCGGCATCGAGATCGTCAATCCGGGCCACGAATGGGGCTACCGGCCATTTCCGTCGGCGCAGATGGCCGCCGTCCGCCGCCTGTGCCTGGGCATCCTGTCGCGCCATGCCATCCCGCCCCGCAACGTGGTGGGCCACAGCGACGTGGCGCCCAATCGCAAGCAGGATCCGGGGGAGCTGTTTGACTGGCGCGGGTTGGCGGCAGACGGGATAGGTGTTTGGCCGGAGGTGGACGAGGTGCCGGCTGCCGACGTTGCCGCGGCGTTGCAGGCGATCGGCTACGATCCTGGCATGGACGAGGCGACGGTGCTACGCGCGTTTCAGCGCCACTGGTGCGCTCAGACGATCCACGGTGAGCCGGACATTCGAACCAGAGCCCGCCTTGCGTCCGTTCGCACGGCGACGGTTCGACTATCCCAACCGTAGTTTGGCCGTGGCAGCGCATCGTGAACCTACTAGCCTGTGACAGGTTAAGAGGACGCATGATGGTCAAAGCACGCCAAGCTGATCGAGAACGAGGCGGCACGGATCACGGCGTTGCTTGACGCCGTCCACGCGTTGCAGGCACGGGAGGACGTGCGGCTTGCACGCGCCGAGAGGCAGGCGGTTCAGGCAGCCAGTAACGCGACAACGGACGTTGCCCGGCATTTTTGATCACATCGAAGAGCGCGACGGCCGCGCCTGACCTCTTGCTGTCCATCCAACAACCCGTCAGAACCGGCGTGCCAGACGGCTGGACGACCGCTGCCACCTGCAAGGGGAACAGAGGAAAGTCCGGGCTCCACGGAAATACGGTGCCGGCTAACGGCCGGCGGGGGCGACCCCAGGGACAGTGCCACAGAAAACAAACCGCCTGAACGGCCGAGGGCAAACCTTCGGGCGAAGGGTAAGGGTGAAACGGTGCGGCAAGAGCGCACCGCGCCCCTGGCAACAGGGGCGGCAGGGTAAACCCCACCGGGAGCAAGACCGAATAGGGACGGCAGGCTGCGTGGCAACACGCCGCCGGGGGTATTTCCGCCTCGCCGTCCGGGTTGGTCGCGCCAGGCGTGCGGCAACGCGCGTCGCAGAGGAATGGTCGTCTATCGCCGCAAGGCAGGGACAGAACCCGGCTTACAGGCCGTCTGGCATCTCACCTTCCCATCTGCCACCAAATTAAACCACAAAGTTGTCCACAGGAACGAAGGGTGAATACTGAATAGTCTCAATGATCTCTGGAAAACTTCTGCTGTGGAAAACCTAACCTATTGATTTAGAAGAACTTATTGCGGTGGAAAACTGAGGTTGCCGTCGTATTCCCTTTGACGCCCACGCGCACCCATGTTATCCCATGTCATCCCAAGCCGAGACGTTATTCACAGCGTTTCGGCTAACGGCCAAGGGGGTTGGCTGCGGGACGAGCGGGGGGCTGCGACCAGCGTGAATGAGCCACTTCCTCGGCACACATGCGAACCGGGTGGATGCGAAAGGCCGGGTTTCCATTCCCGCGCCGTTCCGCACTGCGCTGCGTGTATTATGTGCCGAAGGAGAAGCGCCGCTTGTGCTGCGCACATCGCACAACCACGCTTGCGTAGAAGGTTGGCCGGCGCGCTATTTCCAAGAGTTGGGCGCCCCACTGCAACTGCTGGATGCGTTCGGTGCGGATCAAGACGATATGGCCGTATCGATCTATGCCGACGCGCAATACGTCGAAACGGACAAGGAAGGACGTATAGTTCTGCCCGGCGGGTTGCTTCGGCACGCAAACCTGTCCGATACGGTGGTGTTCATGGGCCTTGGCCGTATCTTCCAGATATGGGAACCGGCCGCCGCCGATCGGCGTGCCGCAGAGGCACGCGAGCGGGCGCGCGCCCGTCGCCTGACACTGCCGGGCGCGCCGCCCGCGCCCGCGCCATGACGCACGTTCCGGTCATGCTGCCCGAAGTCTTGACGGCACTTGCGCCAGGAAATGACGAACGTTTCTTGGATGCGACATTCGGCGGTGGCGGCTACGCCCGCGCCATCCTGGGCCGGGCGTCCTGCACCCTATGGGCCATCGACCGCGACCCGGAGGCAATTGCCCGCGGGGTGGTTTTGGCTTCCGCCCACCCGGGGCGCTTGCACCTGATCCAGGGCAATTTCGGCGACATGGTCGTCTTGCTCGGCGATGCCGGGGTGGACAAGCTGGACGGCATCGTACTCGACCTGGGCGTCAGCTCGTTCCAGATCGACAGTGCCGCCCGCGGCTTCAGCTTCCGTCACGACGGGCCGCTCGACATGCGGATGAGCAGTCACGGTCCCACCGCCGCCGATTTGGTGGCCCACCTCCCCGAGGCCGAGCTGGCCGACACGCTCTATCAGTTCGGCGAGGAACGCCTGTCCCGCCGCATCGCGCGCGCCATCGTAGCCGCCCGCGCCCTGGCGCCGATCGAGACGACCGGCCGTCTGGCAACGATCATCGGCCAAGCCATGCCGCCCGCCCGCGATGGCATCCACCCGGCTACGCGCAGCTTCCAGGCGCTCCGCATCCGGGTAAACGACGAACTGGGCGAAATCACCCGTGCGCTGCAGGGGGCCACCAGCCTGCTGGCTCCCGGTGGACGCCTCGTGGTGGTCTCGTTCCACTCGCTGGAGGACCGGCTTGTGAAACGCTTCTTAACACATGCGACCGGTCGCGATCCTGCCCCTTCGCGCCATCATCCACGCGGGATGACCGCTCCGACAACGGCAGGCTTCGCTTTGACCACGCCGCGCGCCTTGCGCCCCAGCGCGGCGGAGACCGCCAGCAACCCGCGGGCGCGCAGTGCCCGGCTGCGTGCCATGATACGCCTTCCCCGCTCGACGGAGCCCCGCCCATGATACGCCCTTTCACCGTGGTGTGCCTGCTGACCGCCTGCGGATCAGGGTTATACTTGTATTCGGAGAAGCACAGGACGGCGCTTCTGGACCGCGACATCGGCCACGTCATCTTCGCCACCGAGGCGGCGCAGGCGCGCACCGGCCTGCTGCGGGCGGAGTGGGCGCTGCTGAACGAGCCGGGGCGCCTGCAAGACATGGCCGGCCGCTACCTGACCCTGCATCCGATGGCGCCGACCCAGTTCGTGCCGGTCGCCCAACTTGCAGAACACCTGCCTGCCCCCGTTGCCATGCCGCCGGATGGCAGCGTGGACGATGATGCCGGCCCCTCGCCGGACCTAGCCATCGCCAGCGCCGCGCCGCCTGCCCTTTCGGCAGCCGTGCCAGCCGCCCACCCGTTGCAGGCGCCCAGGGCGGATGCGAGGGGTGATGCGAAGCCCGCTTCAAGGATGCTGGCCAGCGCCAGTCCGCGCACGCATCCGCAGCGCCGCATCGACTTGGCTGACCGCGACGATGCCCCCGAGCACCAGGGTCTGTTGGCCCATAGCACGCCGTTGCCCCTGGCAGCGCCGCAGCCGATGGGCGCGCGCGTCTTCAGTGCGATGGCTCGGCCGATGCATTTCCAAGGGCAGGGGCAGGCTGCCCGCCCCGCGATCATCTCGGCCTTACCGAGCTACGCACAGGCGCAAAGTTCCGTGCCGTCCGCG
>CAXUHU010000024.1:21074-39108 GCA_964250925.1 uncultured Acetobacteraceae bacterium
CCGCCTGTTCCATACGGTCGATGACCGCCAAGCCTCCGCCCCAGGCTCCCTCGCCCGACGCCCCACCGCCGGCCCGGCGGCGTGGCACCGAAGCGGCGCGGATGCGTGGCGCGCCGGACGTGGGCGCTTCCATGCCACGCATGGAAACGGTGCGGATCACCGCCCCTGACTTGGCCCGTCGCGCTGCCCTGGACCGCACGCGCAACCGGCTGGTGTTCACCGCGGGCGGCTTCTTCCTGCTGTTCGGCGCGGTGGCGGCCAAGCTGACCAGTGCCACGATCATTTACCCAATGGCGCCGAGCCGGGCCGAGATGCGGCCGCTCGTGCCGGCCGACCCAGGCCTCACGAGCCCGGACAGCGTCCCGATGGCGGCGGGCGCCCCGCACACGCGCGCCACCATCCTGGACCGCAACGGCGAGATACTGGCCATTTCGCTGCCCACGGCGGCACTGTTCGCCAATCCCAAGGAGATGATCGACACGGCCGATGCTGCCCGCAAGCTGAAGCAGGTGCTGCCGCGGTTGGACGAGGCGGCAGCCGCACAGCGCCTCGCCTCGGCCAAGCAGTTCGTCTACCTCGAACGCCAGATTACGCCGAACGAGGAGTTGGCGATCAACGCGCTGGGCATCCCCGGCGTGTATTTCCAGCCTGGCGAGAAGCGCCGCTACCCGCTGGGCCGGGTTGCCGCTCAGGTGCTGGGCGGCGTGGACGTGGACAGCCACGGCGTGGCCGGCGCCGAGCGCGCGTTTGAACATCGCCTGGAGACCGAGACGAGCCCGCTGCGCTTGTCCATCGATGTGCGTGTGCAGGGCGTGATGCGCGACGAGCTGGAAAAATCCAAGGACGAGTTCCAGGCTATCGGCGCTTGCGGCATCGTGATGGACGTGCGCACCGGCGAGGTGATCGCCATGGTGAGCCTGCCCGACTACGACGCGAACGCATTCGGCGACACGCCCCCCGACGATCGTTTCAACCGCGCGCTGACCGGCATGTTCGAGCCGGGCAGCACCTTCAAGCTGCAGACCGCGGCAATGGCGATGGATTTCGGCACCGCGCATATCTGGGACCAGTTCGACGCCGCCCACAACATCCATATCGGCCGTTTCACCATCCAGGATTACAAGGGCAAGCATCGGTTCCTGTACCTGCCCGAGGTGCTCGCCTATTCGAGCAACCTCGGCGCCGCCCACGTTGCCCTGGGCGTGGGCGCGCTGCGTCAGCAGACCTGGCTTTCGGCGATGGGCATGTTCAAGAAAGTGGGCATCGAGTTGCCGGAAGCCGGCTGGCCGATCATTCCGCCGCGCAGTAACTGGAAGGAGGCGGCAACCATGACCGTGGGCTTCGGCCACGGCATCGCCGTCTCGCCGCTGCACGTTGTTCGCGGGACGGCGGCACTGGCCAATGGCGGCATCGTTCTGCAACCCACCATACTGGCGCACGAGCCCGATGAACCGCTGCCGGACGGGCGCAGGATTATGAACCCGTCCACATCGAACACGATACGCAAGATGATGCGGCTGGTGGTGACGGACGGTTACGGAAAACCGGCCGACATTCCCGGCTATTTCGTGGGCGGCAAGACAGGCACGGCGGAGAAGGTGGGTGCCGGCGGCCGCTATAAGAAGCACGCCAACGTCAGCGCGTTCATGAGCGTGTTCCCGATGAACGCGCCGCGCTACGCGGTGTATTTCATGCTGGACGAGCCGGTGGGCAACAAGGAAACCGGGGGTTACGCGACGGCTGGCGCGGTGAGCGCACCGGGCGCCGGGCGCGTAATCGCGCGCATCGCGCCGATGCTTGGCCTGTTTCCGCAGATCCAGGACATGGCGACGATCCAGGCCGGCTTGGTGATACCCATGCAGCCCGCGCGCGGCAGCGGCGAGCCGACCGGCACCGGCAGCCCGCTTGACCCGCCGCCCGTACCGCCCGCCGCTATCGTTTCGATGCCCGCAACCCCGTCGCGCCGCGATCTGCTGGCGTTGCGCCACGAAGCATCCCTGCGCGTTCCTTTGCCCAGCGAGGCCCATCCTGCGCTCGCTCATTGATCTGGCGGCCAGCGGAGGTGTGCGCGGCGTGGACCCGTGGTTCGCCGCGCTGGCGATCACCGGCATCACCGCCGATAGCCGGTGCGTGCGCCCCGGTTTTGTCTTCGCCGCCATTCCTGGAGCAGCCAAAGACGGCCGGCGTTTCATCGGACAAGCGGTGCAGAACGGTGCGGCTGCCATATTGGCGCCGCAAGGAACCACCTGGCCCGCGGGCATTTCCCCGCGTCCGCTGATCACCGACGTTGAGCCGCGCCGGGTGCTGGCCCGGATGGCTACGCGCCTGGCAGGACGGCAACCTGAAACGATCGTGGCCATCACTGGAACGAACGGCAAGACCAGCACGGTCGATTTTCTGCGCCAGCTATGGTCGATGGCCGGGCTGAAAGCGGCCAGCCTCGGCACGCTTGGTCTGATCGCGCCGGGCCACACGGGCAGCAGCGGCTTGACGACGCCCGACCCCGTGGCCCTGGCCGACACGCTCGCCGATCTTGCACGGCAGGGCGTGCAGCACGTGGCCCTCGAAGCATCCTCGCACGGGCTGGATCAGTATCGTCTGGATGGGTTGCGCCTGACTGCGGCAGGGTTCTGCAACCTGACACGCGACCACCTGGATTACCACGGCAGCATCGCTTCCTACCGTGCCGCCAAGCTGCGGTTGTTTGCCCAATTGCTGCCGGTGCGTGGCATGGCGGTCATCAACGCCGACATGGATGGCGACACACGCACGGCATTGCAGGCGATCATTACACATCGGCGGTTGCGCATGCTCGAAATCGGCGAGGCCGGCCGCGACTGGCGTCTATTACAGGCGACACCGTTGCCGCATGGCCAGGAACTGCTGATCGACGCCGATGGCGCACGGCACCGGCTACACGTGGCCTTGCCCGGCCGTTTCCAGGCCGACAACGTGATGATGGCTGCAGCACTTGCCGAACTTACCGGATTTGCCGGCGCGCTGCATCACGTGCCGCATCTGCAGGGCGTGCGCGGCCGCATGGAGTTGGCCGCAACGCTGCCCAACACCGCGTGCGCCTATGTCGATTACGCCCACACGCCCGACGCGCTGCACCGCGTGCTCACCTCGCTGCGGCCGCACGCACAAGGCCGTCGTTTGGTATGCGTGTTCGGCGCCGGTGGCGACCGCGATCCCGGCAAACGCGCCTTGATGGGCGAGCAGGTTTGCCAGCTTGCCGATCTACCGATCGTGACCGACGACAACCCGCGCCGCGAGGACCCTGCCGCCATACGCTCGGCAATTCTGCGGGCCTGTCCCAACGCGATCGAGATCGGCGACCGCGAGGCGGCGATTGCGGCGGGGCTGGACGCGCTGCGCCCCGGCGACGTGCTGGTGGTTGCCGGCAAAGGCCACGAGCAAGGCCAGACGGTCGGCACGAGCACGCTCCCGTTCGATGATGCGGCCACGATCCGCCGGCTGGCCTGCGCGGCGTGAGCGCCTTGTTCTCATCGGACGATCTGTCCCACGCGCTGGGCGGCACGACGACGCGCCCGTTCCACGCCACCGGCGTTTGCATCGACACGCGCAACTTGCAGCCGGGCGATCTGTTCGTGGCCTTGCAGACCGGCCACGGCGACGGGCATGACCACGTGGCATCCGCGCTGGCGCTTGGCGCCGCGGGAGCACTTGTGCATCGCCCGCACGACATGCCCGATGGCGCGCCGCTGGTTGTGGTGGGCGACACATTGGCCGGCCTGACGGCATTGGGCGGCTATGCGCGCGAACGGTTCACCGGCTCGGTGGTCGCCGTCACCGGCAGCGTCGGCAAGACCACCACTAAGGAAATGCTTCGCACGATCCTGTCGGCAAGTGGCCGCACGCATGCCGCTGCCGCAAGCTACAACAACCATTGGGGCGTGCCATTGACGCTGGCGCGCATGCCGCCGGACGATGATTATGCGATCATCGAGATCGGCATGAACCATCCGGGCGAGATCGCTCCACTCGCCGCCCTTGCCGGGCCAGATGTGGCTGTGATCACGAACGTGGAAGCCGCCCACATCGGCCACATGGGAAGCCTGGAGGCGATCGCCGACGAAAAGGCAAGCATCGCGCAGGGTGTCTTGCAGGGCGGCACGATCGTGCTGCCGGCCGACTCTCCTCTTTTGGAGCGGCTTCAACGTGCGGTTTCACGCTGTCGTGTGCTGAGTTTCGGCAGCGGGCAGATTGAACACTTGAAGCAGGACGCCGAGCGTAGCGAGGTCGTGGCTGTCATCGGAGGCGAGCGTCTCGGCTTCACTCTCGCAGCGCCCGGCCGCCACATGGTGATAAATGCGCTAGCATCGCTGACAACGGCGCACGCACTCGGCGCCGACCTCGTCCGCGGCGCGGCCGCGCTTGAAGCGTTTCTGCCTGTTGAAGGACGCGGCGCGCGGCGGCCGATCATGGGTGGGACCGCGACGCTGATCGACGAAAGCTACAACGCCTCCGCCGCCTCGGTCCGTGCCGCACTCTCCGTGTTGGCGCTGACCCCCGCGCGCCGCCGTGTCGCTATCCTGGGCGACATGCTGGAGTTGGGCGACCACAGCCGGACCGAGCACGAGTTGCTGGCCGCGGCGGTAAGCGATGGCGCCGACATTGTACATACATGCGGCCCATGGATGAAGTTCCTGCACGAGGCCGTGCCCGCGATGCGGCGTGGCGTTCATGCAGTTGATAGTGCGGCGCTGGCGCGGACGGTCATGGCTATGGTGCAGGATGGTGACGCCATTCTCGTCAAAGGCAGCCTTGGCAGCCGCATGCGGGTCGTGGTGGACGCGCTGGGCAACGCATCGGCCAATAGCTGATGCTGTACACCCTGCATGTTTTTGCGGAACGCTACTCCTTTTTGAACCTGTTCCGATATCAGACTTTTCGGTCCGGTGCAGCTTGCCTCACGTCGCTGGTGATCTGCTTCTGGCTCGGCCCGCGGGTCATCCGCTGGCTGAAATCGGTTCAGCGTGGCGGTCAGCCCATCCGCACCGACGGACCCGAACGCCACATCCTGGAGAAGAAGGGCACGCCGACCATGGGCGGCGTGTTGATCCTGGCGGCGCTCACCACCTCGACCCTGCTCTGGGCCGACTTGCGCAGCGGCTACATCTGGGCCGTGCTGTTCTGCACTCTCGGCTATGGAGCGGTAGGCTTCGTTGACGACTACCTCAAGCTGTCCCGTCGCAACACGCGCGGCGTTTCCGCACGGGGCAAGCTTGTCGTCCAACTTGCAATCGGCTTGATCAGCGCCGGCTGGATCGCTCACCTCACCAGCGGCACGCTTGGCACGGCGCTGGCCGTCCCGGTTCTCAAGGGCGTTTTGTTGCAGCTTGGGCTGCTGTTTCCGATATTCGGCATGTTCGTGCTTGTCGGAAGCAGCAACGCTGTGAACCTGACCGATGGGTTGGATGGTTTGGCCACCGTTCCCACGATCATCGTGGCCACCGTCTTTGCGCTGATCGCCTATCTCGTTGGCAATCGCGTGTTCGCCGATTATCTCCAGCTCAACCACATCCCCAATGTGGGCGAGCTCGCGGTGTTCTGCTCGGCCATCGTCGGCGCCGGGATGGGCTTCCTGTGGTTCAACGCACCGCCGGCGGCCGTGTTCATGGGTGACACGGGGAGCCTAGCGCTGGGTGGGGCGCTGGGCGCGGTCGCTGTCGCGACGAAACACGAGATCGTGCTGGTGATCGCCGGCGGATTGTTCGTGGTGGAAACCGTTTCTGTCATCATTCAGGTTTTCTGGTTCAAGCGCACCGGCCGACGCGTGTTCCTGATGGCGCCGTTGCACCACCATTTCGAGAAGAAGGGCTGGGCGGAGCCCACAATCGTCATCCGTTTTTGGATCGTCTCGATGATCCTCGCTTTGGTCAGTTTGGCCACGTTGAAGATACGATGAGCGACTTTCCAAAAACAATCTTCGCCGGCCGCCGTTACGCTGTCGTCGGTTTGGGAAGGGCTGGGCTGGCGGCGATGCGCGCGCTGGCTGCGATGGGTGCAACCGTCGTTGGGTGGGACGATGCAGCTTTCGCGCGCGAGGTGGCGCAGCGCGAGGGTTTCACTACGCAGGACCCTGCCGGAGAGATCGGCGATTTCGATGCTGTCGTCCTCTCCCCGGGCATACCGCACGTGCTGCCCATCCCGCATCGCATTGCCGTTGCCGCCCGCAACGCTGGCCGCCCGATATTGACGGATGCCGAGTTGCTGTTCCAAGCCGTTCGTGCAAGTGGCAGCCGCGCTCGATTCGCGGGTATCACCGGCACAAATGGCAAGTCGACCACAACGGCGCTGCTGGCGCACATCCTTGCCACGGCAGCAACGCCGCATGCCGCCGGCGCCAATCTGGGCCCGGCTGCCCTAAGCCTGCCTCTTCTCGACGACCAGGGCGTCTATGTCCTGGAAATGTCGTCCTACATGTTGGAGCGACTCGAAACGTTACGCTTCAATGCGGCGTGCATGCTCAATATCAGCCCGGACCATCTGGATCGCCACGGCGACATGACCGGTTACATCGCCGCAAAGAGCCATGTCTTCGACCGCCAGCAACCGGGCGATACAGCCGTCATCGGTATCGACGACGAACACAGTGCCGTCTTCGCACAGACGTTGCCGCACGCCATACGCGTGTCGGGGCACTCGCATGCCGACATATGGTGCCAGGATGGCATACTGCGCGACAGGGCCGGTCCGATTGCGGAACTCGCGGCGGCTCACGCGCTGCCAGGTGTGCACAACGCTCAGAACGCCGCGGCCGCGGCGGCGCTGGCCCTGGCCCTGGGCACCGCGCGCGAAGCAATCGCTGCAGGGATCGAGACCTTCCCCGGCTTGGCTCATCGCCAGGAAGCGGTTGCCGCCATCGACGGTGTAAGGTTTGTCAACGACAGCAAGGCGACCAACGCAGACGCCACGGCCCGCGCGATGGCTTGCTACGGCCGGGTCGTCTGGATTGCGGGCGGCATAGCGAAAAGCGGCGGGATCGAGTCGCTGGCCGGTTACTTCCCGGGCGTGGCCGAGGCTTTGCTGATCGGCCGGGATGCAGCCCAGTTCGCCCAGACGCTTGGTGCACATGGCGTGGCACACCGCATTGTAGAGACGCTGGATCGTGCGGTGCCGATCTCCTTCCAAGCGGCCAGGCGCCAACGGGTCGATGTGGTCCTGTTCTCTCCCGCCTGCGCCAGTTTCGACCAGTTTTCGGGTTTCGAAGAGCGTGGTGGCCGCTTCACCGAGCTCGCCCGCGCGCTGTCGGGGGAGGCGGGCTGATGGCGAGCCTTTCCCGCGCCGACCAGTCGGTGCTCGGCCGCTGGTGGTGGACCGTGGATCGGTGGACGTTGTTCTCGATCGTCACGTTGATCGGCTTCGGCTACGTGCTGGTGCTGGCTGCTAGCCCGGCGGTGGCCGAACGCATTCACCAGTCGCGAGACGTGTTCATCGCCAAGCAGGTGGTGTTCCTGGCGCTTGCGGGCATCACCATCGTGGGTGTCTCGCTGCTGTCGCCACGCAACGTTCGGCGTGTGGCATTGGGCGGCTGCATCGTCGCCATCCTTCTCACGGCGCTGACGCTTGTCCACGGCATCGAAATCAAGGGCGCCCGCCGTTGGATTGCAATCCCAGGCATGTCGATCCAGCCAAGCGAGTTTCTCAAACCCTGTTTCGCCGTGGTCACCGCGTGGCTGCTGACGGAGTCGCGGCGCGCACCCGGCTTCCCTGGGATGATCCTGTCATTCGCAGTGTTTGCCGTCATCCTGATGCTGCTGAAATCGCAACCGGACATCGGCATGTTGTCGGTGATCACGGCGGTATTTTTTGCACAACTGTTCGTCGCGGGCATGAACATGGCTCTGGTCGGTGTGGGCGCTCTTGCCATGATGGGCGCCGCCGCGGGCGCGTTTGTGTTCTTCCCGCATGTGCGAAGCCGTGTTATGCGATTCGTGCATCCGGAATCAGGCGATCATTATCAGGTCGATACGGCGCTGCAAGCTTTTGGAAACGGCGGGTTGCTCGGTCGCGGCCCTGGTGAGGGGCGTGTGAAAGACCTTCTGCCCGACGCGCATGCCGATTTCGTTTTCGCCGTTGCCGGCGAAGAATTCGGCCTGCTGATTTGCCTGACCATTCTGGGTGTATTCGCGTTTGTCGTGCTGCGCGGGCTGCTTCGTTTGGTTCAGGAGAACGACGAGTTCGTCATACTGGCCGCGGCGGGGCTCGTCACCGGATTTGGCCTGCAGGCTTTCGTGAACATGGCCTCCGCCCTGCACCTTATCCCCACCAAGGGGATGACGTTGCCGTTCATTTCCTACGGCGGCAGTTCGGCAATCTCTGTGGCGCTGGGCATGGGCATGTTGCTGGCGCTGACACGCAGGCGCACCCATGGTGATCCATCGTGAGAGGCCCGGCGGTGCGCCCGATCGTGATCGCCGCGGGAGGCACCGGAGGGCATTTCTACCCTGCCGAGGCTCTCGCCTCCGCGTTGCTGGCGCGCGGGCATCGCGTGGTGCTGATGACGGATGCCCGCACCGGCGCACGCCTCGGGCCAGTGTTTTCCGGCATCGAACACCATGTTCTGCGTGGCGCGGGATTGGCTGGACGAGGAATCGCCAGGGCTGCAAGCGCCGTGCTCTCGCTCGCGGCCGGCACGGTACAGGCCCGCGCGCATCTGTCGAAGTTGAATCCCGCGTGTGCCGTCGGGTTCGGCGGCTACCCATCGATGCCGCCCATTCTCGCCGCGCGATCCATGCGGCATCGGCCGGTGATCGTATTGCACGAGCAGAACGCACTGATGGGGCGGGCAAACAGATTCTGCGCCCGCTTCGCCGATAGTTTGGCGCTAGGGTTTTCAGCTACCGCGGGCGTGCCGGCCGGCGCACGCACGATGTTTGTCGGCAACCCGGTTCGGCCGGGGCTGCGTGCCTTGGCCGGCTCCAGCTACGTCGCTCCCAGCGGGCAGGCCCATCTCCTCGTGCTCGGCGGCTCCTTGGGCGCCCGCGTTTTCAGCGACGTCGTGCCCGAAGCGATCATAGCGCTCTCGGCTACTGTTTGCCCCGGCCTGCGGATCACCCAACAATGCCGGACCGAAGACCTCGGCCGTGTGCGCGCCGCCTACGATCGCGCCGGAGTCGATGCTGAACTGGCGCCGTTTTTCGACGACATCGCCGAGAGACTCGCATCCGCCCACCTCGTGATCTCGCGCGCGGGCGCCTCCAGCTGTGCCGAGATCGCGGTTGCGGGAAAACCTGCGATCCTGGTGCCGTTGCCTGGTGCGATCGACGATCATCAGACTGCCAACGCGCGGGCGATGGTGGGCGCGCTGGTGATTGCACAACAGGATTTCACACCGGCCCGGCTTGCGTCCGAGTTGGAGAACTATCTCGGCGCACCGGAGCGTCTGGAAGCCGCGGCGCGCAGCATCGCTGCGATTGCACGCCCGAACGCTGCGGACGATTTGGCCGACGCCGTGGAGCAGATTGTGGCCCAGGCGGATGCTGCGTCATGAGGGCGCTCCCACTCAGCATCGGCAAAATACATTTCGTCGGCATCGGCGGGATCGGCATGTCCGGCATTGCCGAGGTGCTGCACACGCTCGGCTATGCGGTGCAGGGCAGCGACATAGCCGACGGCGCGAACGTGCGCCGCCTGCGCGCGCAAGGCATGCACGTGGCGATCGGTCACGATGCCGCCAACCTTCGCGATGCGCAGGTCGTTGTCGTCTCGACCGCGGTGCGGCCGGACAATCCCGAAGTGGTCAGCGCACGCCAGCGTCTAATCCCTGTTGTACGTCGCGCAGAGATGCTTGCCGAGCTCATGCGTCTGCGCTGGGCCATAGCCGTCGGCGGCACGCACGGCAAAACCACCACCACCAGCTTGGTCGCAGCCGTGCTCGAGGCAGCCAAGCTCGACCCCACCGTGATCAATGGCGGCATCATCGAAGCCTACGGCAGCAACACCCGTTTGGGCGAGGGTGACTGGATGGTGGTGGAAGCCGACGAGTCCGACGGCAGTTTCCTGCGCCTGCCGGCCACCATCGCGGTCGTCACCAACATGGATCCCGAGCATCTGGACCATTGGGGCAGTGTCGAGGCGATGACGGCCGGCTACGACCAGTTCGTCGGTAACATACCCTTCTACGGTTTTGCCGTGCTGTGCATCGACCACCCGGCCGTGCAAGCGATGATCCCGCGCCTCGACCGGCGTGTCGTCACCTACGGATTCTCGCCGCAGGCCGATATCCGCGCGGAGAATCTGCGTGCCGATAAGCTCGGCGCCACCTTCGACGTTGCCGTCACCGACCGCTTTCGCGGCCGCGGCCGGCGCATGGGTCCGTTCCGGCTGGGCATGCTGGGGCAGCACAACGTGCAGAACGCGCTGGCGGCGGTCGCCGTCGGCTTCGAGATGGAGATCGGTGATCAAACGCTGCGCAGCGCTTTCGCCGGCTTTCGCGGTGTCAAGCGCCGCTTCACCAAGACGGGCGAGGTTGGCGGCATTACGGTCATCGACGACTATGGCCATCATCCCGTAGAGATCGCGGCCGTCCTGAAGGCTGCGCGCCAATCCGGCGCGCGCGACGTGATCGCCGTCGTGCAGCCGCATCGCTATTCGCGGCTGGCCTCGCTCTTTACCGAGTTCTGTACGTGCATGAACGACGCGGGAACCGTCATCGTAGCCGAGGTGTATGCAGCCGGCGAGCAACCCGTGCCGGGGATCAGCCGAGACGCGCTGGTGGACGGGTTGCGGGCCAGCGGTCATCGCAGCGTCGTGCCGCTGGCAACACCGGATCATCTGGCCGAAATGGTGCACGCGATCGCCCGGTCCGGCGACATCGTCGTGTGTCTGGGTGCGGGCAACATAACCGCCTGGGCGCAGGCGTTGCCGGCCCAGCTTGCCGATTTGCAGGGCCCTCGCAAGCACGCGGGCAACGCCGCATGATGGCAGCAGAACAGACCTCGTCGCTGATCGACGTGTTGCCGGCCATACAGGGCCGTGTGCAGGCCGGCGCTCCGCTGGCGGCCAACAGCTGGTTTCGCGTGGGCGGCAGCGCTGAGATCCTGGCTCGCCCGAGCGACGTGGCGAACCTGTCCATTCTTGTTGGCGACATGCCGATGCACTTGCCTGTCTTCGCGCTGGGCGCTGCATCCAACGTGATCATACGCGACGGCGGCATTGCCGGTGTGGTGATCCGCCTCGGCCGCGGGTTCAACACGGTTGAGGTGCAAGCCGATGGCGTGGTCGCGGGAGCCGCGGCTTTGGACGCGACCGTGGCCGAGCATGCGGCAGCATCGGGCCTGACCGGCCTGGAGTTTCTATCCGGCATTCCGGGCACCATCGGCGGCGCGGTTGCCATGAACGCCGGTGCTTACGGAAACGACATCGCCAATACGCTGGACTGGGCCGAGATCGTCACGCGCCAGGGAGAGGTGTTGCGGTTGTCGGCCGGGCAGATCGGCTTCGCCTACCGCCATTCGGGGCTGCCGCCGGAATGCGTCGTCACCCGCGCGCGTTTGCGTGCGCAGCCCGGCGATGCGGCCGCGATTGCTACCCGCATGGCGCAGATCCGCAGTAGCCGCGAGCAGACGCAGCCGGTTCGCGCGAGAACGGGCGGATCCACGTTCCGCAATCCCGACGGGCAAAAGGCTTGGGAGCTGATTGATGCCGCCGGATGCCGCGGCCTGATGCGCGGCGGGGCGCAAGTGTCCGAAAAGCATTGCAACTTCCTCATAAACGTCAACCAGGCAACCGCCGCCGATCTCGAGGGTCTGGGTGAGGAGGTGCGGCGCCGCGTGCACGCGGCCAGCGGTGTGACGCTCGCCTGGGAAATCAAGCGCATCGGCGTGCCCGCGAGCAAGCCGGAGGTGCTCGCGTGACGCGCGTGGCCGTTCTCTACGGTGGCATCTCGGCCGAACGCGCCGTCAGCCTGTCCAGTGGGCAGAAGGTGATCGAAGCGCTGTGCCACGCAGGATTCGACGTGACGCCGGTCGAGGTCGGCACGAACCTCGGAGAGGTGCTGGCAGCACTCGATCCGAAACCCGACGCCGTGTTCAACGCCCTGCACGGTCGCTTCGGCGAGGACGGCGTGATCCAGGGCGTGCTTGATTGGCTCGGCATACCCTACACCCACTCCGGTGTCCGCGCCTCGGCACTCGCGATGGACAAGGCGGCCAGCCGCGCCGTGTTCGGTGCCGCTGGCCTGCCGATCGCAGCCGGCCGCGTGATCGACATGGCCGAATTGGAGTCCAGCGACCCGCTGCCGCGCCCCTACGTCGTCAAGCCGCTGAACGAGGGCTCGTCGGTCGGCGTGCACATCTTGCGGCGCGGCGACAATCACCGGCACCGGATCGCCGCGGAGTGGTCGTTCGGTGCCCATGCCCTGGTGGAGGAGTTCATTCCAGGCCGCGAGCTGACCGTGGGCGTGCTGGGCGACCGCGCGTTGGCCGTGACCGAAATCTCGGCCGCGCACGCCTTCTACGATTACGAAAGCAAATACGCCGAAGGCGGCTCGCGCCACGTGCTGCCGGCTGGCGTGCACCCCAGGGCACACCAGCAAGCGCTCGACCTCGCGGTATCGGCGCATCGGGCGCTCGGCTGCCGTGGGGCGACCCGCGCGGATTTCCGCTATGATGATACCAACGGCGAGCCGGGCCGGTTGGTGCTGCTAGAGGTGAACACCCAACCGGGCCTGACACCGACGTCGCTGTTGCCCGAACAGGCGGCGTTTTGCGGCATCGCGTTTCCTGCCCTGTGTTCGTGGATGGTAAAGCAGGCAGCATGCCGCGTCTGAGGCGTGAGATCACTCGCCCGAACCGGTGGAAGCTGCTGGCCAGGCGTCAGCGGCGCAACCTGCGTCTGGCCGGTTTTGCCGTGTCCGGCTTCGTGATCGTAATGATCGGCGTCGGCGTCGCACATTCGGCGCAAACAGGCGGGGCCATCGCCATCCTGCAGCAGCGTTTCGCCCGCGCCATCGACCTCCGTGTCGCCGACATCCGCATCGACGGCCGCAACAACACGCCGGAACCGCTGCTGATAAAGGCGCTTGGCGTCAGCAGGGGCGATCCGATCCTGGGCTTTTCGGTCGAAGGGGCGCGCGAACGTATCGAGAGCCTGTCGTGGGTCGAACATGTCGCCGTGGAGCGGCGCTTGCCTGATACGATCTACGTCGATCTGACCGAGCGCCGCCCGTTCGCCATCTGGCAGTACCAAGGCAAGTTCCAGTTGATCGACCGCGCCGGAGAGGTCGTGACCGATGAGGACGTGGCCGCCTTCACCGAACTGCCGCTGGTTGTGGGGCAAGGCGCGCCCGCGCACGCGTCCGACATGCTGAACGCGCTGGCCGCCGTGCCCGAGATACACGACCGCGTCGCTGCCATCATCTGCGTTGGTGAACGACGCTGGAACCTGCAGCTGAAAAACAATGTCACGGTCATGTTGCCGGAGAGGCACGAGGCCGCAGCGCTCGCCCGGCTGGCCGATCTGCAGACCCATCAGCAATTGCTGGATCGTCCGCTGGTCTTCATCGACATGCGGCTGGCCGATCGTTTGGCGGTTCGCCCAAGGCCGCCGGCAGCCGCGCCCGCAGAGCCGCCGCCCGAGGCCAAGCCGGCCGACCCGGTAGCGCCCCCGCCGCACGACACCTCGAACAGGAGAGCGACGTGAACGACATGTCCCGCCGCGGGCAGCTCTCTCTGCCGCCTGCACCGCCAGCCGACCCGCCGCCGCGTCCACGCAACCTGCGCGCCGGCCCGTTCGGTGTGCTGGACATCGGGAGCACCAAAGTTTGCTGCCTGATCGGTCGCACCGAGTCCGACGGCACGCTTCGCGCTCTGGGCAGCGGCTTCACGCGCTCGCGCGGTGTTCGTGGCGGCGGGATCACCGATCTGGACGAGGCGGAGCGGGCGATACGCGCGGCCGTGGCGCTTGCCGAGGAAATGGCCGACTACCGGCTGCGCACGGTGACCGTGAACCTGTCCTGCGGCCATCCGGAGAGCCGGCTGTTCAACGTGCAATGGCCGGTCAACGGCCGTCAGGTGACCGAAGCCGACGTCAAGCGCGTGATCACCGAGGGGCGCAGCCGCGCGGTGACCGAGGGACGCGAGACGATCCATTCGCTGCCGGTGAACTTCTCCGTCGATGAAACGCAAGGTGTCGCCGACCCGCGCGGCCATCACTGCGACCAGCTCTCCGCGCGGCTTCACGTGGTCGATGCGTTGTCGATGGCGTTGCGTAACCTGGGCGCCGCTGTGGGCCGCTGCGACCTGGAAATAAGCGAGGTGGTGTCCGCCCCTTTCGCTTCCGGCCTGTCCTGCCTGGTCGATGACGAGCGTGACCTGGGTGCCACCCTGGTCGATATGGGCGGCGGCACAACCAGCGTGGCGGTGTTCGGAGAGGGCCAGCTGCTGCATACGGCCCAGGTGCCGGTGGGCGGCCAGCATGTGACGCGCGACATCGCCGGCGTGCTCGCCACCCCGATCGACAACGCCGAGCGTCTGAAGACCCTCTACGGCAACGCCCATTCCAGCCCCGACGACGAGCGGGAAATATTGGCGGTGCAGATGATCGGCGAGGAAGACCACCAGTTCGCCAAGATACCGCGCAGCATGGTGGTGGGAATCATCAAGCCTCGCCTCGAAGAAACCTTTGAGATGGTGCGCGACCGTTTGGATGGCGCGGGCTTGGGCCGCGCCGCCGGCAACCGGGTCGTGTTGGCCGGCGGCGCAAGCCAGCTGGTGGGCGTGCGCGACCTGGCGGCGCGCGTGCTGAACCGGCAGGTGCGCCTCGGCCGTCCCGCCGGCATGCGCGGCTTGCCGGAAGCGGCATCGGGCCCGGCCTTTGCCACCGCCATCGGCCTGCTCTCCTGGGCTGCCGGCGAAGGCCGTTCGCTGCACACCATCGATCTGGAGTCCGACAGGCCCGGCGGCCTGTTGCGCCGGATCGTCGATTTTCTGCGTGACCGAATCTGACGCCGGCGCGCAAACACGTTTCAGACACGAACTCAACGTAAGGGAATGCCCCCATGGTCCTGAACATAACGATCCCGCAAACGCTGCACACCGATTTCACTCCGCGCATCACCGTCATCGGCGTGGGCGGCGGCGGTACCAACGCTGTGGACAACATGATCCAGCTCAACCTGCAGGGCGTAGATTTCGTCGTCGCCAACACCGATGCGCAGCAGTTGATGCACAGCCGGTCCGACCGTCGCGTGCAACTCGGGCCGCATCTGACACAGGGCCTGGGCGCCGGTGCCAAGCCGGAAATCGGCCGCGCCGCGGCCGAGGAAGCCGGCGACGAGTTGGCACGCCACCTGGACGGTTCGCACATGGTGTTCATCACGGCCGGCATGGGCGGCGGCACCGGAACGGGCGCAGCCCCCGTCATCGCGCGCATGGCGCGCGAGCGCGGAATCCTCACGGTCGGCGTGGTGACAAAACCCTTCACCTTCGAGGGTGCGCGGCGCGCGCGCGCGGCCGATACCGGCATTGCCGAGCTGCAGCAATTCGTCGATACGCTGATCGTCATCCCCAACCAGAACCTTTTCCGCCTGGCCAACGAGAAGACCGGGTGGAAGGAGGCGTTCAAGATGGCCGACCACGTCCTCTACATGGGCGTGCGCGGCGTCACCGACCTGATGGTGGCGCCCGGCTTGGTCAACCTGGACTTCGCCGACATCCGCACCGTGATGGCGGAGATGGGAAAAGCCATGATGGGCACGGGTGAGTCCGAAGGCGAAAATCGTGCCATCCGCGCCGCCGAAGCGGCCATTAGCAACCCGCTGCTGGAAGACACCAGCATGGCGGGCGCGCGCGGCCTGCTGATCAACATCACCGGCGGCGACGACATGACGCTGTTCGAGGTGGACCAGGCTGCCAACCGTATCCGCGAGGAGGTGGCCGAAGACGCCAACATCATCTTCGGCTCGGCCGTCGATGACGGCCTGGCCGGCCGCATCCGCGTGTCCGTCGTGGCTACCGGCATCGACACGCCGCACCAGCAAACCAGCGAGCCCGCCGCTACCGGCCCGCGCCTGGTGGCGATGAATGGTGGTGCGACCCTCGCCCGCGCGCCGGTGCAGGCCCCACCCAGCCTGATTCCGGTCCGCATGCAGGCAGGTCAGGCAACCGCGGTCGCTATCGCGCACGAGGAGGGGCTGGTGCCGGCCGTGTCGGACCCGGCAAAGCCGGTCGCGGCCGCAGCACCGGCACCACGACCGGCGCCGGTCGCGCACCCGTTGTTCACGCAGCTAGAGCCTGAGCAGCCCGCGCAGCATCGGCCGAGCCTGTTCGGCAAGGTGACCGGTGTGCTGCGGCGTGGTGGGGCACCCGCACCGGCAGCGCCGGAGTATCCCGATATGCGCAAGGCCGAGCCACGTATCGCGCCCGACCAGCCCGAAGCCGCGGCATCCGTTCGCGCCAGTCTTGTCGAGCCCGACTCGGCGGGGCTGGACATCCCCGCCTTTTTGCGCCGTCAGTCGTCTTGACCCGCCATCACCGGCTCTTCTCCTAACTTATACTTTAGAAACAGCATGTTACATGGAAATATGCAGCAATAATCATTGACTGGAGCACCGGGTGGAGAGCGGGTAAGTCTCTACTCGGTCTTGGCATACGAGGGCGCAGTGTGAGCCCGATAAGACCTCGAAGGCTCGCCTGGATTACCGGGCTGGTGCGGTTCGCCGCCGCGCCGATTGGCCAAACGCAGAAGGTTGCACGCGCATGGACGGCACGACGGATATCGACTTCGCCATCCATGCGGCCAGTCAGCACACGTTGAAGTCCAGCATCGGCTGCGTCGGCGCCGGTTTGCACAGTGGCCGGCGCGTTGTCCTGTCGCTGCTTCCGGCGATGGCCGACACGGGCATCGTGTTCCGCCGAACGGATCTGAACATCGACATCGTTGCGCGTTACGACGCCGTGACCGACACGCGGCTGTGCACGCAGATCGCACACCCGGATCATCCGCACGCCCACGTCGGAACGATCGAACACGTAATGGCCGCACTCGCTGCCACCGGCATCGACAACGCGGTCGTGGCGGTGGACGGGCCGGAAATCCCGGTGTTCGACGGCTCGTCCGCGCCGTTCGTATTCCTGATCGATTGCGCGGGCCGCGTCGAACAATTGGCTCCCCGTCAGGCGATCGAGATCCTGCGTCCCGTTCGCGTCAGCCTCGGTGAGGCCAGCGCGGAACTGCGCCCCGGTGGCGCCACGCTGGATCTGGCGCTTTCCATCGACTTTACCGCTCCCGCCATCGGCCGGCAGGCGCTGTCGCTGTCGATGACCGAACAAGGTTTTCGCAGCACCTTGGCCGGCGCCCGCACGTTCACCATGCTGCATGAGATCGAGGCGATGCAGGCGGCCGGCCTGGCGCTGGGCGGCAGCCTGGACAACGCCATCGTGGTCGATGGCGCGCGCGTGTTGAATCCCGAGGGTCTGCGCGCGCCGGACGAGTTCGTGCGCCACAAGATGCTGGACGCCGTGGGCGACCTGGCCTTGGCCGGGTCCGCCATCCACGGCCGGTTCGTCGCCCACCGTACCGGCCACGCGCTGAACAACAAGCTCCTGCGGGCGTTGTTTGCCGACCGATCGGCATGGCGCATGGCGCCGCTGGACGGCGCCGGTTGGTCGTCCGCCGGCTATCCGCTGGCTGCCAAGGCCGCCTGAAGCCCGGGTTCCGCGCGTCGGCGCGAGCCGGGCCGCACGACGTGCCCAATGGGAGGGCGAGAACCTTCCTGCTCCTTGCCACTTTGAAGCGTGACCGCGCGCCGCGGATGTCGGTGTTGCCGTCCATTGTGCCGGTTATTGGCGCTGTTCAAGAGCTGGAATTTACACAACCTGCGACCTTTCTAGTCGGCGGAACGATGCGGGCAATCGACGCTGCTGGAAGCGTTGGCCATAGCGTCGGGCCTCAATGCTGAGGGCGGCAGACAGAACTTCAGATTTGCCACCCGGGCATCGCACTCAGGGCTGCACCGTCCACTAGATCACGACAGCTTCTGAGAGCCGAAGCCGTCGTGATCTAG
>CAXUHU010000025.1:0-6812 GCA_964250925.1 uncultured Acetobacteraceae bacterium
CTTCGGCATCGACGGCCTGGTAGATGCGCAAGACAGCTATCATTTCACCACCGAACACAAAACGTATGAGATCGACGTCGGCCAGCTCGAACGCTCGGTCACGCCTGAGGCGTTCGCCATCGACGTCTCGGTCAAGTAGCCGAATTATACTTTGGCGCCGCCCTGCGGGGCGGTCGGTTCGGCGTCGCCGCCGGCCTTGGCGGGCAGCTTGCGCAACGCCTTCTGAAAGTCCTTCACCCGCACCGGCGTCTGCTTGAACCAGCGCGTACTCTCGAAGGCCTTGGCCGCATCGGCGTATTTGCCGTCCACGATCAGCTTCCAGTTGTTCTTGAACTTGGCCGTCCACTTCGTGCCGAGCTGGAAATTGACCGACGCCAGATAGACGATGAAGCTGCCGTCCTTGATGCCCGCCTTGGCTGCCTGTGATTTCGCCGCCGACAGCGCCTTGGCGCCATCCACCTTGAAGAAATCCGACACCTGCTTGTCGGTGATGGTGTCGCCAACCTTCAGCTTGTCCTCCGGCCGCACCAGGTGGCCGATGCCGACGGTGGGCTTCTTCAGGCTGTCCAGGTACACCTTCTTCTTTGCGCCTTCGCGCAGGCGGAGCAGTTTTTCGAAGCTTGCCATTCTGTCGTCTTTGCGGGCGAAGGGTTGCGGTGCGGACGGGCCGTTTCAGCCCTTCAGCTTCTTGCTGCACGCACTGTAGTATCCGCCGCCTTTCTGAATCCACTCCAGCCCGCCATTGGCGTGTGCCGTCTTGTTGGCGTTGTACTGGTCCAGGCAGGTGTGCATCCGCGCCTGTCCTGCCGACTGGCTGGCGTATTTGGCCGAGACCTTGGCGGGAAACACGGCCGGCGCGGCCGCAGCCGGCGCAGCTCGCAACCCAACCGGCAGCAGCATGCAGCCGGCCAGGCCAGCCACCAGGAGGAGTTTGGAAAGGATCGGCATTGGCAGCGCTCCTGCTTGCAGTAGTTGCCGATGATGCCGGAATCGCAACGCTTTGGCCAGTCCCGGTCGAAGGCGCGCCGTCACTGCGCAGGCTAACCGCGCTGCGGGCCGGCACGGCCGTGGTGCCGGCCAGCGTCACGGTTTACCAGCTTGGCCGACATTACAAACGGCGGTGAAGCAGTAACCTTTAGGCTTCCCGAAGCACTGAGCGCCAGGTTGATGGTGCCGTTCCAGTAAATGATCGTACCGCCAGGCCGGCCGCACGCAGAGGCGAGGCAAAGATCATATTATTCTTCCCGACTACGCGGCTGCTCCAGACATACCGTAGGAGAGCAAAGCGGCGCACGGGCAAGGCACGCCCCTCATGCGCCCTGCCAGTGGCGGTGATCAGAGCTGAATGTCTACACCGGGCGCATCACCTGCCGTGTGTGCGCCCGATGAACCCGGCCACGTTGTCGTGCAATTGCTGCAGCGAGGCCTGGTGTGCGTATACCATGTGGCCCGACTCGTACTGCTTGAACTCGATGTTGGCCTGCAGCCGTGCGGGTATCTGCAAATGCTGCATCTCGTAGATGCCCTCGTAGAACGGTGTCGCCAGGTCGTAGTAGCCGCCGTTCAGCTGGATTTTCAGGTTGGGATTCATCTTCAGCGCGGCCGCGATGTCCGGCATCACGTTGGCCGATTGCGGCAGCTTTTCCGGCGCACCGGGCGGCTGGTGCTGCATGTTCCACCACTGGAACACGTCGATCTCCGGCTTGTAGGCGATGCCCTCGCCGTAATGCAGCACGCGCCGCACGTAGTCGTTGAAGGTGGAGACGTAGGCAGAGCTGATCGCGGCCGATTGCGGGTCGTAATCGGCCTCCTTGCTCAGCGGGTCCATCGTCGGGCCTGAAAAGCGGGTGTCGAGCCGGCCGGTGGTGGTGTCGGTGTCGTCCTGCAGGTTCTTCTCGAACTCGCCGCCGTCGATGCGCAAATTGGCCTTCTTGATGTAGGCGACGGGCAGGCCGGTATAGTCGTGCAGCTTGTTGGCGATCGCCTCGCGCTGGTCGGGCGGCAGGGCCGCGCCGGCGGCCAGTGCCAGCGTGTAGTCGGTCATTGCAAAATGCTCGACCTCGGCCATCAGCGCCGGCAGGCTCTGGTTCGTGTTGGCCAATTTGTGGTGGTAGCGCGCCGTGGCGGCGTAGGTGGGCAGCGCCAGCGGGTAGGCAACGTCGATGCCGGGGTTCGTTTCAGGCCCGTCAACGCTGGTGTCGAAGCTGAGGATTTGGCTCAGCAGGATGACGCCGTTCAGGTCGATGTCGAAATCCGACTGCAGCAGGTTGGACAGCACCGCCGAACGCGTGGTGCCGTAGCTCTCGCCGAACAGGTATTTGGGCGAGTTCCAGCGGTTGTATTTGGACAGGAAGCGCGTGATGAACTCGCCGAAGGCATGCGCGTCGGCGTCGATGCCGTAAAAATCCTTTTCCTTGTCGCGGCCGGCGATACGGCTGAACCCGGTGCCCGGCGCGTCGACGAACACCAGGTCGGTCGCGTCTAGCAGGCTCTGGTCGTTGTTGACGAGCTGATAGGGTGCCGCCGGCGTGTGGCTGTCGTCCAGCGTCACCACGCGGCGCGGCCCGAAAGCGCCCATGTGCAGCCACACGCTGGACGAGCCGGGGCCGCCGTTGAACAGGAAGGTCACCGGCCGGCCTTCGACCGGCGCGCCCTTGGCAAAATAGGCGACGTAGAACATCGAGGCTTCCGCAGTAGGGCCGTGATCCTCGTCGCCGTCGTCCTTGTCGTCCTTGGCCCCATCCTCCTTTTCGGGCTTGGGCACGTCGTCCCAGCCTTTCGGGTGCACCACCAGCGTGCCGGCCACCGCCTGGTAGGCGATCGGACGTCCGCCGACGGTCACGCTGCCGTCGGTCGCCTTGGCCTCCGGCTTGAAGCGGCCGTCCTTCGGCGCATCGGGCTTATCGGTGGACGAGGCGGATTTGTCTGGCTTGGAGGCGTCGGCGCCATGCGCCATGGGAACGGCAAACAGCATGGTGGCGCCCAGCAGGGCTGCGTGTGCGGGTACACGGATTGTCATCGTCAGCCTTTCGATCGTTCGCAACAGTCAGACGGCGCCGAATACTTCATCGAACAACGCGCGCATCTCGGACCAGGACCGGGCATCGGCTTGCGCGTCGTAAGCGGCGAACTCCGGCCTGCCCAGCTTGTCCGCCTCGGGGTTGGTGAAGCTGTGCTTCACGTTGCCATAAACCGACATCTGCCAGTTCACCTGACCATTGCGCATCTCCGTCTCGAATGCCTGTCGCGCCGCGGGATCGATGCTGGGGTCGTCGGCGCCGACACAGACCAGCACCTTGCCGCCGATGTTCTTGGCATCCTGCGGCGCCTTGGTGGCCAGTCCGCTGTGGAAGCCAACGATGGCGCCAACACGAGCGCCGCCGCGGCCCAGTTCCAGCGCCATGGTGCCGCCGAAGCAGTAGCCGATCGCCGCGATCCGGTCAGGGTCCACCTCGGGACGGGCCAGCAGCGCATCCAGCGCCGCGTTGCAGCGGGCGCGGTTGCGGACAGGGTCCTCGCGCAATGGGCCGATCAGGCTCAGCGCCTCGTCCAACCCCTTCGTCAGGTACTGGCCGCCGTGCAGATCGCAGGCCAACGCTACGTAGCCAAGCTCGGCCAGCCGTTCCGCACGCTGCTTGGCGTGTGTGCCCAAACCAAGGGCGTCCGGGAACACCAGCACGCCGGGGCGGCGGCCCGTGCGACCCTCGTCCAGCGCCAGATGTCCCAGCATGGCAAGGCCGTCCGCCTCATACTCCACGGTTTGCGTGTGCATCGGCATTTCCTGTTCCAAATCTGCGCAAGGCTCATAGACAGGTAGGGCGCTTGTGCCAAACAACGTTTTGCCGCATGGCCACGTCCGCCCGCCCTAGCGGGAGCGCGCAGCAGGAGGCAGCAGTGATACGAGGCGCTGTGGAGGCGGCCAAGAGGGACCTGGTCTCGGGGTGGATCTATGCCACGTCCGGGGATAGCCTGCGTAGCCAGCTTGTGCTGGCGTTTTCGGGCCCGCGCTGCGTGGGTGAAGGCAGGGTCGAGATTTTCCGCCGTGACCTGCTGGATGCCGGCTTGGGCGATGGCTATTGCGGGTTCCACTTCCCTATCACGTTGAACTCCGGCGAGCACCCCGCCTCTGTCGTGGTGCGGCTGGCCAATTGCGATGCGGCGCTGATCCAGGCAAGCAGCAAGATAGGCCCATAATAAGGAAGGCATTCCTAAAGACGCGAACTGTCGCAGCATAAGCCAAGAAGTAGAAGCCTCTTGCGTCTTTTCTTCAGAAAGAAGGCCGTCTTAAAGAAGACTCTCGTACACCAGCATAATATGCCCATCCCGCATAAAGGCATCGCACTCGCGCATGCCGATCGAGCCCAGCACCATGCGCGAGCCGAAATTATCTGATCGTGCCACTGCCACGATGCGCGCCAAGCCGGCGTGGTCGTGTGAGAAGCGGAGCGCTGCCGAGGCTGCTTCCCGCGCTAGGCCACGGCCACGTGCCTCGGGCCAAACGGCAAAGCGCAGCGCGCGGCCGCGGCCATCCGGGCGCTCATGAATGCCGGTGATGCCCTGGAACGCGCGGCCCTCCCGGATAGCGAACATCCCCACGCCCAGGGCAGCCCAGGCGGTACGATCGTCCACCAACTCGTCGATCACCTGCCAGCGCGACCGCACGCCACCCAGCATTTGGCCATAAACCAGCGGGTCCGCCTTCAGCGCCACTAGGTCCGGCAAATCTAGAGCACTTACCGGCGTCAGGATCAGCCGGGCTGTGCGGAGCAGCAAACCTTCATCGTGCCAGCGGCCGGTACTTGATGCGGTGCGGCTCGGTGGCGTCCGCACCCAGCCGGCGGCGCTTGTCCTCCTCGTAGGCCTGGAAGTTGCCCTCGAACCACTCGACGTGGCTGTCGCCTTCGAAGGCCAGGATGTGGGTCGCCAGCCGGTCCAGGAACCAGCGGTCGTGGCTGATGATGACGCAGCAGCCGGCGAATTCGCTGATCGCCTCCTCCAGCGCGCGCAGCGTGTCCACGTCGAGGTCGTTGGTCGGCTCGTCGAGCAGGATGACGTTGCTCTCCTTCTTCAGCATCTTGGCCAGGTGCACGCGGTTGCGCTCACCGCCCGAGAGGATGCCCACGCGCTTCTGCTGGTCGGAGCCCTTGAAGTTAAACGCGCCCACATAGGCGCGTGAGGGCACGGCCTTCTTGCCGATGTAGAACACGTCGGTGCCGCCGCTGATCTCCTCCCACACGGTTTTCTCGCCGTCGAGATCGTCGCGGCTCTGGTCCACGTAGCCGAGCTTCACCGTCTCGCCGACGCGCAGCTCGCCGGTGTCGGGGTGCTCCTGGCCGGTGATCATGCGGAACAGCGTGGTCTTGCCGGCGCCGTTCGGCCCGATGACGCCGACGATGCCGCCGGGTGGCAGCTTGAAGTCCAGATCGTCGATCAGCAATCGGTTGCCGTAGGCCTTGCGCAGCTTCTCGGCGGTGATCACCGTGCCACCCAGGCGCGGCGGCGGCGCGATGATGATTTCCGCCGTGCTGCCGGCCAGCTCGGCCGATTTCGCCTGCATCTCCTCGTAGCGGGCGATGCGGGATTTGCTTTTGGTCTGCCGCGCCTTGGGGCTGGAGCGTATCCAGTCGAGCTCCTGCGTCAGCGCGCGCTGCCGGGCGCTCTCCTCCTTCTCCTCTTGCGACAGGCGCTTGCGCTTCTGTTCCAGCCACGACGAGTAGTTGCCCTCGAACGGGTAGCCGCGGCCGCGCTCGATCTCGAGGATCCAGTTCGTCACGTTGTCCAGGAAGTAGCGGTCATGGGTCACGACCATGACGGTGCCCTCGTAATCCCGCAGGGTTTTTTCCAGCCAGGACACGCTTTCGGCGTCCAGGTGGTTGGTGGGCTCGTCGAGCAGCAGCAGGTCGGGCTTTTCCAGCAGCAGGCGGCACAGCGCCACGCGCCGGCGCTCGCCGCCGGACAGGCGGGTGACATTGGCGTCGGGGGGCGGGCAACGCAGCGCGTCCAGCGCGATCTCGATCCGGCGGTCGAGGTCCCAGCCGTCCTCGGCGTCGATCTTTTCCTGCAGGGTGGCCTGCTCGGCCAGCAGGCGCTCCATCTCGTCGTCTTCCATGGGCAGCGCGAAGCGGTCGGATATTTCGTTGAACCGAGTCAACGCCGCCTGCAGCGGCCCGAACGCCTCGGCCACGTTTTCGGAAACCGTCTTGGTGGGATCGAGGTATGGCTCTTGGCTCAGATAGCCCACGCGCGCGCCCTCGGCGGCCCACGCCTCGCCGCCGTACTCTGTCTCGATCCCGGCGATGATCTTCATCAGGGTCGACTTGCCGGCGCCGTTCACGCCCAGCACGCCGATTTTAACGCCCGGCAGGAAGGAGAGTGTGATGCCCTTGAACACCTCGCGCCCGCCCGGGTAGGACTTGGTGAGGTCCTTCATCACATAGACGTACTGATAGCTGGCCATAGGCAGGCTCCGGTCGGGATCGCGGGTCAGCCGCGCTGTCTAGGGCGGTGTGGCGCGGGCGGCAAGGTTGCCGAAAGCCCGACGCAGGACTAGGCGTGGCATCACTTTCGTGCCCGCCTTTTGAACGCGGACGGGAGCCGTCAAAGACAGAACCCATGCGCCCGGCAGGACTTGAACCCGCAACCTAGCCGTTATGAGCGGCCCGCTCTAACCAGTTGAGCTACAGGCGCATGGGATGTGGCGACAAACACCAAGCGACCCTGCGATGCAACATCGAAGATGGATCGGCGGGGGGGGGGGGGGGGGCCCCCCCCCCCCCCCCCCGCAGGCGGGGGGGTCCCCCGCGCCCCCCGGG
>CAXUHU010000025.1:6822-36715 GCA_964250925.1 uncultured Acetobacteraceae bacterium
AACCTTTTGCGCTACCGGCGATTGGTTTGTGGCGACAAACACCACGCCCCCCTGCTATGCAACATCCAATATGGAGCGGCGGCGGGCGGGCGTACAACCGGCCCGCCTTCCGCTTGCCTTCCGCTTACTGCTGGTGAACCGCGGTCCCCTGGATGTAATTGCTGGGGTTCTCCGGATTCACGTCGACCAGGCTGAACAGCTTGCTGCCGGGGGCAACCTGGATCTGCAAGGCCCATCCGCATCCTGAACCGCAGGAAAGATTCGCGGTTCCTGAACCGTTGCTGCTCAGGGTGTCGATGCTGATCGGGTAGGTGCTGGTGGAATCGCCGCAATTGGCCGTGTGATACGTCGTCGTGGCGTTGCCCTTGCCGACGCTGTTGAGCGTGAACGTTGAATACATCGTCGAGAAGCCGCATCCCGTGTTGCCGACGATGGTGGCGGCCCATGGCCCCGCCAGCTGGGCCGTGGACGTGGCGGCCCTGGCGCCGGGGGCGACGGCGAGGGCGGCGAGGGCGAGTGCAGCGGCAAAAATCTTCATGTGAGGTCTCCTGTCATGTGGCGGCGCGGCGTCTTGCCGAAGCCGGCGGCGTTTGCTGGCCGCGGCGCCCAACGGCCATTCCCGTTTGTTTTCCGCTGCTTAAAGGATGCGAAAAGCGGCGAAACCGTGCGAAGGCTGGCTGCCTTGCCGCGCCCGCAAGCCCGCGTTAACCTCGATTACGGCGACGTGAACGAGGCTGTTCCGGTGCAGGCGCCGATCGACACGGTGGAATTCGGTCCGTTCCGCCTGATCAGGGCGCGGCGCAGCCTTGAGCGCGACGGTGCGCCGGTTGCGCTCAGCGCCCGGGCCTTCGACATGCTGGAGCTGCTGATCGAGGCGCGCGACCGGGTCGTGAGCCGGGACGAGATCGTGGCGCGCGTGTGGCCCGGCCTGACGGTGGAACCGAGCAATCTGACGGTTCAAATGTCCGCCCTTCGGCGCGTGCTCGGCGACGGGGGCCCGCAACCCCGGTTCATCGCAACGATCCCGGGGCGCGGCTACCGGTTCATCGGATCGGTCGCGGGTGACCTGGCCGCGGAAACGGAACAGGTTGCCGACGAGTCCGGCCCGCGGCGGCGTTGGCCGGTTTCAAGGGGCACGCGATGGCTGTGGGGTGCCGCCGCGCTGGCGCTGGCCGCTGGGCTATGGCCGGTTCTTCATCGGCCGGGATCAAAGCCGACGGCGCCTCCTCTGTCCATCGTGGTGATGCCGTTGCGCGACCTCAGTGACGCGCCCGGGCAGGGATACCTGGCCGACGCGATCAGCGACGACCTGACGACCGACTTGGCGCTGCTGCCCGGCAGCACCGTGATCGCGCGCGAGACGGCCGACAGCTATCGTGGCCGCGCGGTGCCGGCGCAGGAGGTGGGCCGCGCGCTGGGCGTGCGCTACTTGCTGGAAGGCAGCATGCGCGCGGAAGACGCCATGCTGCACATCAACGCCCAGTTGATCGACACCGGCGGCGGCGCGCATGTTTGGGCGCAACGCTTCGACGTGCCGCGCAACGCGGTGGACGGCGCACGCGACGTGATCGTCCGGCGCATCGCCGCCGCTCTCGATGTGGAACTGGTGGCCGCCGAAAGCGCCCGGGCCCGGCGCGACCGCCCGGACGACCCTACGGCACTCGACCTGTTCTTTCAGGCCCGGTCGATCATGGATCATGACGACACGCTGCACGGGTTCCGCACGGCGCAGGCGCTGCTGGAGCGCTCGGTGCTCCTGCAACCGGATTTTGCCGATGCTCTGGCCCAGCTCGGCGCTATGCTGGCGCGCAAGGTGCTGAGCGTGGACGACCCGGACCACGTGGCCGACCTGTCCCGGGCACGCCAGGCGATCGACCGGGCGCTTGCCGTCTCGCCCCGGAACGCGACGGCGCTCGCGGCCAGGTCGGCCGTTTTGTTCACGGCCGGCAAGACGGAGGAGGCCGCCTATGCGGCTCGCGAGACCCTGGCCGTGAACCGCAACAACCTGATTGCTGAAGGCGTGCTGGCGCGATGCGCCGCCGACCGCGGCCGGCTGGACGAGGCGGCCCAGGCCTTGCAAACGGTCCTGAGATTGAACCCGAGCGCCGCGGCGAACAAGCCGCGTCTGCTGCAATTCGGTTACGTCCGGCTTCTGCAGGGGCGCGTCCCGGAGGCGATCGACCTTCTGCAGCGATCGATGGCGGGCGACCCTGAGCCCAGGCCGGGCATGGACGGCTGGGGCAGGGCGGAGGGCGCGCGCATGATGCTGATCGCGGCGTACTGGCTCGGTGGCGAGACGCAGAAAGCCAGGTCGCTGTACTCGGACTACGCGAGGCTGTGGCCGCACCGGACGGTCTGGCGGATCGGTGCGGCAGCGAGCGGACCGATGGCCAGGCTGCCGGGCTTCGCCCGTTTCCTCGACGCGCTGCGGTCAGCCGGGATGCCGCCCTATGCCGACGAGCACGAGGACGACGGCGTGCCGGCCTCCGCCACGCCTCTGCCGGACGACGACTTCACGCCGACGCCGTTGAGCGTGCCCGGCGCCGAGACGATCGACACGCGGCGCCTGTTGGCCTTGCGGCGCGACGTGCCGTCGCTGTGGGTTCTGGACATCGGCTCGGGAGCGGCCGTAATGCCGGGCGCCGCCTGGCGTGCGGAGACGGAGCAGACGGACGACGAAGCCGCGTTGCTGGAAGCAGCCCTGTCGCCGACGACTGCTGCCAAAGGGCCTGTCGTGGTGCTTTCGGACGGCACGTTCGACAGCCAATCCTACAACGCCGCACTTGCCTTGAGCGCCCGAGGCAAGCGCCGCGTGCTGTGGTATCGCGGTGGCGAGGAGGCGTGGGCTGCCGCCGGGCAACCCGCCACCGACCGGCGCAATTGACAAGACGCCCCATACGGACGTGGCTGCATTCGACATGGAACCGAAGCTTGCCAAGAGGAGATGTGATGAGCGCGCCCACGGAAATGACCCACGATCCGGCCCAGTCCGAGACGGATTTCACGCTCAACGTCGTGTTTAGCTTCGCAAGCCAATGGGAACTCACCTCGTCCGGCGGCGCGCAGGAACAGCAGCGCCTTCGGCTTCCTCCCGGCGGAGGCGATCGGATCCAGACGATTGAGATCGGGCCGCTGCACCTTGAGGGCCTGAGCACCAGCGAGGTGGCGGCCCTGGTCCGCAAGCGCGCCGACACGCTCACCTTGCTGAACGAGGCGATCGCAATAGCCTCGATTGAGTTCAGCACCGCGTTGGCCCAAGCCTCGCATCGTCCGCCCACGACGTAGCCGCTTTCGTGGACAAGGCCCTTCTCCTGCGATAACCCGGCGCCCGTTCTACTCACTTATCGCAGGACGAAACGGCCATGAACGTTACCGACACCGAAACCGGCCGCGCCCCACCGCACGACATCAACGTGGTTGTAGAGATCCCGCAGGGCTCGAACGTGAAGTACGAGGTGGACAAGAAGACCGGCGCCCTGGTGGTGGACCGATTCCTGTTCACGCCCATGTCCTACCCCGCCGCCTACGGTTTCATCCCGCAAACCTTGGCTGAAGACGGCGATCCGGCCGACGCGCTGGTTCTGGTGCCCTCGGCCATCGTGCCGGGCGCGGTCATCCGCTGCCGGCCGATCGGGGTGCTGCACATGACGGACGAGGCCGGCCAGGACGAGAAGATCATCTGCGTGCCCAACGACAAGGTGCACCCGCTCTACGGCGAGATCACCTCCACCGAGCAATTGCCCGACATTGTGCGCCAGACGATCAAGCATTTCTTTGAGACGTACAAGGACCTGGAACCCGGAAAATGGGTGAAGGTGGAGCGGTTCGGCACGCTGGAAGAAGCGCACGACATCATCACCCGCGCGATTGCCGCCGCCACGAAGAGCTGAGCGGCCAGGCGGCGAGAGAGCTACGTCGCCATCGCGCGCTCGATCAACGCCTCATACGCCTTGATGTAGCCCACCATATCCAGGTTCGCCTCGGCCCAGACGCGTGCCGCCCGGCGTAGGCGTGTTGCGAGCTTCTCGTCCTCCAGCAGCTCCAACACCCGGTCGGCGATCGTGTCGGGTTGCAGGAACGGGGCAAGCAGCCCGGTCACCCGGTCGGTGACGAACTCGCGCACCGGCGCCGTGTCGCTCGCCACCAGCGCGCATCCCGTCGCCATCGCCTCACGCAGCGACCACGAGGCTACGAACGGGTAGGTCAGATAGACATGCGCGTCGGAGCGCTGCAGCAGCTTTACATACGTGTCGTACTGCACGCGCCCGGCAAAATGCACGCGCGACATGTCGAGCCGGCCAGCCAGTTCGGCCTGCATGTGCTCCCGCCACGTTCCCTGCATCGGCCGGGCGCCGTAGCTGACGCCGTCGCCCCCCACCAGGATCACCCGCACGTCGGCGCGTGCATCCAGCACCCGCGGCAGGGCGCGCATGATCATGTGGAACCCGCGATACGGCTCCAGGTCGCGCACCACATAGGTAACGAGCTTTTCGGACGGCCTGATCCTGTAACCGCCGAGCGTAACCACGCGCCGGCGCAAATCCGGGTCCGGCCGGCACACATCCAGGTTCACGCCTTCCGGCAGCACAGTGAGTTTTTTCTGCGCCCAGGCGGGATAGGTGCTGAACTGAAACGCGGTCGGCGTCTGTCCCAGGCCGGGGTTGGCCAGAGCCATCAGGTTGACGGTGTTTTTCACGCGTATGCGCGCGGCCATGTCGTCGCCGGCCGGGAATTCAGGATCGAAACCGACATCGAAGCCGTGCATATTATAGAAGAACTCGTGGTAACCCAGCAAAGGAACCTCGGGCCATACATCACTCACATGCAGCATCTCGCCCCAGCCCTGGTGGCCGATGATGATGTCGGGCGTGAAACCGAGTCTTTGAAGGCTGCGCGCGGCGTTGCCCACGATGTCGGCTCGCAACAGCGCCAATTCGAGCTCGCGGGCATGGGGATGCCACTCAGCAGACGCCGTGCGGGGAACTGGCCTTACTACCTTGCGGACGCCGCTCATGTGGTTGCGCTGCGCTTCGGTGACGAAAAGCAGCTCGTGCCGGTTTTGCGCGGCCAGGTGACGCAGCAGGTGGAGGAACTGAGCCGGAAAGTTCTGGTGGATGAACAGGTATTTCACCTGTCGTCACCCAGGGCGACCGGGCGGCAAGCTGGCCCTTGATGCATACCGTTCCGCGGCGGCCAGCGCGCCCTGGTTAGCGTTTGCTGCGCGTTGACCGGCCTGATTTCTCCGGCTTAACCGGCGGCGGCGGTCTAGTCGGCTTTAACGATGCAGTCGGGGGCGCCGCGGCGCGCCCTCGCCCACTTTTCGCCTTGGCTGCCTGCGGCACAGGGGGGTCACTGGTCTGATCGCGGGGCACAACCTTGATATTGAACGCTTCCAACGGCGACATGCTTTCCGCCTGGCACGGCTCGCCATTGTCGAGCGGGCCCACCTTCGTGCCGTCGACAAAGCTCGCCTGCACCACACAGTCGAATCGTTCGGCGGCCTCGCCACGCAAACGCATGCGCAGGCCCAGAATCGGCAGGCTCATGCCGCGGCTGCCGCAATACTGCCCGCCTTCTGCCCAGGGGCTAAGCCAGCCTCGCCCCAACACCGCCTGATACTCCACGTCGTTCGGGCCGATTTGGCTTTTTGGCGAAACTGCAAACCCCTCAATCCAACGCTTGCTGTCGGGCTCGCCCATCCATTCGCCGAGCTTGGCGGCCAGATCACCGCTGCCCTGGACATGTGCCACAATCTCCGCATGGCTCGCCGCGTCGGCATCGGCTTGCGCGGCGCCGGCTGGGCTGTTCTGGGGAGCCGGCGCCGGCCCGGAATTGACGATCGCCGACCGTGGCCCTGCTGCGGCCGGCGCTGCCATCGCCTGGGCAGCGGCGGATTGTGGCAGAGACGGCGGCTGTGGCTTGGCCGCACCGTTGAGCGGCGGCAACGCGTTGCTCTCTGCCAGGCGCAGTATCTGCAACCGGGGCGCTTCACCCTGACTGTTGGGTGCCTGGTAGATGGTGACTAGAACTTGCGCGGGGCCGCGCGTCACACGCACCAAAGCCGCGCCGTTCCATCCGCCTAACCAGCCATCGTCACGAAAGCTCGTAATCGTCACAGCATCCGGCCGGAATACAGGGCCGGGCGGCAGCGAGATCCGCACCCCGGGCAGGCCAGTACCTGCATCGGGCAAAACACTGCCGGGTGCATTGAAAATGCAGAACAAGCCTGACTCCAGCGTCATCAGGTTGCCCGATACTTTCAGCTCGGTCACCATTTTCGAGCCCTGACCCTGGCCCTGGGTGCCGGTCGAAATCGCAGTTCTTTGATCGCTCACGGCAAAACTCTCAACCTATCAGGTTCGGGTAAACACCATTGCGTTATCGTGCCTTGGGTGCAGGCGCGGAGCAAGCCTATGCAACCTGCAATAGCGGCATTCGCGCCTAACAACACAAGCCTAGCAGCACATCGTTAACACGCGATGGAGGCAAACCAAGAGGCAGAACCCAGCCTCCGCCATAGTGCCGTACCCGGTCTGCCGGCGTGCCGATGTCGAACACGGCTGCCGACAGGCCCGCCGACCACACGTCGCTCAGGGCGTAACACCAGGTTTCTGGCCAGATCGAAGGCAGCAAGGCCAAGTTTGCCTGCTGCGACCTGATCAGCGCAGTGGCTTCGCTGCGCGCAAACTCGCCGGTGATGAAGGCTCGGCCCGTCTCCAGCAACGCCGCGTCGTCGGATGTGTAGCCGACAACCACGAACTCCAGCTCAAGGTTACGGGCCGCCGCATCGCGCGCACAGGCGAGAAGGGTCGCCAGGCCCTTTTCCATCCCGATCGCTCCCACCACCGCCACCTTGCACCGGCCCCGACCGTTGACCACCGACGGCGGGCGAAACGGCGGCGACGGCTCCCAAGGCACGATTTCGGGCACCAAACCCGGCACGTGACGCGCGACACGGCGCGCGACATCTGCCGATGGCACCACGACGCGACGCGCCCGCCGCAGGTCGGCAGCACTACGCGCCCGCAAGCCGGCTGCTGGCACGGGGTCCTCGATCCCCCTGCCCCAGCGGGCCACGCAGGCGTCGCAAACCGTGGCCGGTGCCTCGCCGCAGAATCGTCCTTCACCGGTGACGAAGGAGAGCCGCGGGCAAAACCAGGAGTAGTCGTGCACCCACACCTCGTAGGGAATGCGCAGGGCGGCGAACAGGCGCAGCACGCTGTGGTCGTGGCCGAGCAGATGGTGCAGTTCGGCCGAGACCGGCGTGTCGGCCGCGAGCAGGCGGGCCAGCGGACCGAGTTCGGACGGCAACGCATAGACCAGGTTTGGGTAGGCGCCCTCGGCGTCGCCCACGCCGCACAGCCCTTCGACGGCGCCCAGCACGATCGGTCGCACGCCCTGGTGCCGCAAAGCCTCCGCCCGTTCGCCCACGATCCTGGCCGTGCCGCCGCCGCCGCCATGCGTTACGAGCAGCACGGAAGCCGGCTGGGGACCGCCCTCGCCGGAGCGGGCGCGCCACCGTGCGGCGTCCAGCCGCCGGCGGGCAGGCGCCAGCAGATCGGCCCTGACGAAATCGGCGACCCGCTTGGCATAATCGGGATACATGCCGTTCAGGATCGCAAGGTTGCGCTGCAAAAGGTCCCGTCCGGCGGTGCCGAAGGAAATGCCGCCGACATGGGCGACATAGACTCCAGGCACGGCCACATGCCGGTATCCCAATACCCCGGCGCGCTCGCAAAAATCGTTTTCTTCGCCGTATCCCTGGGCGAACAGGCCTTCCTCGAAAAAGCCGGTAGCGGCCAAGCAATCACGCCGGATGAACATGCAGAAGCCGTGCGCCGTCGGCACATCCACCAGGCGAAAGGCGTTGGCCGCGGCTGCCTGCTTCGCCAAGGCCTGCGTCGCGGCCAAGTCTGGCGCGGCGTTCCCGCCTTCTGCAGCAGGGTAGCTGAAGATGCTCGCCTCGTTGGACAGGGGTGTGGCCGTGCCGATGTCGGGCGCGCTACAGGCGGCGGCGCGCAAGCCATGCAGCCAGCCGGGGGGCACGAGGGTATCGCTGTTCAGCAGCACGACATGCCGGCAGCCGCCAGCCGCCTTGATGCCGGCGTTGACCGCCGCCGGGAACCCGCCGCGATACGGCCCGGGTTGCTCGGCCGGGCGGATCAGGGTAATCGTGCCGGCGGCGGCAAGCGCCGTAAGCGCTGCGACAAGTTCAGGTTCGGGAGACCCGTCGTCGATGACGACGATACGATCCGGATACTCGACCGTACTTGCTGCTGCGGCAATACAATCGAGCGTCGTCTGCAAGCCGCGATAGACGGGAATCACCACGTCGATGGGCAGGTCGGGCTCGGCGATGGACGGCGCATGCAGCTGGGCCTGAGCGACTGGGGTCTCGTTTCGTGACGGCAAGGGGCTACCTAGAAGGTCGCGGCCGTTGCTGCCTAACACTCGGACGTCATGGGCGTCGGCAACGGGCATGGAAAAGCTTCGCGGCCTGGCCAGGGGTGCGGTTCCGTCAACCTCCTGCGCCATGCCGGAGGCTGTTATGGTCAGCGCCTGGACCGGCCTGCCGCTCTGCGACTGGATGACATGCAGCTCGGGGTCCAGTTCGGGTGCACATGGCAGCCAAGCCCAGCCCTCGATGCCTCTTGCCGTTCGGGTTACAAATCCTTCGACCCGAGTGAGGGAGTCCAACGCGATTGGGCTGCCGAGCAGGGCGGTCTGGCCGACGCTGACGGCTAGACGGTGAGCCTGGCGCCATCGTGCTGGCAGAGTGAGATCACCCTTCGCGTTGCGCGCCAAATTCAGCCGCTCTGCGTCCAGCACGATCGACAGCGTTGCTTGGGGAGCTTCGGCCAGTAGCGTGCCATCGTCCCGCAGACCACACCAACCAACCAGATTGCCCGCCCGCGTGATCTGCGAAGCCACCGACGCCAACGCGGGATCGGCCGTGTATCCCGAGAGGGCCCGCTGAGCCGCCGACTGCGCACCCACGCTGTCTCCCGCCCGTAGGCAAGAGGCAGCCAAGCCGGTCCAGCACTCGCGCACATCGTATCGATCGGCCATGGTGCCGAACAAAGCCGCAGCCTCCTCCGGGTCGCCGGCACGAAGGCGCAGCCACGCCAGGGCGAATTTCAGGTTTTGGTCTGACGGCGCTATCCGGTGGGCGCGGTGCAGCCAAGCCAGACCGGCGGTGAGATCCCCCGCAGCAGCCAACGCTTCGCCTCTACGCCAAGCCGTCTGTGCACTAGACCGGACTGCACTCAAATCCAGTTCTGGTGTCGAACGTGGTGGGCGTGGATGCGGCGGCGTATCTCGCTGAAAGTTAGGCAAAACTGGTTGAGTGTGCGTCGAAGCCGAAGCGGCAGCCGCCAAGACCTTGTCTGCGGTGAAGCCGCCGCACGAAGCGACGATCGATCAAGGCCGTTGCTGCCATAGACGGCCGAGGCTAGCTGATCGCAGGCCGCATCAGGGCGGGTTCTAATTCGGCGCCTACCCTGTCTAGGTCGTAGCTCGCCTCCTCCAAACCAGCGGCCCGAGCCCGTTCTAGCCAAATCTTGGCTTCCCGGAAGTCCTGCTCGCCACCAAGCGCGCGAGCCAGAAAACGGCCGAGCATCATCTGCGCGTGCAGATGACCCTTTTCCGCAGCCATGCGGTACCAGCGACGTGCGTCCACCCGGTCCTCGGGCACATCGTGCCCGCCGCCCAGCATGGCACCTACCGCAAACATTGCGCCCACATGGCCCTGCTCGGCCGCATGGCGGAACAGCCGCAATGCCTCCTGGTGATCACGCGAGCCGCCGGTGCCATTTAGACACATTTCTGCCAAGGCCACCTCGGCATCCAGCATGCCGGAAACCGCTGCACGCCCAATCCACAGGCGGCCCTCGGCCGGATCGGCTTCGATACCGCGGCCTTCTGCCAGCATTCGGCCATACCAGTATTGGGCGTTGACTACGCCGTCGGCGGCGCGTCGCAACCACAACACGGCCCTGCGGTCATCCCGCTCGACACCTACGCCCTCGGCAAGACAAACGCCTAGGTTAAAGGCTGCCACAAGATCGCCGGACCCGGCTGCCGCCTCGAACAACTCGCGCGTGCGCTGGCCATCCGCCTCGGACCCATTGCCGGACAGCAGCAAGTTGGCCAAATCGGCTTGCGCTTGACGATCGCCACCTTCGGCCGCGCGACGGAACCAGCGGCCAGCCTCTTCGGGATCGCGATGTACGCCGGCCCCGGTTAGGAACAGGAGGCCCAACGCACGGGCGGCAGCAGGATGACCGGCCTCGCCTGCGCGATTATACCAAATCGCAGCTTCGGCATAGTTCGGCGGCAGGTCGCCGCCGCGCGCATAGATGTCACCAACCATCGCCGCGGCCTCACGGTCGCCGGCGTTGGCTGCCCGGCGCAACCAGGACTCACCTTCTACCGGATTACGGGGGACGCCGCGGCCCTCAAGCAGCGCCAAACCCCAGCGCGCCTGACCGCTACGCACGTTCTTCTCGGCCGCCAGTTTATAATACTCCCCGGCCTTTTCGAGGCTGGCCGGCACGCCAGCACCGCGCTCGTGCATCACGCCCAAGAGGTATAGGGCAGTGGGCAAGCCGGCATCGGCCGCCCGCTTCAACGACATACCCGCTACCGCATGGCTGTCGTAGGTCGTAGCGCTCCGCAGCAGCGACAATCCACGGCCGAGAAAACCTTGTGGGCAGTTCGCCGCAGCAGAACGCTCATACCAAGTGTCCGCCTCGGCGAAGTCGCGAAGGTCTTCAGGGCCCGACGTCAGAATGTAACCGAGTAAGGCCTGTGCTTCAGGCGAGCCGCCCTGTGCAGCTTGGCGCGCCCATTTCAACGCCGCTGGAAAGTCCGGTTCATCGGCGTTTGGAACTGGCCCTTGCCCAAACAGAGGACTCCCGGCAGCCACCTTCACGCCGCGCCCGGCCAAGCCGTAAAGATAGAGCGTCGCCAGCAACGTCTGGGATTCCACCCAACCCGCTTGTGCCGCCCGCTCCAGCCACGCCGCACCATCGCGGCGGCTGACGGGAACACCTGTCCCTTTCAGGTACGACCGCCCGACCCAGAACTGAGCTTCGGGCAGGCCTGCCCGCGCTGCCCGGCTGAACAAGGCAAACGACCGCCGTTGCTGACCAGCCTCGTCCAGCCGGATAGCCCGCTTGAGAGCCGCAGCAGGCGAACCGGCCGAAACGAGACGATCTATAAGCGTCAGCATTGCTACGGTCGGTCCTGGCCTTCTCGGGTTCTGGCTGGGGAAGACTAGCCTAGGTGGGCTCGCGCATGCCGTCTTGGAGCATGGGCATGACGTGTTCGATCAGGTACTCCCAGACGGTACGATGGCCGACTTTTATGTCGGCCTCGACGGGCATACCTGGGACAATCCGTGCCTCTGCAGGCAAATGCTTCAGAGCCAGGCGATCTAAGGAGATCCGCACGTCATAGAAATACGGGCTGTTGGGTTGCTGGCCGGTGAACACTGAATTGGGTGCGGTGCCGGCACTCGAAGCCGTCGAGGCAGACGGGCCACTGCCAGTCAGGAAGCTATCCGCACTCACCAGCCGCACAGAGCCCTGCCCAGAACCGAAAGTCGATGACGGGTAAGCGGCAAATTTCACCTCCACCGGCTGGCCGTTCACCACGAAACCGGCCTCGTCAGCCGTCATCTGAGCATCAATCTCCAACGGCGCATTGACGGGGACCAGAGTGAAGAAAGTCTGTCCTGCCTGCAGCACTGAGCCGGGTGAAACCGCTGCCACCGACAAGACAGTCGAGTCCTGCTCGGCCCGAAGATCGATCAACTTGCTGTTTAGCGCCGCATGCTCAAGCTGGTCGCGGTAGGTGGCCAACTGGACACTATCGGACGTGACCGTTTGAGACACGTCGGCAAACCATTGCTGGTTGTAATTGTCGAGCTGACCCTTGAGCGCGATGGCGTTCTGCTTCGCACTCTCGGATTGCTGGATGCTGGTCAGCACTTCCCGCTCGGTCTCAAGCCGCTGGCTGACGGCGGTCAGAGTGTCGATGCGGCTTCCGACCTGATCGTGCTCCAACTGTTCGCGCATCTTTTCCACATCGACCGCAACTCCGGTTTCTTTAGCATACTGCCGCACGCTGGCATCCGCCTGTGCCTGCAAGGCGAGCTGCGCCGATATTTGGCCTTGGTAGTAGCGCAGCTCCGCCTCGCGCGCGGAGGCGCGCTGGGCGAAAATCCCCTCTTGGACCAGCGCACCGGGCGTCAGCTGCCGCGGGCGGTACTGGACCTGCCGGTTTTCAGCGTTTAGCCGGTCGATCTCGGTCTGGTAGCGGTCCACCTGGTCTAATGCAGCCACGTTGTCGGCCGTCGTAAGCGTCGGATCAAGCTGAGCCAGTAATTGGCCTTTGCGAACGATATCGCCCACCGAAACAGCGATCGTCTTGACGATCGATGTGTTGAGCGGCTGCACCACAGTCTCCGGTGTCAAGGAAATGATCTTCCCCGACGCAATCACCATACGGTCGGTTGCCAGTATGCCGAACAGCACGAAGATGATCGCCATCATGATGCCGATCAACAGGACGACGCTGCGAGCCGCGCGCTTGGCAGGAACGGCCGACAGCGCCATGGATGGCGAGTAGAACTCCATCAACTCGTGTGGCGTGTCGTCCTTTAGGCGGCTGACCCGGCCCGAAAACAGGCTGAACCGCTTTGTCGGAGGCGCCTCTTGCGTCGGGCCGACGGGCTGGGTGGTGGTGACGGACATGGACTACTCCCCCTGCGCCAGGGCTGCGGCCGCGCGGACCGGATCGATATGACGGTTCTGCTGGTTCCAAAGCGTACGATACACCGCGCAGCGGTCCAGCAGCACGTCGTGCGGTGCAATATCGACGACGGCGCCGCGGTCGAGAACCATGATCAAGTCGCAATTCACCAGGCTGGACAATCGGTGCGATACAATAACCATTGTTCGCCCTTTGCCAATACGGGTCAGGTTTGCGTTCACCAGCGCCTCACTCTCGGGATCCAGCGCGCTGGTTGCCTCGTCGAGGATCATGATGCGTGGGTTGGTGATCAATGCGCGAGCGATAGCCAGGCGTTGGCGCTGACCGCCGGATATATTGGCCGAGCCTTCCTCGATCCAGGTGTCGTAGCCCTGGGGCATACGCTCGATGAACTCCTCAGCTCCGGCCAGCCGCGCGGCGCGCACCGCGTCCTCCAGCGTCAGACCGGCCCGGCCCGCCGTGATGTTGTCGCGTATCGTGCCGCGGAACAGGAAGTTGTCCTGCAGAACCACGCCAAAGCTGCGGCGCAAGTGGGAGAGGTTGATTTCGCGTAGCTCGGCGCCGTCGATCCGGATAGCGCCCGAGTATTCCCGGTTGATGCCCTGAAGCAGCCGGGTGATGGTCGATTTGCCCGAGCCGCTTCGGCCCACCAGACCCAGCATAGTGCCCGGCGGGATCGAGAAGCTGACCTTGTTCAAAGCGGGACGCTGGCCGAGCGGGTAGGTGAAGGTCAGGTCCTCAAACGTGACCTGTCCTTCGAACTGCGGCCGCATGCCATCGGTCTGCGCGCGCGTTTCGGTGGGGTTGTTCAGAACCTTTGCGATCTGGCCCACCGAGGTCCGCACCTCGTGAAAATCTTCCAGCAGACGCGCAAAGGCGACCAGAGGCGCCGCGACACGGGCGCTCAGGATCATGAAGGCAATCAGGCCGCCCTTATCGACAGTGGTATCGTTCTCTAGGGCCAGGTAGGCACCGAACAGGACGACACCGCGGGACATGAAGGTCTGCAAGGGGTCGATCAAAGTCTGCGGCCAGTTGGCAAGCCGGCCGGCCGCGAGACGCCACCGCCCGGCATCGGCAACGCGCTCGTCCCACATTACCTTCTGCTGCGGCTCCAGCGCCAACGACTTTACGGTACGTATGCCGTATACCGTCTCACTCATCACCGCGCCCTTCTTATGCTCGGCCTGAATAGCCAAAGCGATCAGACGTCCCACAGGGCGGAGGAAGATCATGATGATCATGGCAATCATGCCGGCCACCGCTATGCAGACCCAGGCCAGGGTTGGTTCCATGTAAAACATGAAGGGCAGCATGATCAGGAGCGTAATGCCGTCCAGGAAGGTGAACAGCAGCTTTCCCGTGAAAAACTCGCGGACTCGGAACGCCTCGCGCAGGCGGCTGATCGTCTCACCCGCCTGGCTTCGCTCGAAATAGTCCAGCGGTAGAGCCAAAAGGCGGCCGAAGATGTGGAGGTTCAGCCTGACGTCGAGACGCGCCGACATCACCAGCACGAGTTCCCGTCGTGCCCAGCCGATCATCGCCTCGAAGAACATGAGCACACCCATAAGGGCGGTCAGAAGGTAGAAGGTGGCGAAGCTGTTGTACTCCAGCACGCGATCGATCACGGCCATCACCATCAGGGCCGGGATGATCGTCAGTGCCGAGAGGATGACGGAGGCGTAGCCGATTTGGCCGAGAAATTTCTTCTCTTCCAACACCTTGCCAAAAATCCAGCCAAGGGTGAACGGGGCTTCGCCCTCGCCTTGACCGTATGGGCGCTTGACGAGAATGACCTCGCCGGCCCAGGCCTGTTCCAGGCGCAGACGGTCAACGGCCACCGGCGGCTCACCGTCCCGGGCGGTGGGGCTTTTCAGCCAAACGATGTCGCGCCCGTTATCGGCACCCACTACAAGCCCGGCGGTACCGTCCTTCAGGAGTAGCACGACAGGTGCCGCCTCCTTGAAACGGAACAGGTTGCGCCAGGCCAGCCGTAGCGCGCGTGCGCTCAACCCTTGGTCGCGCAGCCAGCTTACGAGCGAGGCCGGGGACGGATAGGCCTCCCCGATCGGGCCGCGGTAGCCGCTCATGTCCAGATCGACACCATGGAAACGGGCCGCGGCAATGACAGCCCGCAGGCGCAGTTCCGTGGGTGTCAAGGTCTCGGCTACGGCATCTGACTCAATCTGTAGTGGCTCAGGGGTATCTGACACGTGAGGTCCCTTTGGGGCTGATACTACGTCTTGGGCTGGTAAATTCCCTGGCGCAGGCGCTTCGCATATGCGCCAATACCACGGAGTTCCCTGAAAATGGCATAATTTTTGGCGGTCTAGCTGGCCTGCCCGGATCGCGTGCCGTAGCCTCGCAACGAGTTGGGAGACGACCCGTGCAGATCGATGCCGCAACCATTCCTGATCTGGCGGAAATCCAGTCTATCTACGCACACCATGTGCTATACGGCGCCGGCACCTTCGAGGAGGTTCCCCCCAGCATCGAGGAGATGACGGATCGTCATGCGGCCGGTGTGTCGGCCGGCTACGATTGGGTCGTGGCACGTGACGCTACAGGCATACTGGGTTATGGCTATTACGGCGCATTCCGGCGACGGAGCGCTTATGACTGGACTGTGGAAGACAGCGTTTACGTGCGGGAAAACGTGCGTGGCCAGGGGGTGGGCAAGGCCGTTGTGGCCGAGTTGCTGCACTTGGCAGAGTTGCGAGGCTACCGCCAGATGTTGGCGTTGATCGGCGATTCCGACAATATCGGCTCTATAGGCGTGCATGCGAGCTTGGGTTTTCAGCGCGCCGGCGTGATGCGGGCCTGCGGGGTGAAGTTTGGCCGCTGGCTCGATGTGGTCATAATGCAACGCCCGATCGGGCGGGCCGATGCGGATGTGCCTCAGAAACTAACCTGAAACAGGTAGCTGCCACCGGGTCTGCGGCAAGCGCCGCCTGTAGTTCCGCCCTGCCCTCTTCGGTTGTGGTGTAGGCCACAACCCGCCGGAAAAACCGTATCTCTCCCCGCGCACGCGCCGCCAGCAACCAGGCCAATGCCCTGCCTGCAGCGCTGCGGGATGCACAACAGCGGCAACCGGGCCCGTGGCTGGCCGGTACGGTGGGTGTGAAGCTGGCCGCGGCATTGGGATGACCGCCCTCGGCCAGCAATGCTCCATCGGAGCCAGCCTGATCGGGCTGCCCGAGAATGACCGGAATACGTGCGTCCAGGGCCGAGAGCATGATTTCCCGTCTATGGGCATTATATTGAGGTCCTGCCAATCCCCGACGTCCCCTTTTTTGAAGGCTCCGTGTTTGCCCCGACCCCATTTGCTTGATGCGCTGCGCGACCAGGTTCTGCTCTGCGACGGCGGCACGGGAAGCCGTGTACAGGCGATGACGCTGGATACCGAGCGCGACTACTGGGGTCAGGAAAACTGTACCGATGTGCTCAACCTGTCGCGTCCCGATTTGGTCCGCGACATCGCACGCGGCTACTTCGCCGCCGGCGCCGACATGGTCGAGACCAATACGTTTGGCGCCTCCCCGATCACGCTGGCCGAATTTGGCCTGGCTGATCGCGCCCGGGAGGTCAATCGTGTGGCGGCCGGCTTGGCCAAGGAGGCGGCCGATGCGTTCACCGACGGCCGGCATCGCTGGGTGCTGGGCGGCGTCGGCCCTGGCACCAAGCTGCCGTCGCTCGGCAACATCGACTACGACTCGCTCGAGGCTGGGTTGGCCGAGCAATGCCGTGGCCTGATGGATGGCGAGGTCGATGCTTTCCTGATCGAGACCTGCCAGGACACCTTGCAGATCAAGGCGGCGGTCAACGGCGCCAAGATTGCCCGCGCCGAAGCGGGCCGCGACACGCCTATTTTCGTCCAGGTTACCGTTGAGACGACAGGCACGTTGCTGGTGGGGCCGGACATCGCGACGGCAGCCACGGTGGTCCGTGCGTTGGACGTTCCGCTGATCGGTCTGAATTGTGCCACTGGGCCGCAGGAGATGGCCGAGCACGTGCGCTGGCTCGCGGCCAACTGGCCCGGCTTGCTGAGCGTGCAGCCCAATGCCGGCTTGCCGGAGCTGGTGGACGGTCAAACGCGCTATCCGTTGGGGGCGGCGGATATGGCGAGCTGGATGGAACGGTTTGTCGAAGAGGACGGCTTGAACCTGATCGGCGGCTGCTGCGGGACCGATGTGCCCCACATCCAGGCGCTGGACGCCATGTTGCGCCGCCGCGGTGGGTTTCGGCCGGCGCCGGTGGCCCGAACATCGGTTTGGGTGCCGAGTGTCGCCAGCCTGTACAGCGCGACGCCGCTGCGCCAGGACAACAGCTTTTTTTCCATCGGCGAGCGATGCAACGCCAACGGGTCGAAAAAGTGGCGCGAGCTGCAAGAGGCGGGCGATTGGGACGGCTGTGTCTCCGTCGGGCGCGAGCAGGCAGCCGAGGGGTCCAACAGCCTCGACATCTGCACCGCCTTTGTGGGCCGCGACGAGACGGCAGAGATGAATGAGGTAATCCGCCGCTTCACCAACTCGGTCAACGTGCCGCTGGTGATCGACAGCACCGAAACGCCGGTTATAGCGAGCGCGCTGAAGCTGCACGGCGGCAAGCCGATCATCAACTCGATCAACTTCGAGGACGGGGAGGGCGCGGCCGAGGACCGGTTGCTTCTGGCGAAAAAGTTCGGCGCCGCGGTGATTGCGCTGACGATCGACGAGACCGGAATGGCCAAGTCGGCCGAAGCCAAGCTGGCCGTGGCCGAGCGACTGGTGACTTTCGCCTGCGGCCGCTTCGGCCTGCCGCAGAGCGACCTGCTGATCGACCCGCTTACCTTCACAGTGGCCACCGGCAACGAGGACGACCGCAAGCTGGCGGAGTGGACGCTGGACGGGATCAGGCTGATACGCGACCGATTTCCCGACATCCAAATCATTTTGGGCCTGTCCAACGTCAGCTTCGGGCTGAACCCTGCGGCGCGCGCCGTGCTGAATAGCGTGTTCCTGGACCACGCGGTGCGCGCCGGCATGACGGGCGCCATCGTGCACGTCAGCAAGATACGGCCGCTGCACTTGATCGCACCCGAGGAGGTGCAGGTAGCCGAGGACCTGATCTTTGACCGCAGGCGCGAGGGCTACGACCCGCTGCAGCGCATGCTGGAGATATTTGCCGACCGCAAGCTGGCCGAGACGGCCAAGCGTGCAAAGAGCGAAACGGTGGAGGGGCGCCTGCGCGACCGTATCGTGGATGGCGACCGCAAGGGCCTGGAAGGCGAGCTGGACGACGCGCTGCAAACGCACGAGCCGCTGGCCATCATCAACAACATCCTGCTGGGCGGGATGAAGGTGGTGGGCGAGCTGTTCGGTGCCGGCAAGATGCAACTGCCGTTCGTTCTGCAAAGCGCCGAAACGATGAAAGCGGCGGTGGCGTACCTGGAACCCCTGATGACACGGGTGGACGGGCAGGAAAAAGGCACGATCGTTCTGGCAACGGTGAAGGGCGACGTGCACGACATCGGCAAGAACCTGGTCGACATCATCCTGACGAATAATGGTTACCGGGTGGTGAACCTGGGCATCAAGGTCAAGCTCGCCGACATGGTGGAGGCGGCTCGCGAGCATCATGCGCATGCCATCGGCATGTCCGGGCTGCTGGTGAAATCAACCGTCATCATGCGCGAGAATCTTGAGGAGATGTCGCGCCAGGGGCTCGAAATTCCCGTGCTGCTGGGGGGTGCCGCGCTCACGCGCAACTATGTGGAGGATGATTGCGTGGCCGCTTACGCCTGCGGCCGCGTAGCCTATGCGCGGGACGCGTTCGATGGGCTGCATTTGATGGATCGCGTGACCGGCAACGGATTCGATGACTACCTCTCGGCGCTACAGGCCAAGCGGTCCGGCCGTGCGCGCAACACCAAGCGCAGCATGGGCCGTGCGGACGAACGCGCCTGGCGCCCGATCGACGTGGCCGCGGTGCAGGCCCGCCGGCGCCGGCTGACGCAGGATGTGAGGGTGGCGGAGCCGCCGTTCTGGGGAGCACGGGCGATCGAAGCGCCGGCCAGGGCGGTGATTCCATTTCTCAACGAACGTAGCCTATACCAATTTCAGTGGGGTTTTCGAAAGCAGGGAAAGAATCTCGACGATTTTCTAGGTTGGGCAAAGCAGGAGCTGCGACCAATCATGAAGCGCATGCTGGCGGTATGCGAGCAGGAGAATATCCTTCGGCCCCAGGCAATATACGGCTACTGGAAGGCGGCCGGCCAGGGTAACGACCTGATCGTGTTTGAGCAGGATGGCGCCACCGAGGCGGCGCGGTTTTCGCTCCCACGTCAGCCGCGGGAGGATGGTGAGTGCATTGCCGACTTCTTCCGAGACGTGGACGATGTCGAGCGCGACGTGATCGGCTTGCAGGTTGTCACGGTGGGCCAGGCGGCCAGCGACACCGCCCGGCTATGGTTCGAGGACAATCGCTACCAGGATTATCTCTACCTTCATGGTTTGTCGGTAGAGATGGCCGAGGCGATGGCGGAGTATGTGCACAAACGCATACGCGCCGAGCTGGGGTTTGCAGGCGAAGACGACCGTGATTTGGAGCGAATGCTGGCCCAGAGCTACCGTGGTTCTCGTTACTCGTTCGGCTATCCGGCGTGTCCGCGGGTGGAGGATCAGGAGATGTTGCTGCGAATTCTCGGCGCGGATCGGATCGGGGTGTCGCTGTCGGACGAGCACCAGCTCCATCCTGAGCAGAGTACAAGTGCGATCGTGGTGATTAACCCGTCAGCGAAGTATTTCTCGGTTTAGTTGACGAAACCCTGGCGACACGGCAACCCCAGCGAACGGACAGCCAAGCGGCTCCGCCACGGAGGATATACCGGCGAAGAAAGAAAGGCCGGCTCCTTGCGGAAAGGCCTCAAAGCCTTTCCGTCATCGCATCTTTTCTCCAGCAAGCTCCCAAGACCAAAAGATTTTCGGTCTTGGAAGCTTGCTGGCCGCCGTCAACGATTCAGGGCCGTTATACAACTCGAGCGTCGTTGAACGTGTCGCCGCTCTCCGCCAGCGTCACAAGCATCGGCGCCGGCCTGAAATCGGCTTCCGATATCTTCTGGAACTCCTGCATCTTGGCCAGCACGGTTTTCAACCCGACCGTGTCGCCATAGAACATCGGGCCGCCGCGATAGGCCGGCCAGCCATAGCCGGTCAGCCAGACCATATCGATGTCGCTCGCGCGGTAGGCCTTGCCCTCCTCGAGAATCAAGGCCCCCTCGTTGATCATCGGGTAGATACAACGCTCCAAAATCTCCTGGTCGTCGATGGTGCGGCGTTTTATTTGCCGCTCGGCCGACTGCTTCAGCACCAGCTCCTCAACGATCGGCGAAGGCGTATGCTCGCGCCTTTCGTTATAGTCGTAGAAACCCGAGCGCGTCTTCTGGCCGCGTCGATCGCGCTCGCATAGCTGGTCGCGCAACGTGATGCCGCGGCTGGTCTCCGCCGACCAGCCGATGTCCAGCCCTGCCAGATCGGCCATCTGGAACGGGCCCATGGGGAAGCCGAAATCGTAGATCACGCGGTCCACGTCCCACGGCATGGCGCCCTCCATAATCAGCTTGTTGGCCTCGCGCTGGCGCAACGCCAGCATACGGTTACCGATGAAGCCGTCGCACACGCCGGCTACGACGGCGACCTTGCCGATCTTCTTGGAGAGTTGCATCACCGTTTCCAGCACGTCCGGCGCGGTACGCTCGCCTTTGACCACCTCCAGCAGCCGCATCACGTTAGCGGGCGAGAAGAAATGCATGCCGCAGACGTCCTGCGGACGCTGCGTGGCCGCGGCGATCTGGTCTATGTTGAGGTAGCTGGTGTTGCTGGCCAGGATGGCACCCTGCTTCACGATCCGGTCGAGCTTGCCGAAGATCTCCTTCTTGATCTCCATGTTTTCGAACACCGCCTCGACCACCAGGTCGCACTCGGCCAGGTCTTCCAGCGACATACTGGGGGATAGCAGGCCCATGTTGCGCTCGACCTGCTCCTGCGTCAGCCGTCCCTTCTTGGCCGTGTTCTCGTAATTGCCGCGCATCACGCCTACGCCGCGTTCCAGCGCCTTTTCGTTTGTCTCAACGATCGTCACCGCGTAGCCGGCGCTCAGGAAATTCATGCTGATGCCGCCGCCCATCGTGCCGGCGCCGATGACGCCAACCTTCTGGATCGGGCGCACGGCCGTGCCTTTGGGCAGTCCCGGAATTTTTTGCGCCTCGCGCTCTGCGAAGAACAGATAGCGCTGCGCCTTGCTTTGCGTCCCACCCATCAGCTCCATGAACAGGCGCCGTTCGGTCTGCTCGCCCTCGTCGAAGGGCTGCGTGGCGGCGGCCTCGATGCAGCGTATGTTGTATTCCGGCGCGTCGAAGCCGCGGAACTTCCGCGCGTTGGCTTTCCGGCACGCGTCGAACACGCCGGGCTCCGCGTGCACCGGCAAGTCGCGCACGCGGTGCAGCGGCTTGTTCTCGGCCACCAGTCGGCGGGCGTAGTCGGCGGCGAATGCGCTCAACCCGTCCTCCGGCGCCAGCGCGTCCACCAACCCCTTGTCCAGCGCCTGCTTGGCGCCGACCGGCGCGCCCGACGTGACCATCTCGAGCGCCTGCGGCACGCCCACCACGCGCGGCAAACGCTGCGTGCCGCCGGCTCCCGGCAGCAGGCCCAATTTCACCTCCGGCAGCCCCAGCCTGGCGCTGGGCACGGCCACGCGGTAGTGGCAGCCCAGCGCGGTTTCCAGCCCGCCGCCAAGCGCTGTGCCATGTATGGCCGCCACCACAGGCTTGGGCGAAGCTTCGATAGCCTTGATGACCGCATGCAGCGAAGGCTCTTGCGGCGGGCGGCCGAACTCGGTGATGTCGGCGCCGGCGATGAAGGTGCGGCCGGCGCAGGCCAGTACGATGCCGCGCACCGCCGGGTCGGCTACTGCGCGCGCCATGCCGTCCACGATTCCCTGGCGCACCGCGGCCGACAGCGCGTTCACCGGCGGTGAGTTCACGGTGAGTAGGGCGATCTCGCCCTCGATGGTCAGGTCGGTCACGGCGTTGATCTCGGTCACGGCGTCATCCCATACGTTTGGCGTCTTCTGGCACAGCCTTTGGCTGGCAGGCCAGCCGCCGAATAGATTGCAGCGTCAGGCAGCCTTGATGAAATCGACGAACGCGCGCAGCGGGGCCGGCAACAGGCGCCGTCCGGGGTAGTAGAGGAACGGCCCCGAAAACACCTGCCACCAAGGCTCCAGCACAGGTTTCAGGGCGCCACCGGTCAAATGCGGACGCAGCCAATCTTCGAACAGGTGGATGATGCCCGTGCCGGCGATGGCCGCGTCGATGGCCAGGTCCATCGCCCCGCCGACGCGGAGGGTCAGCGGTCCTGGCGGATCAACCCGCACCACCTCGCCAAGGCGCTCGAACTCCCATGGCGGCGCCGCCCCGCTGGCGAAACGCCCGCGCAGGCATGCATGGGCCAGCAGGTCGCGCGGATGTTCAGGCCGGCCATGGCGCGCGAGGTAGGCCGGCGATGCTGCGGTGGCGAAGCGCTGGTGCCGCGGGCCGATCGGCACGGCGATCATGTCCTGTTCCAACCGCTCGTCGTAGCGGATGCCCGCGTCGCAGCCGGCGGCGAGCACATCGACGAAGCTCTCTTCGGTTACTACCTCCAGCCTGATGTCCGGATAGGCGGCCAGAAACGGCGGCACAACCGCCGGCAAAACCAGCCGCGCTGCGCTGACCGGCACGTTCAGGCGCAATAGGCCGGCCGGCCGGTCGCGAAAGCCGTCCAGCACATCGAGGGCGGCCTCTATCTCGGTCAGGGCCGGCCCTAGCCGGTCCAGCAGGCGCTGGCCCGCCTCGGTCGGGGCCACGCTGCGGGTGGTCCGGTGCAGCAGCCGCACGCCGAGTTGGGCTTCCAGCCGCCGCACGGCTTCGCTGAGTCCCGATGCGCTGCCGCCACAACCGCGTGCGCCCTCGCGAAAGCCGCGCGCCCGCGCCACGGCCAGAAAGGCGTTCAGGTCGCTGATGTCCACGCGCATTGTCCGCAATCCCGCACAGCCTGTTCGCAACACGCCGGGTTATCGCGCAACGCCGCCATGTCCAGCTGTCGATCATCGCCAGCAGGAGACCGCCATGTCCATCACCGCCGAACCAGCGACGTTCACCCTCGGCCATCACAGCGTCAACCGCCTCGGCTACGGCGCTATGCAGCTTGCCGGCCCTGGGGTGTTCGGGCCGCCTAAGGATCACGCCGCCGCCCTGGCCGTTCTGCGGGCTGCCGTGGCCAGCGGCGTGAACCACATCGACACCAGTGACTTCTACGGCCCGCACGTCACCAACCAGCTGATCCGCGAAGCGCTGCACCCCTATCCGGACGACCTGGTCATCGTCACCAAGATCGGCGCGCGGCGCGGCGCGGATCGCTCCTGGATCCCCGCCGTCTCATCGCAGGAGCTGACGCAGGCGGTGCACGACAACCTGCGCAACCTTGGCCTCGACGTGCTCGAGATCGTCAACCTGCGCAGCATGCTCGATGCGCATGGCCCCGGCGAAGGGTCGATCGAGGCGCCGCTGAGTGTGCTTGCCGAGCTGCAACGCCAAGGCCTGGTGCGCCACGTCGGGCTGAGCAACGTGACGCCGACCCAGGTCGCCGAGGGCCGCCGCATCTGCGAGATCGCCTGCGTGCAGAACCACTACAACCTGGCGCACCGGGCCGACGACGCCTTGATCGACGCCCTGGCCCGCGACGGCATCGCCTACGTGCCGTTCTTCCCGCTCGGCGGTTTCAGCCCGCTGCAATCCTCGACGCTGTCCGACGTGGCAGGGCGCCTTGACGCCACGCCCATGCAGGTGGCGCTTGCCTGGCTGCTGGCCCGCGCGCCCAACATCCTGTTGATTCCTGGCACCTCGTCGGTGGGGCATCTGCACGAGAACCTGGCAGCCGCAGGCCTGACGTTGCCGCACGAGATGCTCGCGGCGCTGGACGGGATCGGGACCGCGGCGCACTGAGACCTCCGACGAACCGGCCGTGTGGCCGCCTGGTTGATGCAACGGCCGGCACAATGCTAGCACCGCGGCGGCAGCCTGCGCCACATGGCCCGGCTCAAAATAAGGGGAGACGCCAGGTGTTCAGCCACATGATGATCGGCAGCAACGACATCGCCCGGTCGAAGACGTTCTACGATGCACTGTTTGCTGCGGTGGACGGCAAGCCCGGCGTGCAGGACGAAAAGGGCCGTCTCGTTTACATGCACAGGGGCTCGGTCTTCCTGGTAACCAAGCCGCTCAACAGCGAGCCGGCAAGCCACGGAAACGGCACGACGCTCGGTTTCGCTATGGACGGGCCCGAGCAGGCCGATGCATGGCACAGGGCCGGCGTGGCGAACGGCGGCACAGCGATCGAGGATCCCCCGGGTGTGCGGGAAAGCGGTATGGGCAGTCTGTATCTTGCCTATCTTCGCGACCCCGACGGCAACAAACTGTGCGCACTGCACAGGGTCATCGGCTAGAGCATCGTTGCATCAGCTTGCCATGCCGAACATGCAGGTCGGTCTAAAGGGAGCGCACCATCAACAGCCATGGCGCGCCCGCCTGCTGCGGGCGAACAGTTAGCCCGCACGGTCCAGGAACATCGCCAGTCGCCAGAGCGCAGGCTCGCCTTCCGGCATGAGGTTGTTGCGACTGGAGCAGGCGACCGGCGCGGTGCGGACATGACACGGCGGCGGGCACTGCAGTTCGGCTCGATACTGGGTGCCGCTGCGGCGCTTTCCGGCTGCTCGCCGGCCGGGTTGCTGAACGCGACCATCTCGCGCTCCGGTCTGGTCGTTCAGCACGACGTGCCGTACGGCCCCGGCCCGCGCCGGACGATGGACATCTACCGGCCAGCCACGGGCGGCCCCGCCCCGGTAATCGTGTTCTTCTACGGCGGCGCGTGGAGAAACGGCAGCAAAGCCACCTACCCTTTCGTCGCGGCCACGCTGGCGCGGCGCGGCAACGTTGTCGTGGTGCCGGATTACCGGCTGTTCCCCGAGGTGCGTTATCCGGCGTTCCTGCAGGATTGTGCCGGTGCCGTAGCCTGGACGGCCGCGCATGCGGCGCAGATCGGCGGCGACCCGGGCCGGCTATTCCTGATGGGCCACTCGGCCGGCGCCTACAACGCGGCGATGCTGGGACTGGATGAGCGGCTGCTGGGCGATGCCGGGTTCAGCCGCGACCGGCTGGCGGGGGTGATCGGGCTGGCGGGCCCATACGATTTCTACCCGATCACCGATAAGGGCGCACAACCGGTGTTCGCCGGCGCAGCCGACGGGCCCGCTACCCAGCCGATCAATCACGTGGACGGCCACGCGCCGCCGATGCTGCTGCTGGCGGGCGAGGCGGACGAGACGGTTCGGCCGCGCAACACGCGCGCGCTGGCCGATCGCCTGCGGGCACAGGGCGGCGACGAGGTGGAGATGCGTCTCTACCCCGGTGTCGGGCATATCGGCCTGGTCGTCGCGATCGCACCCCTGTTCCAGGGCCGCGCGCCCGTGCTGGCCGACGTAGAGGCGTTCATAAGGGCGCATGCCGCCCTGCCGCGGGAATGAGTGGCCACAACAGGCGAGCGCTATCGGCTGCGCGCTAATGACGACCCGAAGCTGCTGCTCGACGAAGTCTCGACCCTCTCGCGGCTTGCGGTCGATCGAGTCTATGCGGCGGTGGCGCGATACGCGACGACGGCCGCATCGCTCGGCCGACACGTGCAGCAGAGCGAGCGGCCACGGTTCCATGACACGCTCACCATCATAACCGGAGAGATCAATGCCCAAGATGTTCGCAAGCCTGCGCCACGGGGCGGCGGCAGCGGCGACCCTATGCGCGTTCGCCACGCTCGGCACGGCGCGCGGGGCCGAGAGCAGCGCCACGAATTTCCCGCCCGGCGTCAATACCGCCGTCAGTGCGCTCTACCCGCCGGCAGGCGACACGGAGTATTTCAATTACGTACTGTATTACAACGCAGGCTCCTACCCCACAACGTCCAACAACCCTGGCCTGCCGCCCTTCCACACGAACGTGGAGGTGGAGGCATTACGCGTGAACCATACGTGGGCGAACCTCGCGCCGGACATCACGCTCGGGTCCGGCTTCGCTCTCAATTTCATCAATCAAAGCCTCACTATCGGGCGCTCGCAATTTGTCAGCGGCGTGCAGTTTGCCGATCCCGACATCATCCCCTACAACCTGGGTTTTCATGTGTTGCCCAATCTGTGGATGTCGCACATCCTCAATATCTTTCCGTCGTGGGGCCAATACAGCAAGAACGACGTGCTGAACGAGGGACTTGGCTATTCGACCTACGCGCCGGAAGTCGCCGTCACCTACGTGACCAAGCAGTGGGAGGTCAGCCTGGACGGGCATTACGACTTCAACACCAAGAACACGGCGACCAACTACCAGTCGGGCAGTTTCGGCGATGTGGACTACATCGTCGGCTACCGTCCGCTGCCCACGCTGCGCGGCCTGCAACTCGGCATCAGTGGCTACTACCTCAAGCAGGTGCAGGACGACACGCAAAACGGCGTGGTCGTCGGCAACGGCAACCGCGGCCAGGTGTTCGGCTATGGCCCGCTCGTTCGTTACGACATCGGCCATGGCGGGCTGATCTTGAAATGGCAGCATGAGACGGCGGTCGAGAACCGCACCAGGGGCGATCGGGTGTGGTTCCAGTTCGCCATCCCACTATAACAATCCTCGACACTGGGGTCCGGCCAGCGCACGGATGTGGCTTGCCGGCGAGCGCGTTCAGGCTGACCGTAAACGGTCAGCGCGCCCAGTATTTGTAGGTGACGGACTCGGAACTGCTATCGATGCGAAGCAGGTAGAGACATCTTGGCGGCGACCTCAGCCGGCGTCGCCGCAATCGGCTTACGTCGTTCGAAGACCAGGGGGCCGCTTGCCTCAAAAGCCGCTGTCATCGCTCTTGATCTCAGAGTCGGACAGCCACATCGTCGGCGAAACAAGAGAGAGACGGGTCCAACCCAAGCGGTGTGCGGCGGCGTTCCAGGTCCGGCTGTAGATTGCTGCCGCCTGGACCTGGTCGTCGGAGACCGAACACTCGCCGTGCACGCCGGAGGCTTCGGGATCGACCTTGGTGACGTAGGTTACGAGGCGCTGCTGCATCGCCTGGCGTTGCGCCTGGGTGATCGCACCCACGTCAACGACGGTGGTGAAGTCGGCGAACTCGCCTGACCGATCGGTTCCGGATGCCGAACACCGCAACCAGCTTGCAGCGGCAGGGCCGCCTGCGGTGCAACCGGCAATACACACAAGTAAACACAAGACGTTCATGGCGCCACTCGCGAGACCGATGCCGAAATCTACTTTTGAGGCCGGCCGGCTGCAAGGCTTTCGGCCCCCACCCGGTCTGGCTCATGCCTCTGGGCCGTGCCAAGGAGCCTCCGCTTCCAACTGCGCCGCCAGCCGCAGCATCGTGCCTTCCGACCCGTGCGCGCCCACGAACTGCACCCCTACCGGCAGCATCGGCCCGCCAGGCTCCGCCGGCGCCGTCCCGAACGGGACCGACATTGCCGGCACGTGCGTCAGGTTGGCCAATTGGGTGAACGGAGTGGCGGCAAGCGCATCGCGGGACATCCGTTCCAGCAATCCCAGCCGCAGCATCAGGCTGCCGGCGCGCAGGCGCCTGAACCCCTCGATCAGGCGAAGTTGGCGGGGGGGCGTATCGAGTGCCCCGATGCGGGCCGGCGGTGCGGCGACCGTGGGCAGAAGCCAGAAATCGTGCCGCTGGTGAAAGGCGCCCAACGCGCGCGCAAAGCCGTTCCATTGCACGTGCTGCCGCACGTAGGCGCCGGCGGACAGCGCACGGCCCAATTCGGCCAGCATGGCAGTTTCCGGCTCGAACGCCGAAGTGCCGGCACCCGAGGCGGCCACTTCGGCGGCGACCTGGCCCAGGTAAAGCGTGATGTAGCAGGCGGCCACCGCAGCGCCGTCGATGGCGGGGGCAGCCTGCTCGACCACGTGGCCCAGGCGGTCCAGCAGGCGGGCAGCGTCTTCTACCGCCCGCACGTTGGCAGGCTCGACCGGCGTGCCGACCGGCGAGACGGTCGAATAGGCGATGCGCAGGCGGCCGGGTGGCAGCGCCAGCTCGGCGGCGTAGGTACGGGCGGGCGGGGGCAGGATGTAGAGATCGCCCGGCTCGTGGCCGCACAGCACATCCAGCATCCGGGCGGTGTCGCGCACGCTGCGGGTCAGCACGCCGTTCGAGGACGCACCCTCCCACCCTGGCGCGGCCGGTGCAGCCGAGATGCGGCCGGTTGAGGGCTTCAGGCCGAACAGCCCGCAAAAGCTGGCCGGGATGCGGATCGAGCCGCCGCCATCGCTAGCGCCCGCCATGGCTACCAGCGACCCGGCCACCGCAGCAGCCGAGCCACCCGACGAACCGCCAGCGGTGCGCGTGGTGTCCCACGGGTTGCGGGTGGGGCCGTGCAGCTTGCTCTCGGTCACCGCCTTCAATCCCAGCTCGGGCGTCGCCGTACGCCCGAAGATCACCAGGCCGGCTTCAAGGCACCGTCGCGTGAACGCGCTGTGCGCGGCCGGACGATAATTCCGGAAGGCTTTGGCGCCGCGTGTGTTGGGCTGGCCGGCAAAATCCTGGCCCAAATCCTTGAGCAGGAACGGTACGCCGCCGAACGGGCCGGCGGGCCGGCCGCCGGCGGCCGCGATCTGGGCGCGCGCCACGTCGTCGAAGCGGACCGGCACGGCGTTCAGGGTGGTGGCGGCGGCGTCGGTGCGGGCGATGGCAGATTCCAGCAGCTCGGCGGCGGTGACCTCACCTTTTGCCACCAGCAGCGCCTGCGCCGTCGCGTCCGCCTCTAGGATCGGGCTGTCCAGCGTTGCCAAAGCCTTACTTCCCCTGCAGCCGTCGCCTATGTTGAGAGCAACAACGCAGGAGGAACAAGCCATGGACGACATCGTGATCGTATCGGCCGCGCGCACGCCGGTGGGCAGCTTTTCGGGCGCCTTCGCCACCGTGCCGGCTCACGAGCTGGGTACGGTCGCCATCCGTGCGGCGCTGGAGCGGGCCGGTGTCGAGGCATCCGAGGTGGACGAGGTGATCCTGGGCCACGTGCTGAGCGCTGCGCAGGGACAGAACCCGGCGCGGCAGGCCGCCCGCCACGCCGGCCTGCCGGACGATAAGACGGCGTTCGGCATCAACCAGGTGTGCGGTTCCGGCCTGCGCGCCGTCGCACTCGCCGCCCAGCAGATACGCACCGGCGAGAGTGCCGTGGTAGCGGCCGGCGGCATGGAGAGCATGAGCCTGTCCAACCACGCCGCTTATCTGCGTGGCGGCACCAAGATGGGTGCGATGGAGCTGACCGACACCATGCTGAAGGACGGGCTGTGGGACGCGTTCCACGGCTATCACATGGGCACCACGGCCGAGAACGTGGCGCAGAAATACCAGATCACTCGGCAGATGCAGGACGAGTTCGCGGTCGCCTCGCAGAACAAGGCGTCTGCGGCATCCAAGTCGGGCCGCTTTCGTGACGAGATCGCGCCGGTGACCGTGCGCGGCCGGAAAGGCGACGTGGTGGTCGATACCGACGAGTACATCCGTCACGAGAGCGACATGGCGGCGATGAGCAAGCTGAAGCCCGCCTTCAGCAAGGACGGCACGGTGACGGCCGGCAACGCGAGCGGCATCAACGATGGCGCTGCGGTGCTGGTGGTGATGAGCGGGGCGGAGGCGCAGCGCCGTGGCCTGACGCCGCTCGCCCGGATCGCCAGTTTCGCCACCGCGGGCGTCGATCCGGCGGTGATGGGCACCGGCCCCATTCCCTCCAGCCGAAAGGCGTTGGAGCGCGCTGGCTGGTCGGTCGGCGACCTCGACCTGATCGAGGCCAACGAAGCGTTTGCCGCGCAGGCCTGTGCGGTGAACAAGGACATGGGCTGGGACACGGCTAAGGTGAACGTAAACGGCGGCGCCATCGCGCTGGGCCACCCGATCGGCGCCTCCGGTGCGCGGGTGCTGGTAACGCTGCTGCACGAGATGGGCAAACGGGATGCCAAGAAGGGCCTTGCCACGCTGTGCATCGGCGGCGGGATGGG
>CAXUHU010000026.1:0-31016 GCA_964250925.1 uncultured Acetobacteraceae bacterium
GCAAGACCGCCATCGTCGAGGGCCTGGCGCTGCGCATCGTCAACGGCGACGTGCCGGAATCGCTGCGCAACAAGCGGGTGATGGCGCTCGACCTGGGCGCTTTGGTCGCGGGGGCGAAATACCGCGGCGAGTTCGAGGAGCGGCTGAAGGCCGTGCTGAAGGAGATCGAAGGGGCCGCCGGCGAGGTGATCCTGTTCATCGACGAGATGCACACGCTGGTGGGCGCGGGTAAGGCGGATGGCGCGATGGACGCCTCCAACCTGCTGAAGCCGGAGCTGGCGCGCGGGGCGTTGCACTGCATCGGGGCGACCACGCTCGACGAATACCGCAAGCACGTGGAGAAGGATGCGGCGCTGGCGCGCCGGTTCCAGCCGGTGTTCGTGGGGGAGCCGTCGGTCGAGGACACGATCAGCATCCTGCGCGGGATCAAGGAGAAGTACGAGCTGCACCACGGGGTGCGGATCACCGATGGCGCTCTGGTGGCGGCGGCGACGCTGTCCAACCGCTACATCGCGGACCGGTTCCTGCCGGACAAGGCGATCGACCTGATGGACGAGGCGGCGAGCCGGCTGCGCATGCAGGTGGATAGCAAGCCGGAGGCGCTGGACGAGCTGGACCGGCGGCTGCTGCAGCTCAAGATCGAGCGGGAGGCGCTGAAGCGCGAGGAAGACCCGGCGTCGCGCGAGCGGCTGGAGAAGCTGCAGCACGATCTGGCCGAACTGGAGGAGAAGTCCGACGCGATGACGGCGGCTTGGCATGCCGAGAAGGACCGGCTGGCCGGGTCGCAGAAGCTGAAGGAGCAGCTAGACGCGGCCCGCAGCGAGGTGGACGTGGCGCAGCGGCGCGGGGATTACGCGCGGGTGTCGGAGCTGACCTACGGGATTGTCCCGTCGCTGCAGAAGCAGATCGAGGCGGCGGCCGCGGATGGCGGCAAGCTGGTGAACGAGGCGGTGACCGAGGACCAGATCGCCGGGGTGGTAAGCCGTTGGACCGGGGTGCCGGTGGACCGGATGCTGGAAGGCGAGCGCGCCAAGCTGATGCGCATGGAGGAGGAACTGCGCCGCCGGGTGGGGGGGCAGGAGGCGGCGCTGGAGGCGGTGGCGCATGCGGTGCGCCGGGCGCGGGCCGGGTTGCAGGATCCGAACCGGCCGATCGGCTCGTTCCTGTTCCTGGGGCCGACCGGGGTCGGCAAGACGGAGCTGACGAAGGCGCTGGCCGCGTTCCTGTTCGACGATGACCGGGCAATGGTGCGGATCGACATGAGCGAGTTCATGGAGAAGCACTCGGTCAGCCGGTTGATCGGGGCGCCCCCGGGGTACGTCGGGTATGATGAAGGCGGTGTACTGACGGAAGCGGTGCGCCGGCGGCCGTATCAGGTGATCCTGTTCGACGAGGTGGAGAAGGCGCACGAGGACGTCTTCAACGTGCTGCTGCAGGTGCTCGACGATGGCCGCCTGACCGACGGCCAGGGCCGCACGGCCGATTTCCGCAACACCATCATCGTGCTGACCTCCAACCTGGGCAGCGACATCCTGGCCAACCAGCCCGACGGCGAGCCGATGGCCATGGCGCATGCGCAAGTCATGCGGGTGGTGCGCGAGCATTTCCGGCCGGAATTCCTGAACCGTCTGGACGAGATCATCACCTTCCGCCGCCTGGCGCGCACCGACATGGAGGTGATCGTCGATATCCAGCTGCAACGCCTGCGTGCGCTGCTGGCCGACCGCAAGATCGGGTTGAAGCTGGACCAGACGGCGCAGGATTGGCTGGCCAACGAGGGCTACGACCCCGTGTATGGCGCGCGACCGCTGAAGCGGGTGATCCAGCGCAGCCTGCAAAACCCGTTGGCCAGCCTTCTGCTGGGAGGCGGCGTGCACGAGGGCGAGATCGTGCATGTGGGCGCCGGGTTAGAAGGGCTGACGATCAACGGGCGGGTGGCCGAGTTGGCCTGACGCCAAGTCACAGCCTGCCTTTTCGCACGCAGGCTTCAGGTCCACAGCGAACCTGCTGGACCTGGAGCCACGTCCCGCAGGGCTATCGAGTGTTCACAGCATAATCTCGGCCCGCGACCGCAAGCAGGGCGGCCATTGCCGCTTGTGGTAAGAGCGGCTGCACCAAAAATCTATGCCGATACTGCAGATCACGCTTGCGTGATAAATGTGAATGTGACGTAATCATGGGAGGAATGGAGGCTGCAACAATGGACGCAACAATCGAAGACGCCCTGGTGAACTGGTACGAAGTCGAGCGTTCGGCGCGGCTGTTGGCAGCCGAAGCAAGGCGCGCCGATGTCGTGGCAATCGGATCCGCTCGGCCTCGGCCGAGCCAGGCGCTCGATGGGTTGTTCCGCGCCGTAGAGGACGCGCTCGCCAGCCTGACGATGGTCAATGCACCGACTGCCGAGCGTGAGCCTTCTGCCGACGTAACGCCACTGCATGCCGGCGTGGGCGGCTGATCAGCATTTCCAATGCGTCTCGTGGCCAAGCCGGCGAGCTTGGCCACTAAAGCGTCAAGTGTTCGCTCGATGGTTCGCGCGAACACTCTTTATAGGGCCGTCGGGTCAACGTCGGCCTCGTGCCGCCGTAGTGTGCGGCGCACTGGCTGAGGTGAGGCGTGCCTCTAGCGTTTGGTTATACGACCTACGCCTTCGCCGCGATCACATCGACGAACTCGCCGACGTTTTTGAAGCCGCCCACCTCAGAGGCCGAAAATTTAACGCCGAACGCCTTCGATACGGCGAGCACGAGCCGAACATGAGTGAGGCTGTCCCATCCCTCAACATCGTCGGCGGTGGTCTCTGGCTTGAGGACCAGGTCGTCCTCATCGAAAACGTCGCGGAAGACCGCTGAAAGCTTCTCGTAAACTGCCTGGCGTTCCATCTGGTGTCTCCTGCTGTCGGCGGCATTCGGCGCAATCGGCTACGGCTGCGTCGGTGTCTGATGATTGTCAGGCGGCACATTCACGCTGGGAATGGCCGCCGGCTTCGTGCAGATCAGGGGATTTACGACGTTTGCCAGGCGCGACGCCCACACGCGGGCAAGGTGCGGCTTGGCATGCACCTCGTCTGAGTAATCCTGGGCGTTGTCCAGGTCGGGCATCTTGAGCCCGGCGAAGCCCGACCGCCCGGAAAAACGGTCGAACAGTGCTGCTATCGCCTGAGCGTAGCCGGGGGCGTAAGGGCTGGCGTCGCGGTGCCAGGCCGGGATCGGCAAGTCGGCCAGAACAACGTTCTCGCCCGCGGCAAGCAGGCCGTCGATAAGCTGGCCTAGCAGGACCACCTGCGATGGCGCGATACGGCCGTTATTGCCCAGGGTCTGACGCCAGTAATCCAACGCCTGAAGGCGCTCATGGCCGTTCAAGACCAGCGCCTCGCGATCCGCGTCGGTCAGTGCAGGCGGCCGCACGAAGAGGGCGTGCCGCAACCCGGAGGTGACGTCACGCGCCACCTTTTCCAGCATCAGATAGGGCCGTATCAGCGTCCTCTCCACGGGCAGCCACGACGGCGGCAGCACCGCCGCGGGGCCCTTTGCGGTACGGCGGTAGAAGCCGTAGCGGTAACGTTCGATGTCGATGTCAGTGTCGCCGTGCTGCCGATCGTCATTGGGCCAAAGCTGGGTGGTATCGACAAACATGCCAAACCAGACGCCGATGACGAACGTATCGGACCGGCGCGCCGCATCGTTCTGCACGTCGTGCACGAGATCGACGATCTGCTGCACTTCGGAAATGTTGGCGCTGCCGACTGCAATGTTGCTGACGGCTGCACACGGCACCAGTGCCTGCACGTCCTGCTGCCTGAACCCCATTCCGGTGTTGGACGCCCCGACCAGCAACACCTTGCGCTGCGGCGTGTTCAGCACATCACGGGCCAGGAACAGGTATTTCGGGCTGGTCAGGTAGAGCGTGTCCGGCGCTGTCCAGACGTCCATTGCGCCCGTCCGCGACGGGCTGGGCGAGACCACGAAGGTGAGCGCCAAGGCAGCCGAGTAGAGAAGGCCAAAGAACAAAGCCGTCAGCCCGAACTGGCGAAGTATCTGTTTCACGTCAAAAGGCTCGATAGACGAACTCAGGCGCCTTGTTGAATAGGGAGGCGACGGCCAGGATCGCGAGAATGCGGGTTGCCAGGGACAAGTTGCGAAACAGGAAGCCCGTCGAGGCGCCTCGCAGCATCTCGCCACGCCTGGAAAACCACTCGATGACACCATCGGAGATAAACACCAGCAAGCCGAACGCCAGCGCCAGAGTGCAAAACGCCAGTGCTATACCGCCGAACCCGAGCGCGCCACACAGCGACACAAAGCGAGGCATGTCCGTCACCCACAGGCAAGTCAGTGCCAAGATGTAGTAGCCGATGGTGATACCCCGGGCGGTATAGATGTAGGCGGTCGTCTGGGCCAGCGCACGATAGCCCTTCTTGCCCAGCCGTCGGGTGCACGTGAGTTGCCAAAGTTTGTTGATGCTGGCGCCGAGGCCCAGAATGATGCCGTAGATCACGAACACCAAAGTCGTGCCGTGCCATATGCCGATCACCAGGAACGTGAAGAAGAACGCGAACAGGCCAAGCGGTGTCGTCCATGCTGGCGCAGGAAAGCGCGTCATCAGCACCGTCAGCAGCGGGTTGAAGAGGTAGAACTTGAACCAGTTGGACAGCGTCATGTGCCAGCGCTGCCAGAACTCCAAAAAACTGCGTGCCAGGAACGGCCGGTTGAAGTTCTCCGGCAGTACCTGCCCCATCAGCAGCCCTGCGCCGATGACGATGTCCATGTAGCCGGAGAAGTTGAAGAACAAATAGGCGGTGTAGGAAGCGGCCGATGCGGCGTAGATCAACGAGAGCTTTACCCAAGGCAGCGCTATCGGTCCGAACAGCTCAACCTTCAAGTTGGTCAGCACGTAATCGGCAGAGGCCGCAACGACCACGAACTTGAAGTAGCCGGTCGCCACGCGCGAGAACGCATGGTACACGCGATCAGCGTCCAGCATCACAGCCTCGCGGCCGTCGGTTTCGGCGAAATCCTGATAGCGCTGTATCGGTCCCGACAAGAAGCAAAGGAAATTACACGTGTAACGATAGAACGCCAACGGCCCTACGCTCCCTTTCACATCGCCGAACCAACTGTCCACGATCAGGTGGATGACGCGGAAGAGGATGTAGGACAGGCCAATGATCAGATAGGGAAACGGCAGTCTTGCGTAGGGCACCAAAAACGAGAACTGCTTGAGAAATATGTAGGTGAGCAGAACGACGCAGACCCCGAGCGTCACCAGCCGGTGGCTGCTTCGATGTCGGGCCGCCTGTACGAAGCCGTAGCCCAGCAGCAGAAACACGATAAGAGGTACGAGCTCGGCGACGTTATCGACGTAGCTTGCGATGAAGATCGTGTTGGCGACGGCCAGGATCGCCTGCCGCACGCGTATGGCGGCGGTCGCGTGAAAAGCCAGGATGGTGATTGCGAGGAAGCCAAAGAACACCGGCGACGTCAGGCTCATGCCGGTTCAAACTCCGCCGCCACGTGTTCCACCAGCATGGGCCCGCCAGCGACCTCGGTGTCCGTCGAAAGCTGCCAACGCGTCGCGCCATCGGCCTCTTCCCCCAGCGGCGCAAATCCCAGTTTGGCGTAGTGGTCACGCACCATGCCGTTGCGTTCCGTAGGCCGGTAGAGTCCTACGAGCTGGCCGATGCCGCGCAGCCGCGCCTGGCCGATGACCTCCCGCAGCATGGTCTGTTCCACACGCCGCCCAAGGACGCGGCAGCTCATCAGCCACGTGTCGATCGCCCACGTCGCGGCACCATCCGGCCTGCACACGATCACCCCGATAATCCCGTTATCGCCGAAATTGTCGATCAGGCGCGCATGCAGCCCCATGGCATCCGGGTCTGCCTCCACGGCCGCCACATCGGCTTCGGTATAGCGTCGAGTGGTCAGGTTGAACTGGTTGCTCTTGTTGATAAGCTGTGCGGTGCGCACGCGCGTCGTCCGGGTGAACGGGCTGAAGACGATCCGCATGTCCAGCGACTGCAAATAGGCGTCGATGTCGCCCGTCTGCTTCTGCAAGGTCAGCCGGCGCGCGTTGTTCTGATACATCTCCGCGCGCGCGCGATCCTCGTCCGAGAAGCGCACCGATTCGAAATAGCCTGCGGCCGCCAGGGTCCGGGCGTAGCTGGCAGCGTCGTCGTCCAGTTCCGGCACGGCCACGTCCGGCAGTTCCCGGCGGATCAGGCCTCTCTCCACCGGATTGTCGTCCAAGAACACCAGCGATTCCAGGCCGAGCGCCAACTCCTGCGCGATGGCGCGTATGTTGGTCGCCTTGTCGTCCCAATTTGCCTGGAAGACTGCGATATGGTCTTCGCGCAGCAGCATCTCGGGATGGCTGCGGAACGGCTCGCGGGCAACGCTGTCCGTGTTCTTGGAACTGACGGCGAGCACCACGCCGCGCGCACGCAGCGCCAGCGCCAAGTGTTGCACTGCCAAATGGGCCTCGCCAGCCGCATCCCCCTGGGCGATCCTGATGCCGTCGAGCCCGTCATCGCCGATCACGCCGCCCCACACGGTGTTGTCCAGGTCAAGCACCAGGCAACGCCGGCTGCGGCCCCGCATCGCCGCGACCGTGCGCGCAACATGGTCGGCGTAAAGCGGCACGTAAGCGTCGGCAAAGGGCAACTTGGCCATGTTCCATTGCGCGGGCGAGTGCCACTCCGCCAGGCCCACCGTCTCGGCTACCGCCGAGACGTCGAGCAGCGTATCCTGCGATTGCAGCACACCGTCGGCAATCCGCCTGTTCATCGCATCGACCAAGCTGCGCAGTGTTCCCGGCAGGGCCCGGTCCAGCGAGCCGAACAGCCCCTCCGGCGGCGGCGCCACGGTCTGGACGATACACGTCGCACCACCGTTGCGCCTCACCCCCTCCCTGATCGTGTCGAGCAGATCGATCGCCGAGGCGACGGTCTCGGCAGCCGCCGCAGCATCGCCGGGAGTGGTCCGCAGCGACAGCGCGCGGTAGTCCAGCGCAATCAGAACAGCGTCCGGCTTGGCCAGGTTGACGGCCGAGTCCGCCGCCAGCGCGTCCTGCAGGAACTGGTCGTACTCGCCCTTGAAGCATTGCAGTGCCACGCCGTGGCGCGCGGCAGAGGCAACCAGCGACGGAACGATCAGGTCCAGCGTGCCGTTGCCCAGAATGCCGAGCCGAAACGGCAGCAGCGGTGCCAAGGATACGCCAGCGACACGTGCTGCGCCAATGGCGCGGCCCAGCCGGGCCAGTTGGTGCTCGTCCAGCGCGTGATTGGCCAGCGCCTTGATCTCGCGACCCCGCTCGCCTGCACCGACAGGCAGGCGCTTGCACCGTGCCGAGAAGTCGGCCGGGGGCGCAGGAAGCCAAGACAATCTCCGGTAAAGGTCGAGGGACACAGCCCGCTCCGTCGTGTAGCTGCGCAGGAGAGAAGCGCAGAAGATCCTTGCCTGCGGACAACTCGCATAATCGAGGCCTTTGGGGTAGGGGTTGAGGCTCACACTCAAGGACTCCCGGGTGAACCGAGGTCTTGTTGCCCTGGTCGCTGCGGCATCGTGCGCCGCGCCGTGCGCCGCCGAGGCTGGTGAGCCGGCCTTCCTGTCCACGCCCAACAACCCGCAGGTCCAGGCCTTACCGGTGATGGCCGGCGCGCTGCCCGGGGACGGCCTCGCGTTGACGGCTGGCGCCCGCTGCGCGTTCTCGCTGGTGATGGGCCGTGCGCAGCCAAACGCCAACATGGTGACCGGCCAGTCCATCCGCGACCGGTTCTTCCTGAACTATATGTTCGGCGACCTGAAATCCGCCTTTGGCAGCCCGATGGACACGGGCCAGAAGGATAACGGCACCTTCGCCGCCGTGGCCCGGCATACCGCGCCGGGTGCCCCGGGAGACCTGCACATGATGTCGCCCGACGGCATGCACCTGCGCGCAGTCTGCTCGCAGGGCGGCACGGATTGCCGGCCGGGCCACGTATGGGGTGCGATGGTCCGGCTGCCGTTCGAGTGGCGGCCGGGCATGACCCTCAAGGTGCGCTACAAAAGCCCCAAGGGCGACCATGCCTGGGCGCCGATCTGGTTCGCCAGCGGTCAGCAGGTACCGCCCGCGCCGGGCGCCGATCCGTGGCAGGGGTTCGGCGGACCGCGCGCCCTCTACCGCAGCGGCGGCAATTTCGAGATCGACTGGAACGACGATTTCAGCCGCGCGGCCGATGGCGTTCCCACCGGCTATCAAGTCGAGTTCGGCACGCCCGACATCTACGGCACGCATTGGCGCATACCGCCCCATGCGATGTACTGGGCGAATGGCGGCGGATGGCGGTTCATCAATGCCCGCCCGCCCGCCTTCCTACGCACGCCGTTCGACTGGTCTGGCGGATTTCACGACCTGGTCGGTAATTGGCGGGGCGATGGCAGCCATCTGATCGACCTGTTCGTCGATGGGAAACTCGCGGCCACGCTTTACATGGAGTATCCGCAGCAAACCTATGTCGATCCTGCCGATGGGCAAACCAAGCAGATCGCCATGCACTTGATCATCGGCAACCAGGCGATACCTTCATTCGCGCCGGGTGCGGCGAGCGCCATTGATAATGACGGTTTGGCCGACGGCTGGACGATCGTTGTCCAAGAAATATCGGGATGGTATGGCAACATCGCCCATCCCGACGAGTATCGTGCGTCGGCGGATAACGGCGTTCAGTAGGGCGCAGGCCGACCTCCCGGTCAGCCTGCGCCGCAAACCTACTGCTTCAAGCCGAAAGCGATCAGGTTGTTGCTGGTCGGCCCGATGTCGCCATAGCCGTCGCCCCAGAACAGCATGCCCGAAGCGATCGACGGGCCATCGACGGCCGCGCCCCCGGCGTCGTAGGACCACAGCCGCGCTCCGGTCGCCTCGTCCAGCGCCACGAACATGCCCGAAGCGTCGGCCCCATACATCACGCCATTTGCGGCGCTGACAGAAGCCTCCACCCGCGCCAGGGCGCCCTTCGGCGGGTTGATGGTTCGGCTCGCCGGGTTGCCGAGTGGCTTCTGCTTCTCGGTCGTAGGTGTTTGCCACTCGATCTTGCCGGTGTTGATGTCCAGCGCCGACCAGAAACCGCCGTTTGTGATCGTGTTGCTGCCCAGCAGCTGGGCAAAGGTGTAGTTGGCGTTGGAAGCGGCGACGAACACGCGACCGCCATCCACTGCCGACCCCCACTGGATGCCGCCACGCGTGCCGCCGGGGTTCACCTGCGTGGCCCACACCATCCGGCCGGTATCACGGTCGAACGCCCAGTAGATGCCGCTTTTCTGCCCGGCGCCGACCAGGTCTTGCGGCGTGCTGCCCGTCGTCGAGAACAGGTTGGGGGCCGATCCGAAGTCGTAATCCAGGCCTTGCGGTTGGGGGCAAGGCGTGGCCGCCTTGCGGGCGCTGGCAATGCACGACACGGTCCAGGTGTCGAGAGTCGTCATCCGGCGCGACCAGTTCAGCGCCCCGGTAGCGAGGTTGAGCGAGATCACGCTGTCGATCCGGTCGCCGCCCGGCAAGCATTTCTCCTGCTCGGCGCCGTTGCGTGCGCTCACCTGACAGGCGGCAACGGCGGGCGGGACGGAGTAGTTGTCGCCCGTCCCGAAATAGACCGCGCCGCGCCCCATATCGACGGCCGGATTGCTGCCCCACACCGCACCGCCGCTGAAGCCGACCGGCACGGTGTAGAATTGCCACTGCACCGCTCCGGTCGCCAGATCGAGCGAGGCGACCGAGCCACGAAAGGTCGGCTTGAAGCCCTTGACGACCGCGGCCGCTTCTTCCTGGTTGGAAGCCGCGCCCACGATGACGCGGTTGCCCGCCACCACTGGAGAACTGGTGATAATCGACCGTGTCACCCGATCCAGCTTCGCACGCCATAGCAGGCTGCCGTCGGTCTTGCTCAGCGCATAGACGCTGGCCTCTGCCTGGTCGCCGATGATGATTGCGTTCGGCGCAATGGCGGGGCTGGTGCGGGCGAAGGAGTTCATGTTGCCGGAAATGGCCGGCAGCTTCACTTGCCACAGCGGTGCGCCGGTAGCAGCGTTCACGCGCCAGACCGAGCCGCCGCTGTCGACCAGATAGACGGCATTGCCTTCCACGGTGGGGGTGTCAGGCACTTCGCCGGTTGTCTTCAGCGTCCAGATCGGCGCCAAACCCGACACTGTCGTCGGGCTCAGCCTATGTTCGGCCGTAGTCGCGCGCGTATTGGCGATACCGTCGCCGGCGCTGCTCCACCCCGTTTGGGAAGTTGTCTGTGCCAGCGCGCCAAAAGGCGTTAGCGCTGCAACAGCAATCGCGGACAAAGCCCTCATTGAACCAATTTCCTTCTAATCGCAGCGTTAAAGACACCGCAGGTTGATGTTTCCATCACGGTCCGGTGACACCTTGGCCGAGAGGCACGGTCATCTGGACCGGTCCAGGCTTCGTATTGGGAATCTGCCAAAGCCGGTCCTATGCATCCCGCTGCTCGCGCAATGGCTGTGGCTCGCGGTCTGCTACCGCAGCCTGACCCTGCCGTCATCGCTGAACCCAGGGATCGAGACGGGCGGGCTGGCCGGCGAGTCCAAGGCCGCCTGCCTGGCGCAGATCGGCCCCTCTTTCGCCCATTACGTCGCAGCGTGGTCGTTGATCGGTCCTGGTGAAGACGTGATCGAGCGACGGCTGGCGTTGGGCTGGCACTACCCGCTAATCGCCAAACCCGACATCGGCTGGTGCGGCTATGGCGTGCGACGGATCGAGGGCGACGCGGCGCTGGCCGCCTACGCGGCCGATTTCCCCCGCAAAGCCTCCTTCATTCTCCAGCAGTTTGCAGCCGACCCGAACGAGGCAGGACTGTCCTACGTGCGCAAGCCGGGCGCATCGGCCGGCAGGGTTACGGCCATGACGTTCCGCCACGCGCCCTCGGTCGTGGGCGACGGCCGTTCAAGCTTGGCCGAACTGGCTCTCGTGCAGTGTGCAGCTGCACAGCGCGCAACCGGCACGACCCAGGGCGCCCAGGTCCCGGCAGCGGGCGCGCGCGTGGCCCTGACGACAGTGGCCTCGATACGTGTCGGCGCACGCTACGAAGACGCGTCCGCGCAGGTGTCGGCCCCGTTGCAGGCCCGCATAGACGCCATTGCCCGCTCCATGCCGAATTTCCACGTCGGGCGGTTCGATGTCCGCTTTGCCTCAGTGGCTGACTTGCAGGCTGGACGGTTTGTCATCCTGGAGGTGAACGGCGCAGGCGCCGAGGCCATCCATCTGTGGGATCCAGCCTTGCCGATGCAGGCCGCCTTGCGCGGCGTGTTCGCCAAGCAGCGCATGCTGTTCGCGCTTGGGGATAGGATGCGCGCGGCCGGGCATGCACCCTGCGGAGCCATGACGCTGGCACGTGCTTGGCTAAGCCAGCAGCGGCTGATCGCCCGCTACCCCGCCTCCAACTGACGAGCCCGCGCCTGCCGTATGGCTCCCCAAACGAGGATGGCACACAGGCCGGCAAACAGGAGAGGCGCGTGCAGGGCGGGCAGCAAAGCCACGCGCGGCATCACAAGCCAGGCCCCGACCAGCCATGCGACGATAACGCCGGCAAAGCGGCCGTCATCCACGAACAGGCTCCAAAGCCTGGAACGGGCCGTGCCGAACGCCGTCATGGCCGGGCGCCGGCCGTCCGGCAAAACGGGACCGCCAGCAGGGCCGCCAGCAGGAAGCCCGCGTTGAGCGCCGGGACCGACCACTCGCCGGCGGGCCAGGCAAGGCCTATCCCCTCGCCCACCCAAAAAGTGCCGAAGGCACATAGCAGCACACCCACGGCGAATTTCAGCATGTTTTCCGGAATCATCGCCACGGGCCGGTGCAGGGCGGCGCCCAAGGCCGCCACCGAAAGCAGCGCAGCAGCAGCCCCAAGGCTGGCCGGCATCAGCAATCCCCTGCCTGGTGCACCGATACCGATCACGATGAACACGACTTCGATCCCCTCGATCATGGTAATCCTGAAGGCTGTCGAGACAGCGACGCCATCCCACCCGGAAAGCCTGCTTGACACGCCGCCAAGCCCTCGCAACAGGCTTTCCTGCTTGGCGTAGGCCAGGGTCTCGTCGTGCAGCGGGATCACCCCGGCCGAGCGAAGAATCGCCTTGCGAAGCCAGCGCATGCCGACCAGCACGGTCAATGCGCCCAGCACCAAACGCACCGGACCCAGAGGTATGCTCGTCAGGGCGGGGCCGAGCAGGGCGACCAGGGCCGCGAGGCTCAACAGTGCCAGCCCGGTGCCGCCCAGCGCGCCGCGCCAGCCGCGAACCGCGCCCACGGCCAGCACGATCGTCAGCGCCTCGATGAACTCTACCAGCGAGGCCAGGAAAGCCGCCAAAACCGACGGTGCCGCGCCGGCCCAATCAATGGTCATGGGTGATCGGGCGGCGTCGGCCCGGCAGGCGCAAGTACCAGGCCTCCCGAGCGTCGTCTAACGCTATTTGGCGCCGCCCGCGCTGTCGGCCGTTCCGGTTCCGGCAGGACCGCCGCCTACCGCAGCGCCCGCACTGGCGCCGGGTTGCGGGCCTGCACCGCTGCTGGCCGCAGTCGCGCTTCCTGTGGGTGCCGCCGTCTGGTTGTTGGCTGTGCCGCAGGCCGTGGCCAGCAGGGCGAGCAGCAGAACTGTCCAACGCATGGTCGATCCTCCGATTTTCTACCGGAGACTAGGCCCCAGTTGCACGATCCGGCAACCGTACGCCGACAGCTAACAGGGCCATGCTCAGGCGCAGTGTCGTTCCGGCTTGCACAACCTGCCAAGGTTGCCGACACACGCGACTGGATAATGGCCGGCTGACGTTCTGTTCGGTCGTGAGGTCTGGCATAGGGACGCGATGATGGGTTTGACCGCAGCCGGAGAGTGCTGGGCATGATGGCGCTGGTCTTCTTGACGCCGGTCGTGAGCATCTTGGTGATCGCGTTGCTGATCTACCAATGGAACAACGGCGACCCGAGTTGGCACCCTTACTTGGGCATCGGCTACGTGACGTTCGGGCTCGTCGTTGTCGCCTTGGCGATACGGCATCTGGTTCGGGACAACGCGGCCATCCGTCCGAGCCGGGTGATGAACGAGGAGTGCCGGTGGCAGCCGGGAACGAGCGCTGTTCTCTACAGCGCGCAGGCTGCCGTTTTCTTGCAGGCTCACGGCTGGCGCGTGGTTTCGGCGGCGGAGGGCGAAGTCGATCGGGTCGAAATCATCGTTCGCAAGGACCGCTGGACGGTGGCATTGCTGGCGTTGGGACCGGGGCAGGCAAGCCTTTCGGCAAACGACCTTCGCCGCCTTGAGGCAATGCGACGAGAGGCCGGAGCCGGGCGCCGGGCCATCGTGTCGGCCAACAGCCCTCGCATAAAAACCAAGGGGCTTCTTGACCCCACCAGCCTGGCGAACGTCCGTTTCGAGGACCTGCCGCGGCTGGAGGATGCGCTGGGGCTTTGGTCCTAGAGCACGACGTGTTTCACAGCCCCCAACCACGCTAGCCTGATCGCATCAGGTGACCTTCAACCACGACATATGCTCGCCGTAACACAATTTTGGATCACGACGGCTTCGGCCCAGGGCCATCGTGATTAAACCCACGCCAGCCCTGGACAGCTAGCCCCCCGGCTTGGCAACGTGCTCAACGGCGGCCCGCCTGGCGAAATGGTAAACGCAGCGGACTTAAAATCCGCAGCCTTCGGGCGTACCGGTTCAAGTCCGGTGGCGGGCACCACATCGATTTGTCAGTAGGACATCTCCGGTTTCGGAGAGAGATAAATGGCGCAAAACAGGAGCGGACTCAGGGCAGACTCGGCCGCACCGGATCGGTCGGAGTTCGGCGTTCAAGTCTTTTGATCATGGGTGGCATGTTGCTCTTGGGCATCACGCGCATCAGCACATGGTCAGCAAGGTGGACAACCATGCCAAACCGGACACACTAATACTTCGATGCTTCGCGCGCCATGCCCCCTTCCTGCATAACGCAAATCGCTTTCGCCAACGGTCGATAACGATGGATGGCCTTTGCAAGACAACGATCAGCAAGCTTTAGGGTAGATTGCGCTTGGGCGACCCATCCGTTCCGGCTAAGGGATAGTCGACGTGAGCGTTGAACAGTAGTGCGAATTGCTCAAGCGCCCATGCTACGGCGGTCACAGCCTCAGCCGTTTGCTGGAATAGGCATACATCGGCCGCCAGATTACGCGGTTGAACGTCAGCACGAAGCCGGCCATCACCACCATGCCCAGCAGCACGCGCGCGGTGTCGCCGCGTTTGGTCGCCTCCAGGATGTAGGCGCCCAGGCCGTGGGCGCGTAGCGTGGTGGTGCCCCAGGTCGCTACCTCGGCGAGCAGCGAGGCGTTCCAGCAGCCGCCCGAGGCGGTAATCGCACCGGTGACAAAATACGGGAAGACGCCGGGCAGGATCACGCGGCGCCACCACAGCAGGCCGCCGACGCGGAAGTTCTTTGCCGCCTCTTGGAGGTCGCCGGGGTAGGCGGCCGCACCGGCGATCACGTTGAACGCGATGTACCATTGGGTGCCCAGGATGATCAGCGGGGTCAGCCAGATGTCCGGGTTCAGCGCGTGGCTGACGATCACCACGACGAAGATCGGGTAGAACAAATTGGCGGGAAACGCGGCCAGGAACTGGGCGGCACCGCCCAGCACGCGCGCCCAGCGCGGGTTCAGCCCGATGAGCACGCCCAGCGGCACCCACACGATCGTGGCGAGACTCATCAGGATCACCACGCGCACCAGCGTGTAGGTGCCCAGCAAGAACGCGGTGCCCACATCGGCCATCACCAGGTGACCGGCTACGCAGAACGCGAAGATGCGCCAGGCGGCCCAGGCCACCACTAACGCCAGGGCCGCTATCAGCGCCATGTCGGCCATGCGCGAAGGGGCTCGGTTGCGCGCAAGGCGGGCGGGGCCGGGCAGGCGCAGGCGCAGGCCGCTGACGGCGAAGAACAGGGTGCCCAGCGCGTCGCCGCCACGGCGCAGCAGTCGGGTACGGCGCAGTAACGCCAGCATCCAGGGATCGCGACCCTGGTCGATCTGCGTCGTCTCGAACCGGAACTTGCCCGACCAGGCGACCAGCGGGCGGAACAGCAGCTGGTCATAGGCCAGGATCACCAGCATCATTGCCAGAATGGCATACAGCACGGCGTGGATGTTCTTGTTGACCAGGGCGACGGCGATGTAGCTGCCGATGCCCGGCAGCTGGAAGCTGGTGTCGCCCACCGTGACCGCTTCGGACGCGACCAGGCTGAACCAGCCGCCCGACATCGACATCATCATGTTCCACACCAGCCCGGGTGTGGCGAACGGCACCTCCAGCCGCCAGAAGCGCTGCCAGGGCGACAGGCGGAAACCGCGGCTGGCCTCGTCCAGGTCGGACGGGATGGTGCGCAGCGACTGGTACATGCTGAACGCCATGTTCCAGGCCTGGCTGGTGAAGATGACGAAGATCACCGCCAGCTCGGCGCCGATCACCTGGCCGGGGAACAGGCCCAAGAAGAAAGTGACGGTGAACGTGAGGAAGCCGAAGATCGGCAGGGACTGCAGGATGTCGAGGATCGGCACCAGCACCAGGCCGGCCCGCCTGCTCTTGGCGGCAAGCGTGGCGTACGTGAAGGTGAACAGCAGCGAGCAGGCCAGGGCCGCAAACATGCGCATCACCGTGCGCAGCGCGTAGCCGGGCAGGTTGGCGGGATCGAGGCTGATGGCTCCCGCTCTCGACAAGCTGTGCGGCACGTCCAGCGGCGCGAAGGTGTGCCGGGCGGCGTGCGCCACCGCAATCAGCAGGGCGGCGATGAACAGCAGGGCCGCCACGTCGAACCCGTTGGGCAGACGGCGCACGCTGGCCGTGGTGATGCCGTGCGGCTGGGCGGGCAGCGCCGTGTCTGACATTGTTTGGCTGCTCCCTCGCCTGCGCGCGAGCCCTCTGACCAGCCCTTCAGCCTCGGCGCAAGGGGGAGTCATGACGCCCGGGCGACGGCTTGACGCCGGGCGGCCGGGCCACGAGCCTGCCGGTAAAACTTGGGAGACCACGCACATGACCCTAGCCGGCAAAACCCTGTTCATCAGCGGCGCCTCGCGCGGGATCGGCCTGGCCATCGCCTTGCGGGCGGCACGCGACGGGGCGCGTATAGCGATCGCGGCCAAGACCAGCGAGCCAAACCCCAAGCTGCCCGGCACCATCCACAGCGCCGCCGAGGCGATACGTGCCGCCGGCGGACAGGCGCTGCCTCTGGTCTGCGACATACGGTTCGAGGACCAGGTAAACGCGGCGATCTCGGCAACCGTCGAGGCGTTCGGGGGCATCGACATCCTGGTCAACAACGCGAGCGCCATTTCGCTGACCGGCACGCTGGCCACCGATATGAAGCGCTACGACTTGATGCAGTCGATCAACACGCGCGGCACCTTCATGGTGTCGCGCGCCGCCATCCCGCATCTGCTGCGGGCGGAGAATCCACACGTCCTGACGCTATCGCCGCCGCTGGACATGAGCCCCAAATGGTTCGGGCCCCACGTAGCCTACACCATCGCCAAATACGGCATGAGCCTGTGCACGCTGGGCATGGCGGCCGAGTTCGCGGGCCGGGTCGGCGTAAATGCGCTGTGGCCGCTGACCGCGATCGACACGGCTGCCGTTCGCAACGTGCTGGGCGGCGACGCGATGGCCAAGAGCAGCCGCAAGCCGGAGATCATGGCCGATGCAGCACAGGCCGTGCTGTGCCGCGACGCCCGTACGTGCACGGGCAACTTCTTCATCGACGAGGAGGTGCTGCTGGCCGAGGGAGTGACCGATCTCGGCCAGTATGCCCACGATCCGGAAGCAGCCCTGGTGGCCGACTTCTTTGTGCCGGACGCGGTTTTTGCCCGCAGTGCCACGCGTGTGGTCCACGCGCTCGGCGGCTAGAACTCACTCGCCGTCCTCCGCGGCCGCCCATTCGGCCACTCGCGCCAGCTGGGCGTAGTCGGAAAAGCGCGGTGCGGCCCCTGGGGACGGTTGCGAGAGATATGCGCGCGCCTGGTCGTCGAAGGCGGCGACCAGAGCGCGCAGGCTGGTCTGGGCCAGTTGGGCCACCTCCGCGGTCTTGGCCGGCTCACTCTTGAACAGCGGCAGCACCGCCCCTGGCTGGAAGCCGCCCGCGATGTGCCAGAACACCAGCTCGCCCACGTCGCCGACTAGGTCAGGACCGAACGCGCCCTTCTGCAGCATGGCCGCCTCCAGCGGCAGTTGCGGTGCGCGGCCTTCCTCGACATCTTTGCCGGAAGGCGGGGTGCCGGTCTTATAGTCGAGGATGGCCAGGCTGCCATCGGCCCGCTGCTCGATGCGGTCGGCGCGGCCATGCAGGGTGAACGGGCCGGCGGGGGCCGGGAACTCCCATTCGCCCTTCAGCTCGGACCGCAGCGAGGTCAACCGATGGGCGGCGCGGCGATCTGCCTCCGCCTCGGCCACCCAGGCGGCGATGCGGCGCAGGCGCGGGCGCCACCACGCAGCCAGGGCAGGGCGCATACCGGCTTCGTCGAGTGCGGCATCCATGTCGGCCGTCAGCTGCCCCGCCGCATCCGCTGGCCAGGACAGGCCCGTACGATGGAAGAACCGGTTGAGCCCGTCATGCACGATCGTGCCGTAATCGGCGGCGTCGGCCGACTCTTCCAGCGGATCGAGCGGGCGCAGGCGCAGAACGTGCCTTGCATAGATGGCGTATGGATCGCGCAGCCACGTCTCGACCTCGGTGACGCTCAGGCGGCGCGGGCGTAGGTTCACGGCCGGCGACGGCCGTGGCGGGCGAACCGGTTGCGGGCCGTCGACGGGCCGGTCGATCGCCCGCGACCAAGCCGGCGCGGGGTGGCAGCCAAGCGTGTGTCCCTGCCCGGCGAGCAGAGCCTCCAGACGGACCAGCCAACGTGACGGCACCGCCGGCGCACCGTCCCGCCGACGTGGGGAGGACACGATAACCCGGGGTGCCGCACAGCTCGTCATGACGAAATCATGCGCGGCCAGCCCTACCTTCTCCTCCGGCGAGGGCAGGCCGGCAGCTTCGCGCATCGCCCGGTTCATCCATGGACCGGATTCGGCGAGGGGCGGCCAGGTGCCCTCGCTCAATCCGCCCAGCACGATCAGGTCGGCGGTTTGCAGCCGCGCTTCCAACAAGCCCCAGATGAACACGCGCGGGTGCTCCGTCCCGCCGCGGCCGCGCAGGCTGCGACGGCTGCGCACAGCAATGCCGGCCAGCGTCGCATCCAGCAGGCCCGGCAGGCTGATCAGACGCTGGGCCGGCAATACCGGCAGCGCCTCGTGCAGTGCCGCCAGATGCGTGGCCAGCGCCTCGCCATCCTCGCCGCCCCACAGCCTTCTGGCGCCCGGCACCTTATCGGTGGCCGCCAGCGCTTCGGCACTCTCCACCAGGGCGGTGAAGGCATGATCGGGCGTGGCATTGGCGGCATCGGTGAGGGCCAGCAACGGGCGCAGGCAGTGCGCCAGGCGATCGAGGAAGGTCGCCGAGCCGTTCCTGGCGCGCAGGCCGTCGATGCCCGGGCCTGGGCGGGCGCCGCGCAGGCACTCGCGCTCCAACCGGCGTGCGGCGTCGCGGCAAGCGGCGGTGGACAGGCCGGCGGCGCAAAACGGGTGCTTTAGCAGCGCCAACAGCGGAACAGGGCGCAGCTCCTCGGCCACCGCCTCGGCCAGCAGGCGCAGGAACACGGCAGCCGGCACCTCGGCCAGCGGTTCGCCTGCGCTGTCATCGGCCACCACGCCGAAGCGCAGCAGCTCGGCAGCCACACGCCGGGCCAACTGGCGGTCCGGCGTGACAAGGGCGGCCCGTGCGCCCGGCGTCTCCAGCGCTTCACGCAGGGCGAGTGCCACGCACTGCGCCTCCTCCTGCTGGTCGGCCGGCTCCAGCCGCAGCAGGCCTTCGGTGCCCAGCGCCTGCGGCATCTGCCAGGCCGAGAGCGAAGCGGCAGGCAGCAAGGCCGTGCGCCACGTGGCGATGCGCGAGGCCGGACAGGTTTCGGCCAGCGCAGCAGCCGGGAAATCTTCCACATCGCCACGCCGCGCTTGCAGATGCGCCAGCAGTGCACGCAGGCTGGCCTGCGGGTGGCTTGTCTCAAGCGTATCCCAGCTGGCCTCGTCCAAGGTGCGGTCCAGGCCTGGCAACACCACCATGCCCTGCGGCAGATGCGCCACCACGCGCAGCAGCCGGCCCACGGCAGGAATAGCGCCGGTGGTGCCAGCGGCGATGATCGGCAGGCTGGGAGGGGTGTCGCGCCAGGCCCGGGCTTGCGCATCCAGCAGCGCGACCTGGCGCGCCGCCACGTCCGACAACTTTTGCTCGGCGAGCCAAGCCGGCCAGGCGCCGGTGACCACCGACAGGAAGGCCAGCGTTACCTTCCAATGCGCCGCGTAGTCCTCACCCACCGCGCGTGGCAAAGCATGGGCCAGGTCGACCTCGGCGCGCGCCGCCTCGTCCAGCAGCGCGGCCAGTTCCTCCGCCAGCACCCAGGCGCGGTCGGCTTCCGTGGGAGCGCCGTTGGCGCCGTTCATCGCCAGCACGAGCCGGCTGAGCACGGCCAGCCTTTGCAGCGGCGGCACGGCTGGCGGAAACTCCAATGCGCCGGCCAGCGCAAGCGGCGCCTCGTCCAACCCGCCCAGCGGAAGTATCCTGGGCATCAGCAAGGGACGGCCCCCTGCCTGCTCTAGGAAAGCCTGGGCCAGGCCGCGCGCGGCACGGCGGGTGGGAACCAGAAAGATACCCCGGGAGGCGGCCATCGGGTCGGCCTGATCCACACGCGCCAGCCACCATCCGGCCAGCGTGTCCAGGAAGGCAGCATTGGGGGCGATCGTCGTTAGGTTCGGTCGAGGGTTCAGCATGCGTTCGGGGTCAGTTTTCTGTCCCAGCCTTGCACGACGAGCGTGCGCATGGTCGGGCCTGCGATGGAGAGGTGCACCGACAGCGCATTGACCGGGTGCAAATCACCCAGGCGCTCGGGCCATTCCACGATCACCACATCCCCGCGCGCCTCATCCCAACCCAACTCTGCCAATCCGTCCGGACCATCCAGCCGCCACAGGTCAAAATGGTGCAGCATCAAAGACCCGGCCGTAAAACTCTGTACCAGCGTGAAACTGGGGCTGGGCACATCCAGCCCTGGATTGCCGCACGCCGCCCTGATCAGCGCCCTGGCCAGCGTGGATTTGCCCGCGCCCAGCGGCCCCGAGAGCAGCACCGCGTCGCCGGGCCGCAGCCAAGCTGCAATATGGCGTCCGGCCGCCTCGATGCCCGTCTGGTCGTAGATGCCGTCCTGCAACCGATCCTCCGCAACCCCGGGCGTTCCAAGCCCCGTCAATGATACCTTTCGCCGTCCTGATCCAGTGATACATAGCTCACATGATTGATGCCGACGTCGCCATAATCGGTGCGGGTCCCGTGGGCCTGTTCGCCGCCTTCGAGTGCGGCATGCTGAAACTCTCCAGCGTGCTGGTCGACGCGCTGGACGAGGTAGGCGGCCAGTGTGCGGCGCTGTACCCCGAAAAGCCGATCTTCGACATTCCGGCTCACCCGTCGATCGAGGCGGGCGCGCTGATTGCCCAGCTCGAGGCGCAGGTCGCCCCGTTTGCGCCCGGCCGCCTACTCGGCCGGCGGGTGGAGGCGCTGTCCGGCCAGTTGGGTGCGTTTACCCTCAAGACCGACCGTGGCGACGAAATACGGGCGCATGCCGTGCTGATTGCCGCCGGCGCGGGCGCCTTCGGCCCCAATCGCCCACCTTTGGCTGGGCTGGATGCGTTCGAGGCGACCGGCTCGGTTCAATACTACGTTCGACGGCGGGAGGATTTTCGCGGACGCCACGTGGTGATCGCCGGCGGTGGCGACTCGGCGGTGGATTGGGCCTTGCAGCTGAAGGACGTGGCGGCCCGCGTGTATGTCATCCATCGCCGTGCCAAGTTCCGCGCCGCCCCGGAGACAGCAGCTCAATTGGACGCCGCGCATGCGCGCGGCGAACTCGAGTTGGTGATACCCTACCAGCTGCAGGCGCTGCACGGCGCAAGGGGTTTGTTGGAAGCCGTAGAGGTGGCCGACCTCGACGGCGCCGCACGGCATATCCCGGCGGACCGTTTGTTGCCGTTCTTCGGGCTTTCGATGGATCTGGGGCCGATCGCCGGCTGGGGCTTGGCGCTCGACCGGCACCACGTACAGGTCACGCAAGCCACGTGCGAAACGTCGGTGCCCGGTATCTTCGCCATCGGCGACGTGGCGACGTATCCAGGCAAGCTGAAGCTGATCCTGCAGGGGTTTTCCGAGGCGGCCATGGCAGCGCACGCGATGCACCCGATCGCACGGCCGGGGGAGGCGCTGCATTTCGAGTACAGCACCAGCAAGGGCGTGCCGGAACACGTCTGAGGAAGCGATGAAACGACGCATCTTTTGCCTTTGCCTGCTCATGCTCGCGATACCCGCAAGCGGTCGGTCGCAAACACGCGCGGCGGTGCTGTCCGATACCGACCAGGCGACCCTTGTTTCCGTCGGTCGTTACCTCAACAGCCTGCGCAGCCTGAAAGCACGATTCATCCAGGTTGGCCCGGATGGCGCCGTCACCCAGGGGACGATGTGGCTGCAACGGCCCGGCCGCATGCGCTTCGAATACGATAAGCCAAGCCCGTTGCTGCTGGTGGCCGGCGGCGGCACCGTGGTGTTCCATGATGCGCAGCTGGACCAGACCACCAATATACCCGTCGGCAACACCCCGCTCGGCCTGCTGCTGGCCGAAACCATCACGCTCTCGGGCAACGTGACGCTGACCGATTTCCAGCGGCCCCCGGGCGGACTGCAACTGACCCTGGTGCGCACCAAAACGCCGGGCGATGGCAGTCTGACCTTGACATTGAACGCCGACCCGCTGGCTTTGACGGGCTGGTCGGTCGTGGATGCGCAGGGCCGGGAGACGCGGATACGCATCTCTTCGGTCCAGCTTGGCGGCAACTTCGATCAGGGGCTCTTCGCGTTCTCCGATCCCGACGACGCGAAGTGATCGCCCGGCCTGTTCGTCAGCCTTCCGTTCACATTTCCTCAAGCTTCTGAAACGGAAAAGTCACATTCCGAGTTGATAATACCATGATGACATACGCACTCACCCGCCCCCTGATCCCTCTCGCGGCCTTGGTTGGGCTAGCTGGCGCTGCCGTTCCGGCTCCCGCCCAAGCGTGGTGGCGCGGCGGTGTGCTCATCGGCATCCCGCCGGTGGTGGTTGGAGCGCCGGTGGTGGCCTACCCGCCAGCGTATTATTACCCGCCGGCCTATTACGCGCCGGGCTACTACCCCCAGCCAGCTTATGCACCGCCGCCCTATCCACCCGCTCAGGCGCCTGCGCCGCAGATGTCGCAGGCTGAGACACCGTTCGGCAGCACCTGCTACGCCGGTGTCTATGTTTGCGCGGCCCCGGCATCGACGCATGTCGGCACGGGATGCGCCTGCCCCGGCCTCGGTGCACCATCGTACGGCGTCGTTCAGTAGCGCTCAGGCCAAGGCGCGAATACGCGTTCGCTTGGGTCAAGCCTCTGGCGCGATGGCGAGCGACATCGGGGCCACCCCCTTGCGCTCCCGCCTGAGGTGCCAGGCTTCCATCAGCTGCAACACCGTTGCTGCGGTTTCTTCGATAGACCGCCGGGTCACGTCTATCACTGGCCAGCCACGACGGGTGCACAGCCGGCGGGCCCATTGAAGTTCAGCACGAACCGTCTCCAGGTCCACGTAGTCGCCACTGTCCTTTTTGACGTGCACGGCACCTTGACCCTGGGCTATCAGCTTCAGCCGATGGCGCCTTATCTCGATCAGCGACTGTGCATCCAGCGTCAACCCGATCACCGGGCAATGCGGCGCCTCAAGGCCAGGCGGATCGATCGTGCCCGGCACAAGCGGCACGTTGGCCGCCTTTACGCCGCGGTTGGCGAGGTAGAAGCTGGTCGGCGTCTTGGAACTGCGCGAGACGCCGACTAGAATCACATCGGCCTCGGCAATCCCCGCCTGAGCCTGGCCGTCGTCGTGGGCGAGCACGAAGTGGATCGCGTCAATCCGCCGGAAGTAGTCGGCATCAAGCACATATTGCCGGCCCGGACGGGCGGTTGCTTGGGCGCCGATCTGATCGGCCAGCACGGCCAGCACCGGCTCCAGCACGTTGACCACTGGCAGGCCGAGCCGTTCGCACGTGGCCTCCAAGTCATGGCGAAGCGCACTGTCCACTACGGTCGAGAGCACCGGCCCGGGCTCGGCTTCGATGCCCTCGAGCACGCGATGCAGCTGAAATCGCGTCCGGATCAGGCTCCAGCGATGATAGATGATGTGGGCCTGCTCGAATTGCGAAACCGTAGCCCGCGCGATCGAGTTCAGCGTCTCTCCGGTCGCGTCCGAGACGAGGTGCAGGTTGATGCGATGCTGGCCTTCGGCGCTGCTCATAAATCGAGAATAGCGGGGATAACCGGCGTTGACACGGCCTACATTTGAAGCGGCGACTGAAGTCGGGGATAACCTGCCCTAGACAGGCGCAGGTGGGCGAAAACAAGTGGATCGCGACGGCATTGCGGATTGTTCACAATAATCGCGCAAGCTGAGATGGTTGCCGCCCGCCGCGTATGTGGATAGACCGGCGACCTGGCCGGCAAGACCGGGTACCCCGTTTTCAACACCCCCATCTATCACCCCACCCTACTCTTAAGAATCCTTAAGTCTTAAGCCGGGCAGAAGCGGACGAATTGACGATGCCAGACAAGCCCATTCTGCGCGTGCTGGCGGGCGAAGACGTGTGGCCGCCGCCGGTATGGCTGATGCGTCAGGCAGGGCGTTACTTGCCCGAGTACCGCGCTATCAAGGAGAGCTCCGGCGGATTCATCGAGCGCTGTATGGACCCCGACCTGGCGACCGAAATCACTTTGCAGCCGATACGCCGTTTCGGCATGGACGCTGCCATCCTGTTCAGCGACATCCTGATCCTGCCCTGGGCACTTGGTCAGAACGTCGTGTTCAAGGACGGCATAGGTCCCGTGCTGACGCCGGTTCGTGATGCCGCCGCCCTTCAATCGCTCGATCCGGCCCGTGTGGGACAGGCGACAGCGCCGGTGCTGGAGACGATACGGCGCCTGCGTCTGGCTTTGCCGCAGCCGTGCACGCTCATCGGCTTCTGCGGCAGCCCGTTCACCGTCGCCTGCTACATGGTGGAAGGCAGCGGTTCGCGCGACTTTGCCGAGACGCGCGCGATGGCCTACGGCGATCCGGACCTGTTCGGCCGCCTGATGGACCTGCTGGTGCAGAGCACCACCGATTACCTATCGGCCCAAGTCGCCGCCGGCGCCGAGGCGGTGATGCTGTTTGATACCTGGGCCGGCATGCTCTCTCCCACCCAGTTCGTTCGCCATGTGATCGCACCCACGGCACGCATCGTGGATGCGCTCAATACGCGTCATCCCGGCGTGCCCGTGATTGGATTTCCGCGGCTGGCCGGCCTGTACGCAGGTATGTTCGCGGAGCGGACCGGGGTGGATTGCGTGGCGTTGGACACCGGGACAGACCCGGCACTGGCCGCAGCCTTGGTGCCGGACAGCGTGGCGGTCCAAGGTAACCTCGATCCGATCGCCCTTATTGCTGGCGGCGCTGCCATGCGGTCCGAAATCTCGTCCATCCTGGGTGCACTTCGCGGCCGGCCACATATCTTCAACCTGGGCCACGGCATATTGCCGCAGACGAACCCGGAACATGTGGCGGAGTTGGTCGGATTTTTGCGCAGTCAGTAATCGTCGAGCGGCAAGCGGATGTGATCTCGCCTCCGGCTGTGGTCCCGGCCAGACTGGTGAACCCGCTGCCCCGACGCAAGCTGGCCGTGGTGTTGTTCAACCTCGGCGGTCCTGACCGGCCGGAGGCGATACGGCCGTTTCTGCTTAACCTGTTCCGCGACCCGGCCATTTTGCGAGTGCCGTTCTTCGTGCGGCCGCTGCTGGCCCGTATCATCGCGACTGCGCGCGTCAAGCCGGCCACCGAGAACTACGCCATCCTCGGTGGCAAATCGCCATTGCTGGAACTGACGCGCGAACAGGCTGCAGCACTGGAAACGGCGCTGTCTGGCCCCGGCCTCGAGGCGCGCTGTTTCATTGCCATGCGTTACTGGCACCCGTTCAGCCTGCAGGCTGCGAAGGATTTGCGCGACTGGGGCGCCGACGAGGTATTCCTGCTGCCGCTGTACCCGCATTTTTCAACGACGACCACCGGCAGCTCGCTCGCCGCCTGGCGTGATGCGGCCGCTCAGGTAGGGCTGGCGCGTCCGGTGACCACGCTGTGCTGCTGGTTCAACGATGAGGCCTACGTTGCTGCCACGGCCGATATCGTACGGCGCGCGCTGGCCGCAGCGCGGCGAGAAGCCTCGGCACCGCTGCGCATCCTGTTCTCTGCGCATGGCCTGCCCGAGACGATCGTGCGCAAGGGTGATCCCTACCAATTCCAGATCGAATCCACCGTCCAATCGGTGGTTGAGCACATGGAGGCGGCGGGCGAGGTGCTCGATTGGCAGGTCTGCTACCAGTCTCGCGCGACACCGCAGAAATGGCTCGACCCGTCCACCGAGGAGGCGATCGAGCGGGCGGCGAAGGACCGTGTGGCCGTGCTGGTCGTGCCGATCGCGTTCGTTTCCGAACATTCCGAGACGCTGGTGGAGCTCGACGTGGAGTACCGGGAGCTGGCCGAAAAGATGGGGGTCCCCGGCTACTTCCGGGCTCCGGCGCAGAACAGCGACCCGGGTTTCATCGCCGCCTTGGCACGGGCGGTGCATACGGCGCGCGATCGCGGGGTTGGTACGTGCAGCTTCGCCGGCGTTCGGGCGTGCCCCGGTCGCCATAAGGATTGCCCGATGCGGATGACGCATGCGGCTTGAACTGGTCATCTTCGATTGCGACGGTGTTCTGATCGACAGTGAACCCGTGTCTCGGCGGTTGCTGGCCGAGGAGGCGGCGGCACTCGGCTGGGCCATGACCGAGGCCTACGCACATCGTTTTACGGGTCTGACTTGGTCGGCCATCCAACCTATCTACGAGGCCGAAACGGGCCGGGCGCTGCCGCAGGACTGGCCGGTGCGAGTGCAGAGACGGCTGATCGCACGCATGGCGGCCGGTGTGCCGGCCATGGAGGGCGCGCGTGGGGTGCTGGAGGCAACGGCCGCGCTCGGTGTGCCCTACCGGATCGCGTCGAACTCGTCGCATCAGGAGATGGCCGAAAAATTCGGCAACACCGGCCTGTCAGTTTTGGTGGCAGGGCGCGTGCACAGCGCACGCGATGTGTCCCACGGCAAGCCGGCGCCCGATCTGTTCCTGGCCGCGGCCCGTGCCCAGGGCGTACCACCATCCGGTTGTCTTGTGGTGGAGGACAGCGTGCCCGGCATCGCGGCCGCTCACGCAGCGGGCATGCGGGTGGTGGCCTTCGCGCCGGACAGCCTGCCGCTTGGGCTGCCTGTCCCCCCGCATCACGTGGTGCGCAGCCTGGCCGAACTGCCAGGGCTGTTCGCCGCGGCAAGGCTGGAGCGTGCTGCGTGAGCGTGCCGTTCCTGCTGAATCTCTACCCGTGGACCAAGGCGCTGCACATCATCTCGCTGATCGCCTGGATGGCGGGGATGCTCTATTTGCCGCGGCTGTTCGTCTATCATTGCGCGGTGCCAGAGGGCAGCGAGGCGAGCGAACTGTTCAAGGTTATGGAGCGGCGGCTCTACAAGCTGATCATGACGCCGGCCATGCTGTCCACCTTCGGCTTCGGCATCCTGTTGGCGCTGACGCCGGGCCTGGTGGATTGGTACGCCGGCTGGTTCTACGTGAAGCTGGTGGCTGTGCTGGGGCTGGGCGGTGTGCACGGGGCGATGAACAAATGGCGCCGCGGCTTTCTCAACGACGCGAATAACCGCCCTCAACGTTTCTTCCGGATCGCCAACGAGGTGCCGACCGTGCTGATGCTGGTGGCTGTGGTGATGGTGGTGGTCCAGCCCTTCTAGCTTGCCGGAGATTTACGTCGCCAGGGCTTGAAGCGTTCGGCGGTTTGTGCCAGTTCTTTATGGACCCCATGGGCAATCTGCCCGTAGCGCGGCTCCTCTCCTATTCTGAAGCGGTCCATCGAGAGTGCCGAAGCGCATCGTGGTCCGTCCATATTCCCACGTATCCAAGGCTGCCCCCAATGCATCTCGCCGAACTCAAGGCAAAGTCGCCTCCCGATCTGCTGAGCTTTGCCGAGTCGCTCTCGATCGAGAACGCGTCGAGCCTGCGCAAGCAGGACATGATGTTCGCCATCTTAAAAAACTTGGCCGAAAGCGACCAGGCGATCTACGGCGACGGCACGCTGGAGATCCTGCCCGACGGGTTCGGCTTCCTGCGCAGCCCGGAGAGCAACTACCTGCCCGGTCCGGACGACATCTATGTCAGCCCCAACCAAGTGCGCCGTTACGGCTTGCGCAACGGCGACACGGTGGATGGCCAGATACGCGCGCCCCGCGACGGCGAGCGGTATTTCGCCCTGCTAAAGTTGGACAACGTCAATTTCGAGCAACCGGACGCGGTTCGTCACCGCATCAATTTCGACAACCTGACCCCGCTCTACCCCGACCGCCGCCTGCGCATGGAGATGGACCTGCCGATCAGCACGGTGAAGGGTGCGCAGCCCGACCGAACTCCGCGCGTGATCGACCTGGTGGCGCCGATCGGCATGGGCCAGCGCGCGCTGATCGTCGCTCCCCCGCGCACCGGCAAGACGGTGATGCTGCAGAGCATCGCCACCGCCATCTCCACCAACCACCCCGAGGTCTTCCTCATCGTTCTGCTGATCGACGAGCGGCCCGAGGAGGTGACCGACATGGCCCGCACGGTGAAGGGCGAGGTGGTGGCCAGCACCTTCGACGAGATGGCGACCCGCCACGTGCAGGTGACCGAGATGGTGCTGGAGAAGGCCAAGCGCCTGGTGGAACACAAGCGTGACGTGGTGATCCTGCTCGACAGCATCACGCGCCTCGCGCGCGCCTACAACACGGTGGTGCCGTCCTCGGGCAAGGTGCTGACCGGCGGCGTGGACGCCAACGCGTTGCAGCGCCCCAAACGCTTCTTCGGCGCCGCCCGCAACATCGAGGAGGGCGGCTCGCTCACCATCATCGCCACCGCCCTGATCGACACCGGCAGCCGCATGGACGAGGTGATCTTCGAGGAGTTCAAGGGTACCGGCAACTCCGAAATCATCCTCGATCGCAAGCTGTCCGACAAGCGCACTTTTCCGGCGATCGACATCACCAAGAGCGGCACCCGCAAGGAAGAGCTGCTGGTGGACAAGGGCACGCTGTCCAAGATGTGGGTGCTGCGCCGAATCCTGAACCCGATGGGCGCCAGCGACGGCATGGATTTCCTGCTGGACAAGTTGAAATACAGCAAATCGAACCAGGATTTCTTCGACGCGATGAATACCTAGCCTCCCGCACGATTCGGCGGCGCGATGATCGCGATACGTCTGGCCACGCCCGGCGATGCCGATGCTTTGTCGCTCGTCGGCGGCGCCACCATGCTCGAAACCTATGCCGACAAGGTGCCGGGGCCCGATATCGTCGCCCACTGCATGCTGCGTCATAGCGCTGCCACCTACGCCGCCTGGCTGGCCGATCCGGCCACGACGACCTGGCTGGCGGAGACGGCGGGCGGCGCTGCCGTGGGCTACCTGGTGCTGATGCCGGCGACGCTGCCCGAACCCAACCCCCACGCCGATGATCTGGAGGTGCTGCGCATCTACCTTCTGTCGCGGTTCCAAGGCACCGGTATCGGCCATCAGTTGATGAACCGGGCCATCGCCGAAATGCGCCACCGAGGAAAACGGCAGCTCGTGCTGGGTATGATGAAGGCCAACACTCGGGCGCTTGCGTTCTATCGGCGGCAAGGCTTCCAAGAGATCGGCGCAAGAACGTTTCACGTCGGTCGATCGATCTTCGACGATTATGTGCTCGGCTTGATGGTCGGACGATAACGGCCCTGCCGGGCGTAGGTTGTTCTGACTGTATCTGGTTGGGATCTCGCAAAGCAGACCAGGAACGTCCAGCCCACATCGCTGCTCAGCAGCAGGTCACGGCATAAGAGGACGAGACTCTTCAAACGAGAAGAGGTTTTTGGTCCTTTTTTTGCAAAAAAGGACCGCTTGCTTCAACCCACCCGAACCCGTCGGCTAGCCGTCTTTAGCTGCCCGCAGGCGGCCAGAATGTCCTGCCCCCGCGGTGTTCGGATCGGCGACGCGAACCCCGCATCCATCACGATCTTCGCGAAACGATGCAGCGCATTTCCGCTGCTTGGCTCATAGGTGTTCCCAGGCCAAGGATTGAACGGAATCAGGTTAACCTTGGCCGGTATTCCCGCGATAAGCCGCACCAGTTCGCGCGCATCCGCCTCGCTATCGTTCACCCCACGCAACATCACGTATTCGAACGTGATCCGCCGCGCGTTGGTGGCGCCGGGATAGCGGCGGCACGCATCCAGCAATTCGGCGATCGGGTATTTGCGGTTCAGCGGCACCAGCTCGTCGCGCAAATCATCGCGCACCGCATGCAGCGAGACGGCCAGGTTCACGCCAAGCTCCTCGCCGGCGCGATCCATCATTGGCACCACGCCTGACGTAGAGAGCGTGATCCGGCGGCGCGACAGGCCGATGCCTTCTCCGTCCATCACGATGCGCATGGCCTGGGCCACGTTCTCGTAGTTGTATAGCGGCTCGCCCATGCCCATCAGCACGATCGTGCTCAGCAGCCGCGGCACCTCGCCGCGCGGGCTGGGCCACTCGCCGTAGCTGTCGCGCGCGGCCATGAACTGGCCCACGATTTCGGCCGCCCCCAGGTTGCGCACCAGCGTCTGCGTGCCGGTGTGGCAGAACCGGCAGGATAGCGTGCAGCCAACCTGGCTGCTGATGCAGACGGCACCGCGGTCCTGCTGCTGGTCGGGGATGTATACGGTTTCGGCCTCCTGCCCGTCGCGGAAGCGGAACAGGAATTTCCGGGTTTCGTCGGTGCTGGTCTGCACCGCGGCGGCGACGGGACGGCCGATCATGAAACGTGCGGCCAGCTTGTCCTGCAACGGGCGTGCGATCGAACTCATGGCGGAGAACTCGGTGGCGCCCTGGTGGTAGATCCAGTGCCAGAGCTGCTTGACCCGGAACGGCGCCTCGCCGATGGCGGCCACCTCAGCCGCCAGAGCCTCCCGGCTCAGCCCGACCAGGTCGCGCCGCCCATCGGGCAGCACGTGCGGCGGCGGGTTGAACAGGGCCGACTTGGCCAGGATGCGTGCATGTTCGGCCTCGGTCAGGTCGTTGGCCGGGCGGGGCGGCAAAGCGTTCATGGTGCCGGGCACGCCTTCATCATCGACGTGTAAGCCGTGGCAAACCCTTTCAAGCTGAAACGGTCCGTCGCTGTCACCCCGCGCGGGCCGGCCAGCTTGGCGGTCACACTGCTCTCACGGCCGAAGCTGGCCAGGGCTGCTTCGTTGTCGCGTGCAAAGGCAGAGCGGCCCGCGATGTAGAACAGCATCTTCGTGGCGCCCGCCTGCAACGGCGCGTCCTCGTGACCGGACAGGGCGAACCCGGCTGCAAGCGCCACCACGTCGTGGCTATGCGGGCGCCGAGTCACGCTTAGCACCACATCGTTTCGCCCGGGTAAGTGCTGGGCCGATGCCTCGGCCCTGGTAAACAGAAAACACGTGGTCGCGCCGCCCTCGCTATGGGTCGCCACCTGCCACTCGCCGAACTTGCCAAGCGAGCGCGGCGCGCCTGCACGATGTGCGGGCACGTGGGCTGGCTCGGCCGTGGCTGGCCACGTGAGCAGGAGGAGGGCAGGCAAAACGGCGCGCATCGCGGCACAGATACGGCGGGGGCCAGGTGCAAACAACCCGACCTCTCCCCTGGACTAGCCGGTCGGAGGCAGCCAGTCGGGTATCGTCTGTCGGAAAACCGGGGCGCCATGCGCGCCGGGCCGTGGCGGGGCGG
>CAXUHU010000026.1:31026-32949 GCA_964250925.1 uncultured Acetobacteraceae bacterium
GGGGGGGCCCCCCTGGGGGTTGGGGTGGGCCCAAACCCGGGGCCCCCCGGCCGGGGGGGGGGGGGGGGGGGGGGGCCCCCCCCAGCCCCCACCGGGCGCTCGGCAAAGCGGCCGTGCTGGACCAGACGGTCATAGAGCACCAGCGCGCCGGCGACGGACAGGTTTAGCGCAAAGCGCGTGGGAATGCGCACTACATGGGCGCAGCGGGCGAGCACGGCCCGCGACAGGCCCGCGCGTTCCGGCCCCAGAACATAGGCGGCGCGCAGCGGATGACGGAAGCTGGGCAGAGGCGTGGCGTCGTCCAGCAGCTCCACGCCCACTAGCGCGCAGCCGCGGGGCAGCGACAACTCGTCGACCGTGGCGTGGCGGAAGAACGGCACGTGGGCCGGCGTGTCGGCGGTGTCGGACTGGCGGCCGGCACGTGCGTCCCAGCCGGCGCCGATGGAGAAGCAGAACGCGGCGCCGAAGGCGTGCCCGGTGCGCAGCAGCGCGCCCATGTTGGCCGACTTGGAGACGCCCTCGGCCCCAATGCCGAAATAGCCGCGGGATGATGCTTCGCCCTGCATTGATGAGTAATACGCGGTCCATGCCCGATGTGCCAAAGAACGACGCGACCGACGACCACCTGGCCCGGCAATACGAGGCGTTGCCCTACCCCGCCCGCGACCCGCGCCAGGAAACCCGTCACCTTTGGGTGGGCAGCCCCAGCCACCTGCGCGAGATCGACCACTGGGTTGGCGCCACGCGTCCGCTGCGCGCGCTGTTCGCGGGCGGCGGCACCGGGGACGGCGCGATCATGCTGGCCCAGCAGATGGCTTGGTCGGCCCGCCCCGGCCATGTCACGTGGCTGGACCGAAGCACTGCAGCGCGCCGCATCGCCGAGGGTCGGGCAGAGGCGCGCGGCCTGACCAACATCGGTTTCGAGCAGCGCTCCCTGTTGGACCTGCCCGGCTCCGGCCTGGGTCCGTTCGACTACATCGACTGCTGCGGCGTGTTGCACCACCTGCCCGATCCGGTTGCGGGCTTGCGCGCGCTCATCGCTGTGCTGGCCCTGGGCGGCGCGATGGGGTTGATGGTGTATGCGCCGCATGGCCGTACCGGCGTGTACATGGTGCAGGATGCGCTGGCACTGCTGGCGCCCGCCAGCGATCCCACGGCCGCACGGCTGGACGCCGCACGCCGCGTGCTGCGCCACCTACCGGCCACGAACTGGCTCCACGGCAACCCGAATTTTTCCGACATCACCCAGGGCGGCGATGCCGGACTGTACGACCTGCTGCTGAACCCGCGCGACCGTTCCTATGGCATCGCCGATTTCGCCGGCCTGCTGCACCAGGCGGGTTTGCGCATCGCCTGCTTGGTCGAGCCGATGCGCTACGACCCGGCCTTGCTGCTGCCGGACGCGCGTCTGCGCAGCCGGGTGGCGAGCCTGGACCCGATCGCCAGGGCGTCGCTGGCCGAAGCGCTGGCGGGCAACATGCCGACGCACATCGCCTACTGCGTGCGGGCCGGCGATCCGCCGCTTGTGCGCGACCACCGCGATCCCGGCTGCGTGCCGGTGGCGCGCGAGACGCCGATGGAGCAGTTCGCGGCCCGTATCCGCAACGGCGTGCTTATGGCGCCGTTCGACGCGCTGGCGGTGCCCGTGCCGCTGCCCAGCCTGGCGCCGGCCATCCTGCGCCGCATCGACGGCGTGCGCACCCTGGCGCAGGTCGCCGAGCCGTTCGCCGCGCAAGCGTTCGACGCCGCCTGGGACCGAACTTTCATGGCGCTGAACGCGATGAACCGGCTGCTGCTGCGCGGTTAGCGGCCGCTCCGCCTCGTCGCCTTCCGGCTATCGTTCCGCCTCGTCGCTTTCCGGCTATCGTTCCGCCTCGTCGCCTTCCGGCTCCACGGCAAGGTCGTCGCCGAGCGCGTCGGCAT
>CAXUHU010000026.1:33049-36181 GCA_964250925.1 uncultured Acetobacteraceae bacterium
TCCGCCTCGTCGCCTTCCGGCTCCACGGCAAGGTCGTCGCCGAGCGCGTCGGCATCGTCGTCCAGGTCGTCAGCACCCTCAAGCACGCCTTCCTCGGCCTCCTCCTCGTCGACCTCGACCTCGGCGTCGTTTTCGACCTCGTCCGGCACCGCCGCTTTTTTCGGCACCCGGCGCTCCACGACGTTGCCGCCGGCACGGCGCGCGCGGGGCTGCTCGACCGGCTGCTCGATGCCGCATTTCGGGCAGATTGCGGGTGTCTTGGTCAGGTCGTAAAAACGCGTGCCGCACGACACGCAGATGCGTTTATGTCCGAGTTCTGCCTTGACCATGCGCTACCCTTGGCGACCAGCCTGCGAAGGGCGCGCCCCATGCCATGGGCGGAAAACCTTGTCAAACCGCTCGCGTGCAGTTCGCTCTAGCATTTTTCGTTGCTGGTCCGACGTCTTGATGGGTAGACATTGCGACCTGGTCGGAGATTTCGTCGGCTGGCAAAGTGGGCGTGGTTCAGTCACCTAAGAAACGATGTATGTGACCGGACTGTCCTTTGCCGGGCTGTCTTGAGATCCCCCACTATTGTCAGTCGCTCGCAACAGCGGTTATGGTTAATGTCTGCCGCCCGGAGTGGGCCGGGCGTATGGGACATGCCGGGGGAGACTGGCCATGGGGAAAGCGCCGGCATCCGACAGCATCATGGCGCCGGACAAGATGAAATCGTTGCTGTCCTTGTCCAAGAAGGAACCGGTGCAAGCTGCGATAGGTCTGACGGGCGACGGCGAGGGCCTGATACTGCTGGACAAGAAGGCTAAACCGAAAAAGGTCTTCTCGATGCTGAAGGCCAGCGCCAGCAAGGCGAAGCTTCAGCTCAACACCTCAAGTTTGCGGTTCGGACGGGCCGAGGTCGATCCCGAGTACGACCCCGGAATGGTGCGGTTCTTTGTGAACAAGGAAGCGCCCGGCGCCATGCGCATCAAACTGGTTGAGCTGGTAAAGCGGATCCCCTACCAGCAGGTGGAAATCAACGTCGATCCGTCGCTGGAAGCCGAGCCGGAAGAGGACGCCGATTCCACCCAGTCACCAACCGTGGCGGCAGCGGAACCGCCTGCGTCACCGCCAGCGCCATTGGACGCGGCTGGCTGCCGCCGGCAGCTGGCGGTGCTCATCGGCCGCATCGCTGCGGCCGCCGGCGGCGACGCGGCGCGCAAAGCCGCACTCGTGGCACTCGCGACACAGGGAAACGACAGCCTCAAGGCCAACGACCTCGCGGCAGCCACCGGGTTCATCGCACGGCTGCAGGGTCTTCTGGACGGCGGCGGCACCGGCGCAGCACCCGGTGACCCGCCGCTGCTCCCGATATGGATCGCGGCCAAGGACGACGCGGACCAGCAGCTCGCAAGCCTGTATTCGATCCTGAAACAGTCCGGCATGCCGGTCCTCAACGAAGTGGCCGAGGAAATCGAGGCGGTGCTGGAGAATTTTCGCGTCGGGCTGCTTACGGCGCTGATGAACCATGACCGTGCCGCAGGACTAGCCAAGGACGCCGCGCGCGCCGCTGCCATGAGGACGGTCACCGATTACCGGAACCGCCTTGCGGCCGACAAGCACGTGGTCGCTGCCGATACCAATCCGTTCGGCGTTCCGATTTCGTTACGTGAGACGCTCGGGACGGCGTTGAGCCGTCTTCAGGAGCGCTTGCTCGCGTGACGCGAACACAGAGGTGAGGCGCGGATGGGCGATACGTTGCGAGAACTCGAGGAGATCGGCCATCAGCGCGAGGAGGTGACGCGCGAACGGGAGTCGATCCATTCCCAATCGGTTCTGTTGGGCGATCTCAGGCAAAGCGACCTCGTCACGGTCTCCGACGCGATCGTCCGGCTTGAGCATCTCATCGCCTGGCTCGACCGATTGGGCAAGAAGGTCGACCAACTGCAGGATCGACTGGACCATATCGCTAGCGGTGCCTCCGCGTCCGAAAGCGCGTCGCCACCACGCGCCGCCGGCCACCCCGGGATCGAACCACCCAGCATTCATGCGCCGCATATCGCGCCGGTTAGGATGAGCAGCGCATCGCTGCTCAAGGTGATCGGGCCTTCGATGAAGAAGCAGCTGATCGAACGGTCCTACAACAGGGCGGGCTTTTTGGCCGGGTTCCTGGAGTTTTACGACGAGCAGAAGTCGAGTAACCCGAGTATCACAGCAATCGAGGCATTCAGACAGTTCGGTATCGACACGAGCGCGAGGCTGGGCCCGCTTGGCGGCGGTCACTGCGCGGCCTTGTCCAAAGAAATCATGGCGCAGACCGGCATGGGTTTTCTGTGCCCCAGCACCCTGCCCAGTGCGTACCAGCAAAAGAACGCACCGAAAATCTGCCATGCGGCCACGCTGGTGCCGTTCGCCAATCCGGAAGACGATAGTGACAAGGGCTTCCTCGTCATCGATCCGGGCTTCAACTTTCCCGGTCCCGTGCGCGTTCTGCTGGACGGATCGGCATCCACGATCTCCAGCGGCAACGAAACCTGGGAGTTTCACTTCGACGTCAAGGACCAAGCTGTCGTCGGCTACGAGGTGACGAAGAAGGACAAGAAGGCAGACCACCTCATTCTGTTCACGACGGAGATCGACAATCCGGACAACGCCATTACGCTGCCGCTCATGTGCGTGGACATGCGGCCATGCATACTGGCGAGGAGCGACACGGGCGACGTCGTGGCGAAGCTGATCATCGATCTGCGCACGACGGAGGCCGGGCAGAATGTTCAAATCACGATCAGCGGCCAAAGAAGCAAATATAGTTTCGCCGACGTGCTCCGGGAGGACGCATGGGCGAGCGAGGCGCTTGCCACGCTGCTCCGTCTCCGCCGCGTTGACCTTGTTAGGCACGTCAGACAGATCATCAACGGACAGGCTGTTCTTCAGGCGTTGCGTGAAGCACGCGTCGCCAAGACACTTTGAGAGGAGTATTCGGTGGCCGACCGATTGATGCCAAGCGCTGCCTCCGAGGCGATACCGGAGCCGATGACGCCTGAACGCCAGAAGCTGTTGCTAGCCGCGGCGCTGGCCCAGCTCGTCAACCCCGAGCCGGTGCCAGAGGATGAGAAGGACGGATTGCTGGCCGATCAGAAAGCGGTCGAATAA
>CAXUHU010000027.1:0-20691 GCA_964250925.1 uncultured Acetobacteraceae bacterium
TACCAGCGGTCCCGCGTCTCGACGTAATGCCTGACCGGATCGTACAGCCGAACGTTCAGCCCCAGCTTGGCGGCGCTCAACTGCCCTGTCACCGCTTGCAACTGGAACCCCGCGACGTAAGCATCGCGCTGCGCCGCCACCAAATTGACCTCGGCGCCCAGCCGTTCTTGCTGCGCGTTCAGCACCTCGATCTGCGTCCGCGCGCCCGCCGATTGCTGGCGGGAGACGCCGCGTTCGGCCACCGCATTGGCCGCGCGCGAGATGCCATATTGCTCCACCCGGGTGCGCGCGCCCTCCAGTTGCGCCCAGGCCGTTTGTATCTGCGCGCGGGCCTGGCGCAGGATCTCGTCCGTTTGCAGCAGGCTGCGCGCAGCGCTCTCCTTGGCCTGGCGTATCTCGGCCGCCTGCTCGCCGCCCTGGTAGATCGGCACCGTCAGCATGATGGTGGCCTCGGCGATCGTGTCGCGCTGGTGGAAGAACTGCACGTCGGTCTCCCCCAGGTGGCTGCCACGCAACTCGGCCGAAATCCTCGGCCGCAAGCCGGCGCGCGCAATGTCGACGCCTTGCCGGCTCGCCTCCTGTGCAGCGCGCGACTGCGCCACGTCGAAGTTGCTCTGCAGCAGCCCTAACGCCTGCTCCAGCCGCGGCGGCACGTCCAGCGGGCGCGTCGGCATCGGCACCGCGCCGGGCAGGTGGCCGACCTGCCGCTCGTATTCGGCACGCGAGGCGTCCAGCGTGGAGACGGCACGGGCAAGTTGCGCGCGCTGGTCGGCCAGCCGCGCGCGCGACTGCGCAACATCGGTCTCGGTCACCGCGCCTGCGTCCAGCTGCTGTTGGCTGGCCCGCAGAGTGCGTTCCAGCACGGCTGTCTGGCTGCGGTTCAGCTCCACGGTGCGCTGGTCGCGCGCCACGTCCAGGTATGCGGTGGCAGCCGCCAGCAGCACGGCCGCCTCGGTGGCCTGCAGCGAGGCGCGTTCGGCGGCCACCAGCGCTTCGGCCTGGCCCACCTGGGCATGCACCCGGCCGCCGGTGTAGATCGGCTGGGTCAGCGTCATGCTCTCCGACTGGGGCACCCGCCGCTCCGGCTTGTTGATGGTGTCGATACTGTCGAACTGCGCAGAGGCCCCGCCGCTGGCCTGCACGTTCACCTGCGGCCGCCAGCCGGACAGAGCGCGCGGCACGCCCTCGTCGGTCTCGCGCAGCCGGCGCCGTTCGACGGCCAATTGCGGATTGTAGAGGTAGGCTTGCGACAGCGCGTCGTCGAAGGCCGGCTCGGTTGCAGCCGTCGCCTGGAATTGCGCGAAGGCCGGGGTGCAGAGTGCCGGCACACAGACCATCAGCGCGTGCAATCGCCCGATCACGGGGCGCGCTCCGGCGCCCTGGTCAACTTGGATTCGTGCAGGAACACCGCGAGCAGCATGATCGACAGGGTCGCCATGCCGATCCAGCCATAGGCATCGGCCGAGGCCATCACGGTCGCCTGCCGGGTCGCCTCGGCCGCGATGCTGCCCAACGATTGGGCGTGCACCGTCGAGGGCGCACCGGCGACCAGATGGTCGGCGATCGTGTTCGAGTGCACACGCTCGCGCACCGTCAGGATGGCGCCGATTACCGCACCGCCCAGAGTGCCGGCCAGGGTGCGCACCACGTTAAACACGGTAGAGCCGGCAATCGCGTCCTTCGGCTGCAGCGTTCCGGTGGAGATCAGCAGCAGCGGCAGCATGATCAGCGGCTGGCCGCAGGCCTGCAGCAAATGCGAGGGCAGGATGTCGGAGAGCACCCAGTCGCTGTCGATGAAGGTGGCCAGCCGCGCGCCGATCGTGGCGATGCACAGCCCGAAACCCAGCAACACACGCGCCTCGAAGCGATGGACCAGTGCGGGACCAAGGCAGCACACCACCACCTGGGCCAGCGCGGCCCAGATCAGTATCTGCCCGACCTGCAGTTCGCGAAACCCTCGCACCTCCATGCCGAAGCTGGGCAGGACGCTGCTGGTCATCAGCGTCGAGAAGGAGAACGCCACGATGGTGATCAGGCCACCGGAGAAATTGCGGCGCAGCAACAGGCTGAGATCGATCAGAGGCTTTTCGATCATGAGCTCGACCGCTAGAAATCCTGCGAAAAGCAACCCGCCCAGCGTGAACAGCACGTCGATCAGGTCGGACGAAAACCAGTCCAGCCGCTGGCCTTGCAGCAGCGCCGTGGTGACCAGCGACGTCGATGCGGCCAGAAGGAACATGCCCGCGTAGTCTGTCGTGGCGAACATCTCCGGTTTAGCCGGCTCCACCGGCAGGCCGTACAGCGCCAAGACGATCACCGCCGGCCCCAAAGCCGCGCCCACGTAGAACACCGCCTTCCAACTGTAGATGTCGGTCAGCACGCCGGCGAGCGATTCGGAGATAAGCGGCGTGCTGGCCGTCAGCATGGCGTAGATCGCAAACCCATAGACGCGCTGGTGCAGCGGCAGGAAGCGCAGCAGGATCGTCAGGAGCAGCGGTATCAGGGCGCCCCCACCCAGGCCCTGCACGAAGCGCGCGCCCACCACCCAGGTAAAGCCGAGGTCGCCCGCTGCCGGCACCAGCGCACCGGCGACCGTCAGCAGCGTGGCAAACAGCGTCAACGCGAGACGCGGCGAGATGATGCTGGCCAGCCAGGGAGTCATCGGCACGACCGCAATCTCGCCGATGTCGTAGGCGACCGTTACCCAAGAGGCTTCATCCTGGCCGTAGCCGATGCCGCCGCGCAGGTCGGCCAATGAAAAGGTGGTCAGCCGGGTGTCGAGGTTCGAGATGAAGCTGCCCAGTACGGCCGCCAGCAGCCCGCAGCCCAGCTTCCAGGTAATCGGCGGTGGCCCCTGCGGCTTGCCGTCGTCCCCGCGCGGCGGATCGAGCAACGTGGGACCGAGCAGGCTCATGGGAAAGTGCCGCTGACGGCCACCCGCACCTCGGCCGACAGGCCGGGAAGCAGGCGGGCGTCGAAATCCGGGCGAGAGTCCAGAACCACCTTGACCGGTATGCGCTGTTCGATCTTGGTGAAGTTGCCGGTGGCGCGGTCGGGTGGCGTAGCGGCGCCTTCGGCCTGGCTGTCCGGCTGTATGCTGTCCACATGGCCGCTGAACACTATGCCGGGAAGCATGTCGACCGTCACCCGCGCCGCCTGACCGGGCCGAAGGCGGGTCATCTGCACCTCACGAAAATTGGCCACGGCCCAGGCGCCGCGTAGCGGCACCAGCGTGATCAGCGCGGCGCCGGGCGCCACGTATTCGCCCAGCCGTAGCAGCCGGGTCGCCGTGACCCCGTCGAAGGGCGCGACGATGCGCGTGTAGCTCAATTGCACCTCGTCATCAGCCAAGGCGGCGCGCTGGGCTGCCAGGTCGGCGCGCCGGCCGGCCGACTGAGCGGCCAGCACCTCGAGCTGCACCTGCTCCGAACGCAAAGAGCGCTGGCTTGCCTCCGCGTTGGCGGCCTGTTGGCGGGCGTCCGCGACCGCATCTTGCCAGTCGCGCGCCAAGTACGATTCGGTATGAAGAAAACCGGCCTGACGCGCCTGCTCCTGCCCGCTCAACGTCAACTGGGCGCGGCTCTTGTCCAGGTTGGCCTGTGCCACCTCGACCTGCGCGCGCTGCTGGGCGATTTGCGCCTCGCTCTGCTCTACCTCGGCCTGCGCCTGCGCCACGCTGGCCCGCGCGCCAGCGACGCGGGCGCGATAATCGCGGTCATCGATCTGGTAGAGCAGGTCTCCCGCATGCACGACGTGGTAATCCTGCGCCGGAACCTGGGCGAGATAGCCCGCGACACGCGCCTTCAGCTGCGTCGGATCGCCGTCCAGCTCCGCATCGATGGTGAAACGGACATCGTCCGGCCCGGTCAGCGCGTTCCAGTCAATCGCAAAAGCAGCCAGGGCGATCAGGCCCAGGACCGCCACCACGGCGCGTATGGCCAGGCCCCGCATCAGCGCCCATCCCCGGTCAACACGGTGGCGATCGCCGACATGCCGGGGCGAACCAGACCACGGAGCGGGTTGCCGCCCCAGAGGATGGTGATGCGCACGGGCACGCGCTGCACCACCTTGGTGAAGTTGCCCGTGGTGTTGTCGGCCGGAATGGCGCTCAGCCGGCCGCCGGTGATCGGCGACAGCCCGGTCACCACCCCGTCCATCGGCTGGCTGGGGAACGTGTCGAGTTTGATGGTGGCGCGCTGGCCCAGATGAATGTCGGTCGCCTGCCGTTCGGTGAAGTTCGCGTCCACCCATACCGTATCGAGCGGCGTCACGCCGACCACTTGCGAGCCCGCGGCCAGCAGGTCGCCCACGCGCACCTGTCGGGCGCCGAGCATCCCGTCGACGGGGGCCACGATGCGGGTCCAGCCCAGGTTCAGGTCGGCCAGGACAAGATCCGCCCGCCGTGCCGCCAAGGCTGCCTCGGCAGCCTTGCGCTGGGCGGCCAGCACCTCGGTCTGCAGGCGGCGAGCCTGGTATTGGGCGTGCGACGATGCGATCGAGGCCAGCGCATTCTTCTGATCGGCCTCTGCACGGTCCAGCGCGCGACTTTCTCCCACGTCGGTGTGGATCAGCAGCTTCTGCCGCTCCAGTTCCGGCACCGTGCGCACGACGGCAGCCTTGGAGCCGAGTTCGCCGGCTTGCGACACCGATATCTGCACCGCCAATTGGCGCTGCTGCGCGCCGATCGAAACGAGCTGCGCCTCGGCCGCCTGCACGGCCGCCTGCGCCCGATCCCGTTCGGCAGCGTAATCTCGGTCTTCGACCCGGGCGATCAGGTCGCCGGCATGGACCGCCTGATAGTCGGCGACCGGCAGCGCCGTGAGGTAACCCTGCACGCGCGCGCTGATCGCGGTGACGTCGCCACCGACATAGGCGTTGTCGGTTTGCGGATCGTCCCGCCTAGCATAGCCGCGGTCAAACGACAGCACGAAGATGGACACACCGATGAGAGCGATCACGCAGACCGCAAAGATCAGGCCGGGAATCCAGCGCCCGGCGGCGCGCTCGGTCCCTTTGGGGAGCGGCCCAGCTTGAGCGGGTTTCTGACCGTCAGGCACGGGCTCAGCCGTCACACCTTGCCGCAAGGCGCCCCGCCTCAGCTTCTTTCCTGGTCGTCCACCTTCAACCAGTTGCGGCCGTCGCGCGCCAGCAGGTCCGCCGCGCCCTTGGGCCCCTCCGATCCGGCCGGATATGGTTCCACCTCGCCCTCATCGCGGCCCCAGCTCTCCAGTAGCGGCTGCACCACGCGCCAGCTCGCCTCGATGGCATCGGCACGCTGGAACAGCGTGGTGTCGCCGATCATGCAGTCGTACAATAACGTTTCGTAGCCGACAGTGGGTTTCTCGCTGAAGAAATCTTTGTAACGCAACGAACTGCCGACACGGCCGAGCTTCATTTCCGGCCCCGGCACCTTGGCGTCGAACTGCGTCTCGATCCCCTGGTCGGGGTCGATCAGCAGCCGCACCACGTTGGGGGTAAGCTTGTCCACCGGCGTGTCGCGGAACATGCGGTACGGCGCGGGCTTGTAGTAGATCGATATCTCCGTCCGCCGCCCGGCCATGCGCTTGCCGGTGCGCAGGTAGAAGGGCACGCCGGCCCAGCGCCAGTTCTCGATGGCGAGCCGCAGCGCGATGTAGGTTTCAGTGCGGCTGTCGGGCGCTACGTTCGGTTCCTGGCGATAGCCCGGAACGTCATGGCCGAACTCCTGCCCGGGGCCGTACTGGCCGCGCGCGGCCTCGTCGGGCTTCATCGCACGAACAGCTTGGATCAGCTTGGCCTTTTCGGCGCGAACATCCTCCGCATCGAACGAGTTGGGCGGCTCCATCGCCACCATGCTCAGCAGGGTGAACAGATGGTTGGGCACCATGTCGCGCAGCGCCCCAGTGGGCTCGTAGAAGCTGCCGCGCAGCTCCACGCCCACAGTTTCCGCCGCGGTAATCTGCACGTGGTCGATATATTCGCGCCGCCAGGTCGGTTCGAACATGCCGTTAGCGAAGCGCACCGCCATGATGCTCTGCACCGTCTCCTTGCCCAGGAAATGATCGATCCGATAGAACTGGCCTTCGTCCGCCTGCTTGAGGATCTGCGCGTTCAGCGCCTGCGCCGAGGGTAGGTCCGAGCCGAACGGCTTCTCGATGATCACGCGGCGGAACTCGCCCTCCGTCTGCTTCAGCAACCCCGCCTTGCCCAGACCGTCCACTACCGTGCCGAAGAACCGTGCGCTGACCGCGAGATAGAAGATAGCACTAACGTTGCCGATCGCTTCGCCCACGGCCTTGAACGTATCGTCCTGGCTGAAATCGCCCTTCAGGTAGTGCAGCCGGCCCGCCACCCAGCCCCAGGCGGCATCGTCGAGCTTGGGGGTATAGAACTCCGACGTCTTGTCTTTGGTGAAGGACTGCATGGTTTCGGTGAGCGATTGCTGCCACGCGGCGTCGGTGCTGTCGCTGTGGTCGACGCCGATGATCTTGAATCCATCGGGCAGCAACTGGCTGCCCGAAAGGTTGTACAGCGCCGGCATCAGCAGCCGTTTGGTCAGGTCGCCGCCCGCCCCGAAGATCACCAGCGTGCAGGCTGGCGCCTTAGGCGCGCCCGATGGCCCCGTATGTGCCGTGCCGTGCTGATCCGCCATTGCAGGCCTCCGTCGTTGAGCAACCGTCGGTCTGCCTGCCCGAACACCTGGCAGGATGCAAGCACGCGACCCACCATCATCACGGACCATACGATCCGTCCGGCGGGAGGAGGCCGGCCTCGCTCCCACCCGCGTCAGGAGCCGCGTTCAAGGCGACCAGACCGAGGCCTCAGCAACCAGATGATAGAACCGCCCATCAAACAGCTTCATCACCTCGACCGTCGCTGCGTGCGACTCCGGACGAATCGGTGAGGCGAGGCAAGCGTCGACCGCCGCCTGGTCGGGAAAATCCATTTCCAGTATCATGGCAATCGGCCTTGCATCTTTGTCCGCTGTAAGCACGCGCTGAACCCGCACCGCCGTCACGTTTGGAAATCGGTGCCACAGCGGCTCCAACTCGTCGCGCACGCGGCGGAAGAAGACATCCTCCTGTCCCGGTTGAATGACGCCCTCGTAAACCGCCGTCCTGGTCAGCATGCGCGTATTCCCCCGCTGAGGCGCCCGGCTGGACAGTACGTGATTTCAAGCGTGGGAAGAACCACCGTAAGGACAGCGTGCACGCGCCCACGGCGCCGGCCGGTCCAAGCATTTGAGGTCTCATGAGCAACGCCTACGACATCATCGTGATCGGCAGCGGGCCTGGCGGCGCCTCGCTGGCCAAGCGTCTGGCGCCCACGGGCAAGCGCATCCTGATGCTGGAGCGGGGCGACTACCTGCCGCGCAGCCAAGACAACTGGGACAGCAAGACGGTGTTCGTGGACGGCACCTACCAGGCCACCGAAACCTGGTACGGTGCCAAGGGCGAAACTTTTCATCCCGGCCTGCACTACTTCGTCGGCGGCAACTCGAAGGTGTACGGCGCGGCCCTGTTCCGCCTGCGTGAGCGCGACTTCGAGGACGTGGTCCACCAGGAGGGCATCTCTCCCGCCTGGCCGCTGAAATACGATACTTTCGAGCCGTTCTACACCGAAGCCGAACGCCTGTTCGCCGTGCACGGCCAGCGCGGGGAAGACCCGCTGGAGCCGCCCGCCACCGGCGCCTACCCTTACGTCGCCGTCAGCCACGAGCCGGCGATCCAGGCGTTGAACGACCGCTTTGCCGCCGAAGGCCTGCACCCGTTCCACCTGCCGCTCGGCATCCGGCTCGACGAACGCGACGGCCGCCCCACGCCCACCAGCATCTGCATACGCTGTGACGCCTTCGACGGCTTTCCCTGCCTGCTGAACGGCAAAGCGGACGCGCAGGTGATGTGCGTGGACCCCACGCGCGCCGCGCACCCGAACTTCACGCTGCTGACGAACGCCTATGTCAGCCGGCTGGAAACCGACGCCTCCGGGCGCACGGTCACCGGCGTGCACGTGACGCGCAACGGCGAGCCGGAGCGCTACACCGCCGACATCGTGGTGGTGGCCTGCGGCGCATTGTCGTCCGCCCTGCTGCTGCAACGTTCGGCCAGTGACGCGCACCCGAACGGCCTGGCCAACGGGTCGGGCCAGGTAGGTCGCAACTACATGCGCCACAACCAGTCCGTGCTGATGGCGCTGATGCGAGAGCCGAACGACACGATTTTCCAGAAAACGTTGGCGGTCGGCGATTTCTATTTCGGCTGCGACGACTGGGACTACCCGCTCGGCCTGATCCAGATGTGCGCCTCCTCCCACGCTGAGCAGATTAAGGGCGAGGCGCTACCGGAATGGCTGGAATGGCTGCCCGACATGCCGTTCGAGACGATGGCGCGGCACTCGATGGATTTCTGGCTGTCGTCCGAAGACCTGCCGCGGCCGGAAAATCGCATCTACTACGACCGCGACCGCGTGGTGCTCGACGTGACCGAGCAGGGGCGGGAGGCGCACCGGCGCCTGCGCAAGAAACTGGAGCATTACATGCACCGCGCCGGCTCGCACCCCGTGCTGGTCGAGCGCAAGCTATACCTCGGTAAAGACATACCCGTAAGCGGTACCGCGCACCAGGCCGGCACCGCACGCTTCGGCACCGATCCCGCCACCTCCGTGCTGGACCTGAACTGCCGCGCGCACGAGGTGGATAACCTCTACGTGGCCGACGCCAGCTTTTTTCCCTCGATCGGCGCGGTGAACCCTACGCTGACGATCATCGCAAATGCGTTGCGCGTGGCGGCGCATATCGAGGAGCGCCTGGCGTAGGTTCCTGCGCGGCGTCCAGCAGCAACAGCGCATGGCCGTCGGGGTCGTGCACGACGGCCGCCCGCGAGCCGTCCTGCAGCACCACCGCGCCCGGCTGCCCCGCCAGGCTGTCCACCTGCAGCACCAGACGGCTGGCGGCAATGTCCGCTGGCCGCAGCCCTGGGCCGGTCCGGCCAAGAGGGCTGCGGTAGCCGAGCAGTTCCACATGCGGCGCAGGCTGCTCCGGCGAAAGGGCCACCACATCGACGCTCGTGCCATCCAACCCGTCCAGCGCATCCTGCGCCGGCCCGCTGTTGACCTGGCGCGATGCCACACTCAGTCCCAGCGTGGTCGTGTAGAAGCCGATGCTGCGCCCGACGTCGCCGACCGCGATGGCCGAATGGTCGATGCCGCCCGCCGTCGCCATTGGATGTTCAAGCTGGATAAGCTCCAAGGGATGTCCTTCATCATCGCGGAACTTGTAGGCGCTGATGCCGCCGGGCAGCATCTGAGGGCCGTTGCGGCTGATCGGTGTGAAGCCCATGCCGGTCAGCCTGGCATAGGCGGCGGCGATGTCGTCCGTTACCAGGGCAGCATGCTGAAACCAGCCGTCGTTGCTGCGGCTGCCGGCCGGGTAGACGGCGCCAGGCGGGTCGAATACGTCCAATTCCAGGATTTGGGCGCCGCGGCGCATCGGCGCGATGCGGAGGCGCTCGGCGCCCAGCAACGCGGCCATTGCCGGTTCGGCCTCCTGCGGCGGACCGACAGCCGCGAAACCCAGCGCCTCGGTGTAGAGCGCCGTCATCCGGTCCAGGTTGCCGACCGTAAGGCTCAACCGCAGCAGTGCCAAAGCGCGCATGCTCAGGGCGCAGATTGGGCATAGGGGTGCGAGGAGGCCAACGGGTTGCCCACGAACGCGCCGAAGCCGCCATGCACGCCCACCACGAGCATGAGGAAACCGCCGGCAAGCGAGACGTTCTTCACGAAATCCCAGAACAAACCCCGCCCCAGGCCGTCGCCGTTCTGCCAGAAATCGCCCGGCTTCCAGAACTGCTTCCACAGCAGCGCCGTGACGATGCAGTAGCCTGCCATCACTAGGCCAGCCAACCTGTCGGCCGTGCCGGTCAAAATGGCCAGCGGCATGAGTATCTCGACCGCCAGGCCGACCAGGATCATCGGTGCCGCAAGGCTGCGGGGCACTGCCTGCGCCGCCTGTCGCGTCGCACCCTTGAAGTTCAGTATCTTGTCGAGCGCACTGAACGGCAGGAACAGCACAACCAGCAGAAAGCGTGCGGCTAAGATGGAGAGAACGCTTGTCATGTCGGGGCGGGCCTCGGCCGCTGATTAGCCGGCATCTTGGCACGGAAGAGAAGACTCCGCGATCCAGTCGAGACGGGCCGGCTCGCCGCCCAACGCCGGCAGGGTGGCAATGCGGGGGCATTCGTACGTATGGCGCGCCCGAACGAACACGGCGACGGCATCACCCAGTGCTTGCCGCGCCTTGACGATCACGACGGCCTCTCGGCCAACCACCACCCGGCTTTGCCACCGATAGATGCTCTGCATGGCTGGCAGGATGTTCACGCAGGCTGCGACGTCAACATCAACCGGCCCCACCCGAGCACGGCCGCCTCGGCTGGGCGACGTAAATACAGACGATGCCGGTCATGGCTCAACTCCACCATGAATCGGTCTGCTGTCCAGGCCAGAGCCGATAGTGTGGGCCAAAAAGCCCTAACGGACCAGGTAACGCATCTCCCACAGCCGGTAATGCGCATCGACCAGACCCTGTTTGGCGCTGTCCCAATGCTCCAGCGCGGACAAGCGCTGCCTCGACAGTATCGCCTCTGCCGCTCTAAGCAGGTCCTGGGCCGCATCCAGGTCGTCGGCATCGCAGGCGAAGTTGAAGACGTCGATTACTTTCGATGCCAACTGATCAACATGGTTCGAACGCAGATCGATGGGCTGCCCCGGAGCGTCCATAAACAGGTCGGCTGTCATCACCCGTCGGTACCTCCCGAAGTGGGTGCCCTAAACGTCAAGCCAATGACGAACCAGGCACACGATTAACGTAATCGTCTTGAACCCGGCAAACGGATGCAGCCGTTTTGATCACCAAAACGCGATCATGTGACACGTCCTGCTCGATGGAGTAGGTGGAGACGGTGTCCCGGACGATAGGCTACCGGCCCACGGTTAACCGTTGCTGAACAACGCCCACAAGGAGTCAATCATGCGCAACATCCTGCTCCCCGCCATCCTGGCCAGCGCGGTCGCTCTGCCTGCTCTGGCCCAGGTCGTGCCCCCGGCCGGCCCCGAAGCCGGTGCTGGAACCAACGCGGCCATCGCCCATCACGACCGCAAGGTTGCCCGCCGGGCAGCGCGAAACGGCCACTACCACAAGGCCGCGGCTGCCTCTCATGCCGCCGATGCGGCTTCGACCGACGCCGCCGTCGCCCCACGCTGAACGTAGCCAAGGGCTGCAGGCCATGCCCGCAGCCCCTACGACCAACGCTCACCCACTTCAGCCGCCCCTACTTCAGTCGAATAGACGCTAGGGCTTTGCCCGGTTCAGGGTTTGCTGAGCGTGCGTATCCACGGCGAAGACGCCGGGCGGGCAAGTTCTGTAGGGGGAACCACTTTGGCCGAGACACATCTGCATCCAGCACTCGACGACGGCATAAAACCGGAGGCCCCGGATTTTTCCGGCGGCACGCTCGTGTGCCACTGCGCCGACCGGCCCGTGACGGTGGCCATCGACACGCAAGTGCTGTTCAACCACGCTTGCGGCTGCACCAAATGCTGGAAGCCGCAGGGGTCGATCTTCTCCGTGGTCGGCGTAGTGCCAGGCGACAAGGTCCGGGTGCTGGACAATGCCGACAAGCTGCACGTGGTCGATCCCTCCGCGCTCATCCAGCGTCATGCCTGCAGGGTGTGCGGCGTGCATCTATACGGCCCGGTCGATCGCGAGCATGCCTTCAAAGGCCTCGACTTCATCCATGTCGAGCTGAGCCGCGAGGCGGGCTGGGCGCCGCCCGGCTTCGCTGCTTTCGTGTCCTCCGTCATCGAAGGCGGGGTGGCACCCGACCGCATGGACGGCATACGCGCCCGCATACGCGCGGTGGGGCTGGAGCCATACGATTGCCTGTCGCCCCAGTTGATGGACATGCTTTCGACCTACGCCGCCGAAAAGGCCAAGAAGACCGACGCCATACCCGCCGCCTGACACCTGCCGGAGAAGGACGGCCCACGGTACGGGCGGCCTTGCCACCGGGCCGAGGCTGGTCCACATCCGGCCGATGATAACCCGCGGCGACATACTCTGGCTCGGCATTTCGTCCGGCGTTACGGGTGGCCTGGTAGGCGGGTTCATGCTGGGGATCGGCATGGACTTGGCGGTGCACCAGCAACCCTGGGGTTTCCTGCTTATCGTCCCCGGCGCGCCGGCTTCGGGACTGATCGGCTGGCTGCTGTCACGCCGTCTGGCCAGGCAATTGCCGTCGTGAGCGTTGCCGCGGAAATGGTTCCGCCGAAAGCTGCGCCACCGTCGCGCGTGCTGTGCACCGATTGCGGGGTCTCGCGGACCAGCCAGCCAAAACGTTGCGCCGTCGCCTGTCAGTTCATCCAGCCCGACTATCCAGGGCTTGAGCGCCAAACCCACGGCCGCGCGCGCGACCCAAGCCGGCCCGACGAGCTGCATTTCGGCCCGTTTCGGCGCATGGTACGCGCCCGCCTCGTGCCACGCCAACCGGGCGCACAGTGGACCGGCATCACCACGCGCATCGCCCAGCGCCTGCTGGAGTGGGGCAGCGTTGATGCCGTGCTGACCATGGCGCCGGACGCGGCCGATAGCTGGCGGCCGGTCCCCGTTCTGGTGACCGATCCCGCCCAGTTGGCCGGCTGCCGGGGCATGCGCATGGGCTACGCCCCGCTGCTGAGCCTGCTGGAACCCGCGCGGGCCGCAGGGCATCGCCGGCTGGCCGTCATCGGCATTCCCTGCCAGGTCTACGCGTTGCGCGCGTTGGAGCGCACGCTGGGCTTCGAGCGCATCTACGTCATCGGAACGCCGTGCAGCGACAACACAACCACCGAAAACTTCCATGAATTCCTGGGCCTGCTCGCCGAAGACCCCGCCACCATCACCTATCTCGAGTTCCGCACCGATTACCATGTGGAACTGCGCTTCAGCGATGGCCTGGTGCGCGCAATCCCGTTCCTGCAGCTGCCCCTGTCGAAACTGCGGCCCGACTTCTTTCCGCTGACCTGCCGCACCTGCGTCGATTACACCAACGTGCTGGCCGACGTCACGGTCGGCTACATGGGCGGTGCGGGCGAACAGTGGCTGCTCGTGCGCAACGAGCGCGGCGAAGAGATGCTGGCGGCACTCGGCGCCGAGCTGCATACGAGCCCGCTGACCAGCGCCGGCAAGCGCCGCGCCGCGGTAGCCGGCTTCATAAAAAACGTAGAACGCGCCGCCGGCGGCCTGCCGACCCGCGCGATGCCGAACTGGCTGCGGCCCCTCGTGGGCTGGTTGATGCCGCGCGTGGGACCGCGCGGCCTGGAGTTCGCCCGCGCGCGGGTGGAGATGAAGGCGGCGGAGACGGTGCTGCACCTTCGCCGCGAGCACCCGGCACGGATGAAGCACATGGTGCCGGCGCATGTCTGGAAGCTCGTCGCCGACTACGGCCTAGGGCGGCGTGCAGGCGAATGAGCTGACGTGTAGTGTACTATAGCGTGTTGCAGAGAATGCCCGCGGCAGCACGAATACACGTTTCTGCTGCTTTTTTTAAAACAGGACTCGTCTTCCCAGCCGACCTGCCATGTCAGCGTTCAGGACCGCCGGATCCGCCCGCCTCGATCATGTCCTTCTCCAACCGGCCGCGCTGCCGGCGTCCGATCGCCAGCTCGGTCACCACGCCGTGCAGCGTGCGCAGTTCCTGCTCCGTCACCTCGCCGCGCTGGAACAGGTGGCGCAAATTGCGCACCATGCCGGGGCGTTTGGGCGCATTGCGCAAGAAGCCGCACGCGTCGAGCTGATCCAGCAGATGCGCCATGAAGCCTTCCAGCCTGCCTTTGCTGGCCACCGAACTTTCGTTCGTGATCAGCATGCGCGGCGGCGTGTCGTCGGCCGTCTGCCACCATTCGTACGCCATCACCATCACGGCCTGCGCCAAGTTCAGCGACGTGAAGGCGGGGTTCATCGGGTAGCGTATCAGCGCATCGGCCTGCGCCATGTCGTCGCGGTCGAGTCCCGCCCGCTCGGGGCCGAACAGCAAGCCGCAGCGCAGGTCGCGTGTGCAGATCTCGCGCAGTTCGGCAGCAGCGCCGCGCGCGGTCAGCACGGGTTTGACGATGTGGCGCGGACGCGGACACGTGGCGAACACGTGATGCAGATCGCTCACGGCATCGGCGACCGTGTCGTGCAGGGTAAGCGCATCCAGCAGCCGTTGCGCGCCGGACGCGTTGCGCCAGGCGGCCGGCTGCGGCCAGCCGTCACGCGGCGCCACCAGCCGCAGGTGGAACAGCCCGCCATTGGCCATCGCACGCGCCACCGCGCCGATGTTGTCGGCCAGTTGCGGGCGCACCAGGACGACGACCGGGCTACGGCCGATCGGGTGCAGGTCGGCACCCTCATCCTTGCCGGTCACGCGCGGCGCCAGGTCGTGCCGGCGGGCCCGTCTTCCAGAACCACGCCCTGTTCGGCCAGCTCGCGCCGTATAGCGTCGGCGCGTGCGAAGTCGCGTGCCCGCCGCGCTGCGATACGCTCGGCGATAGCGGCATCGATGACCGCGTCGTTGCCGCCTCGGAACCACTGCTCTGGCGCGGCTTGCAGGAGGCCCAGCAGCGCACCCGCCGCGCGCAGGCCGGATGCGGCTGCCTCGTCACCGGCCATCGCGCCGTCGGCAAGCACGCGCATGGCGGCGACTGCAGCAGGCGTGTTCAGGTCGTCGTACAGGGCATCCAGCACCGCCTCCGGCACGGCGGCGTCGCGCGCCGGGGGCGTTCTCTCCAGCGCGCGGTAGAACCGGTCCACCTCCTGCCGCGCCTCAGCCAAGCCCGAATCGGTGAAATCCAGCAACGCGCGATAATGCGTGCGCAGCACCATCAGCCGTACCGCCTCCGCCGGCGCATGCGCCAGCACGTCGCGCAACGTGAAGAAATTGCCGAGGCTCTTCGACATCTTGGCGCCGTTCACCTGCAACATGCCGTTGTGCAGCCAGACGCACGCGAAACTACTGCCGGGAAACGCGCACAGGCTTTGCGCACGCTCGTTCTCGTGGTGCGGAAAGATCAGGTCGGCGCCGCCGCCATGGATGTCGAAACTTTCGCCCAGATACCGCCAAGCCATCGCACTGCATTCGATGTGCCAGCCTGGCCGCCCGCGCCCCCACGGGCTGTCCCATCCCGGCAGGTCGGGCGTGGACGGCTTCCACAGCACGAAGTCGCCGGCGTCGCGCTTGTACGGCGCCACTTCCACCCGCGCGCCGGCGAGCAGGTCGTCCGGGCTGCGGCCCGACAGCCTGCCATACTGCGCGAAGCTGTCCACCGCGAACAGCACGTGCCCTTCGGCAGCGTAGGCATGGCCGCCCTCGATCAGCCGAAGGATCAACGCTATCATTTCGGCCACGTGTGCAGTAGCCCGCGGCTCCACGTCGGGCGGCAAGTTGCCGATGGCGGCCATGTCGGCGTGGTAATCCGCCGTCGTGCGTGACGTGACGGCCCCGATCGTCTCGCCCATCTCCTGCGCGCGGGCGGAGATCTTGTCGTCCACATCGGTGATGTTGCGCACGTAGGTGACGCGTGGGTACAGATGGCGCAGCAGCCGCGCCAGCACGTCGAACACCACCGTGCTGCGCAGGTTGCCGAGATGCGGCACGTCGTACACGGTCGGCCCGCACACGTACATTCGCACATGGGCAGGGTCGGCGGGAACGAATACCGCGCGCGTGCGGGTGCGGCTGTTATGGAAAACCAGATCGGGCATCGTAGCCGGTTTGTGGGCAAGATCAGCCGTTTCTGCAATGCGCGACCGATGTTGACATGGCTGTCGCACCAGCCTAGCTCTACTTGCGAGTGGTTCGCATCTTCTGGGTGCTGGAGAGATGACGGTGCCCGATCAGGCTACAACCCAAGCGCCGCAGCTGCGGCCGGCCACCACGCGGCTTGCCCGCTCGCTGGCCGTCTTCGGCCCCGGCCTCGTCGTCATGCTGGCCGACACCGACGTCGGCAGCATCATCACCGCGGGCCAGAGCGGCGTGCAGTTCGGCTACCGCCTGCTGGGCCAGCAGCTCATCCTCGTGCCGATCCTCTACATGGTGCAGGAACTGACGGTTCGGCTGGGTATCTTCACCGGCCGCGGCCATGGCGAGCTGATCCGCGACACGTTCGGCCGGTTCTGGGCCTGGCTGTCGGCGGCGGGCCTTGCCGTGGCAACAGGCGGCGCGTTGCTGACGGAGTTCTCGGGCGTGGCCGGCGTCGGCGAGCTGTACGGCGTTCCGCGCGCGCTCAGCCTCTCGCTGGCGGCAGCCGCCCTGCTCGCCATCGTGCTGACCGGGTCGTATCGCCGGGTCGAACGTGCGGCCATCGTGATAGGGCTGTTCGAACTGGCGTTCTTCTACGTGGCCTGGGCGGCACACCCCGCGTTGGGCGAAGTCGCGGCCGGGTCGGCCAGCATACCATGGGGCAATCCGCAGTATCTGTACCTGTCGGCCGCCAACATCGGTGCGGTCATCATGCCCTGGATGGTGTTTTATCAACAATCGGCGGTAGCCGACAAAAAGCTGAGGCCGGAGCATTACACCGCCGCACGGTGGGATACGGCCGTGGGTGCGCTGATCACCCAGTTGATCATGGCCTCCGTGCTGATCGCCTGCGCGGCCACCATCGGCGCCCGCAACCCCAACGCTTCGTTGACCAGCGTGGGTGAGATGAGCCAGGCGCTTACCCCGTTCATGGGCCAGTTCACGGGCAAGCTGGTGTTCTCGCTGGGTGTGCTCGGCGCCGGCTTGGTCGCATCCATCGTTGCCTCCCTGGCGCTGGCCTGGGGCGTGGGCGAGGTTGCCGGATACAAGCGCTCGCTGGAATTAAGGCCGCTGCAGGCGCGCTGGTTCTACGGCGTGTATGCTGCGTGCGTGGTGGCTGGCGCCGTGCTGTTAGCGGGGTGGCCGAACCTGGTGTCGCTGAACGTGGGCGTGCAGGTGATGAACGCGCTGCTTCTGCCGCTGGTGCTGGGTTTTCTCATTGCGCTCGCCGTTTTCAGCCTGCCGCCGGAGCGCAGGCTGCGCGGCTGGTATATGTGGGTGGTGATCGTGGTATCGGCGCTAACGACGGCGCTGGGCGTGTTCGGCGGCTTGCAGGGTGCGGGCCTGGTGTAGGTTGCCACCGCACACTCAACGACGCAGCCGGCGCACATCTCGGTCACACGCCGGTCGAATATTCCGTAGCGGAGCGGTGGTGAATCCACGGTAACAGCCGTCGTCGCGTGGATATTGGCCCTGCCCAGAGCTACTTCAGATCCCGAAATTTTCGATTCAGGTCGAACTCGCGCGTCGTGACGTAACCCTCGATCCGGCCCAGACGCTGCTCCAGACGCATCATCGTCTCGCCCACCGCCAGCACGCCGGGATGCATCGGCGCTGCCGGTTGAGCGGGACCACGCCACCCGGTCCCACTGCCGAGCCGGCGCAGGATGCGCCATGCAAGATACAGCAGCACAGCTGCTACGGCCGCCATCGTCACGTCGTGCGCAGTGTGATCGCGCTTCGCGACGATGACCGTTTCGTGCCTGCCCGGGTCACCCGCCTGCGCCACGCCACGCACCGCGCCGTCGCCCGCACCCTCAACGCCCACGGTGATGTTGCTGCCGCCGCTGGCCGAGCGGCTGAGCGGCCCGGTCACCGTGGCCAACTTGATATCGCCGCCGCCGCTGGCCGCCACCTGGCCGCTCGAAACAGTGGCCGACACCGCCAGATCGCCGGACCCGCGCAGATTGGCCTGCAGCCCGCCGATACTGCCGCGGCCGATCCGCGTGTCGCCGGAACCGGTGCTGTCGATGGCGACCGCGGGCGCGTTGATCGTACCGATCGACAGGTCGCCCGACCCGGTCCGCTTCAGGCTGAGCGGCCCGTTCAGCGTGCCGACCATGACGTCGCCGCTGCCGGAGATCCGCAGGCTGGCCGAGCCATCGACCGTGCCGATTGCCACGTCGCCACCGCCGCGCACCGACAGCGCAAAGCTGCCTATGTCGCCGGCCTTCAGATCGGTTCCCTCGCCCAGATCGACGGTGAGCGAGGCGTGCAGGTCGCTGATCTGGATCGACCCGCCGCCGCTGGCGGCCAGCTCCACCGGCATGTGAGGGGCCACCGCGATGTGCAGCGTTCCCAGGTCGTCGCCCGCGCAGGCGGCCGTGCCAACGACGGCCGTCCGGCCCTCGTGCACGGCAAGGCAGTCTAGCGACCCATTGGCGGTGATGCGGACCGTATCGGCCAGCGCAGGGTCCGTGCTGATGACCGTGTCGTCGGACTGGGTCAGCGTAAGGGCCAGCATCTGCCCCTGGACGGTGCGCGTCTCGGCCGCTGCCTGACCCGCGCCGGCCAGCGCGGCTGAGGCAAGAATGGCCACGGCAAGAACAACGCGCACGAAGTTCATGGCCCGGTTCATGCCCGGACCCTCGCGCGCCAGCCGGGCGCGTCCTCGTCCAGCACCCGCTCCAGCGACTCCACCCGTTGCTCTAGACGGCGCGCCGTCTCCTGCGCGCGTTCAAGCGCATTCTGATCACCGGACGTAAACCCCGTGTTGCTCGGGTTGGTGCGCTTGTACTGCAACCTGATCACCGTCAGCACGACGATGAAAGTGAAAATGACTACGAGGTCCCAGTCCATGCCCGAATTCCCACCTTACAGCCGGCGCTACCGCACATGCTTGGTGGCTATGGTTAGCATCCGCTGTGCCAGCACGTCAGCCCTCGGCGGACGGCGTCATTTGAGAATACCATATGGTCGGTTTAGCCGATAGCAGGCGCAGCCGGCCAACTCTCGTCAAAAGATACACAGCCTCAATCGAGAGCCGGTGCGGTCTCGGCCGATCAGGGGCAATAATGCGGCCAGTTCCGGCCCATGCTCCTCGCCGGTCAGCGCCAGGCGAAGTGGCTGGAACAGGGCGCGCCCGCGCCGGCCCGTGGTCTCCTTCAGGCTGTCGGTCCAATCGGACCAGGTGTCGCCGCCCCAAGGGTCGGGCGGCAAATGCTCCAGGGCCGCACGGAGAAAATCTGCCTGACCGTCCAAGACAGGTGGCACGACGTCGCCGGCGACCACGGTCCACCAGTGCCTGGCCTCGCTCAGCAAGTCCAAATTGCCGCGTATCGCGTCCCAGAACGCGGGCGTGGCTGCCCCGGGCAGACGCTCGCGCACCTGATCGAACGTTGCCGCCTTCAGAACGCGTCGGTTCAACGCCAGCAATTGCCGCACGTCGAAACGCGCCGGCGAGCGGGACACCTGCGAGAGATCATAGGCTGCGGCCAGCTCGGGCAACGACAGTACCTCGGGCGACAGGCTGGTGCCGAGCCGTGCCAAGTAAGCCACGATGGCGGCCGGCTCCACGCCGTCCTGGCGCAACGCGCGCAGCGATAAACCGTCCATGCGCTTGGAGAGCTTGCCGCCGTCCGTATCGACCAGCAACGGCAAGTGAGCGAACGTCAGTCGCGAGGGATTGCTGCCCATGGCCGAGAAGATGTCGAGCTGCACGCCGGTGTTGGTGACATGATCCTCGCCGCGAATGATGTGAGTGATTTCGGCGGCGATATCATCGACCACGCTGGTGAAAGTGTAGAGGTAGGTGCCATCGGCCCGGATCAGCACCGGGTCCGACACGCTGGGCAGCTTCACGCCGCGACGGCCGAGCACGATGTCGGTCCATTCGACCGTGCCGTCCGACAGCTTGAAGCGCCAGTAAGGCGTCTTGCCATTCGCCTCGGCCTGGGCGCGCTGCTCGGCCGTCAGCTTCAGCATGGCGCGATCGTACACCGGCGCCTGCCCACGGCGCAGTCGCAGCTCGCGCTTGAAGCGCAGCTCCTCCTCGCTCTCGAAACATGGGTAGAGCCGGCCGGAGGCGCGCAGCCTGTCGGCGGCCGCGTCGTAGAGCGGGATGCGGGCGGACTGGCGGAAACTCTCGTCCCAGGCGATGCCCAGCCAGCGCAAATCGTGCTCAATGGCCTGCTCGTAATCGGCGCGCGAGCGTTCGGCGTCGGTGTCGTCGATGCGCAGCAGGAACGTAGCGTTGTGGCGTTGTGCGAACAGGGCGTTGGCCAAGGCGATGCGGGCGTTGCCGACATGCAGGTAGCCGGTGGGGCTGGGGGCGAAGCGGACGCGCATAAGTGACACCTAGGAAGGAAGGTCTGCTTTTTTGAAAAAAAGCAGCAAAAAACTTTTATTCCTTTGGTCGGATGCCGATCGGACCGTACACCTCACGTAGCGAAAGTTTTTTGCTTCTTTTTTCAAAAAAGAAGCGCTTATTCTTCCTCTCTCCTCGGATCCAAAGCCCGCCAATCCCGCTCCTCTCTCGAAGCCGCCCGATCGGCAAAATCCGACAATTCGTTGGCCGAACGCCACCCATCATCCGGCGCGTCCAGCACCTCGGCATCCTCGCCAAACGCAAACCAGGCTGCCAGCACGTCGCGGCTGGCCATGCCGGCGGCGCGGCACAGCTCCACGCTGTCGCGCACGTAGGCGCGCGCAAACGCGTTGGCCTGCATGATGGTGGGAAAACCTTTTATGTCTTCGACGATGCCGTCCTCCGCACCGCCGGACATGTCCAGGATGCGCACACGCCAGCCGCCCTCGGGTGCGAACAGGTCGCTCATGCCAGACCTCCCCTCAAGACGTCGCTCACGCGAAACCTATCCTTAAGACGTCGCTCACGCGA